>NZ_JAIUHE010000003.1:0-298046 GCF_020164995.1 Mesorhizobium sp. CO1-1-11
TGGCTGAAAACTATCTTGCCGCTCTCAAACTCGTCGCAGTCCGCCTCTGGTTACGCGATAATGAGTCTACGGCCTAGGCCTTCCCTGGATGATGGCGCGTATCGCCCTGGCCCTTGCACCGCACCAGCGATTTGCTAAGCGCTGAGGATCAGCGAGGCATATCGTCATGAAAAATCCGCACGGTGTTCTGGTCATCGAGACCGAGCGAACCATTCTAAGGGCGCACCAACTGGAGGATTTCGACGCCTATACCGCCATGTGGGCCGACCCCGTCGTCACCCGCTTCATCGGCGGCAAGCCGCGCACGCGTGAGGAAAGCTGGATGCGCTTCCTGCGCCATGCCGGCCTGTGGTCGCTGCTTGGCTACGGCTTCTGGGCCATCGAGGAGAAAGCGACCGGCCGTTTCATCGGTGAGGCCGGGTTCCACGATCTGAAGCGCGACATGGAGCCGTCGATCGAAGGCATCCCCGAGGCGGGGTGGGCGCTCGCACCGGCCGCGCACGGCGCCGGCCTTGCCACGGAGATCGTCAGCCGCGTGCATGGCTGGGGCGACGAGACGTTCGGACGTGCCAGAACCGTCTGCATCATCGATCCCGAAAATACGGCTTCGCTGAACGTCGCCAGGAAGTGCGGCTATATCGAGCTGACGCAGACCCTCTACCATGATGCGCCGACCATGCTGCTGGAGCGGCTGCCCTGAGGGGTGTCAGGCGAGGCGAGGGCGCCGACAATCACCCGGCCAGGCGCTACAAACGCGTAATCCGGACGGAAAACCGCTGCACACCTTGACCTGCCGCAACCGGCCTTGGGCGCGCAGCTTCCTTACAGGGGCGGCGAGCGGAAGTTGGAGGCCTTTCCGACGCCATAACCGCGGAGCTAGGGCTAAGCCTCCGTCGCGAGGCTCGCCTGCTCCAGCATGGAGGCATCCTCGCCGAAGGCGCGAGTGGCGCGGGCCGCCGCCTCGAGCAGCGGGCGCTTCATGCGCTCAAGGAACGCAGCGTCGACGCGCGTGCTTGGACCAGCCAGCGTCAAGGCGCCAAGCAGCGCGTGTCCCGGCCCGAAAACCGGCGCCGAGACGCCTGCCGTTTCGGGGTCGCGGTCACCCACAGCGAGACAATTGCACGTTTTGCGGATGGTTTCGTAGGGTTCGCCCTGCTGTCCCGAAAACGCCGCCAGCACGCGCCCGCCCGAACCGGCCAGCAGAGGCAATACGTCGCCTTCGCGTATCGTGTAGCGGATCGGATGCTTGGATTCGACCCGGTAAAGACAGGTGCGCACGTCTCCTGAGCGGACGTAGAAGGCAACACTCTCCCAACTTCGTTCGGAGAGATCGCGCATGATCGGCAACAGGATGTCCACCGCCACCACCGAACGCTGGTAAAGCGCGCCCAGCCGAAAGGCGGCGGGTCCGACGCGATAGCGCCCATCGTCCAGGCGCTCGAGCAGTTGCCCGCGCAACAGCGAATTGGCGAGCCGCAGGATCGTGCTTTTGTAAAGACCGGTGCGCATCGCGATTTCAGCAAGACTTAGCGAGCGGTCGGCCGTGCTGAAGGCGTCGAGGATGGCGATCGCCCGGTCGAGTGCCGCAACACCTTCGACGGAGGTGCGCCGGATTTCCGCATCAGCCGAGTTGCCTGGTAAGTCCATTGCGGTTCCCAATTCGGTGAAGCCCGAGCGGAACCACTCTGTCGCGCCACCGGACCGTTCTGTCCAGCAGAATGTCGTTCCTGTTGACGGAACAAGGTAAAATCTGCTTGAACTTGATCACGGGTCTGTGAACAGGCGCGTTTTGGCAGGCACCGGAGGAGGTGTCGTGATCTGGAGGAATCCCATGCTGAACAGACGCAGATTTTTGATGAGTACGGCGGCGGCTGGCGCGGCCGGGCTGGTGGCATCGCATTTCTCACCCGCCTTCGCCGAAGGTGCGCCTCAAGTCCAGATCTTCGTGCCGGCGGCGCCCGGCGGCGGCTGGGACCAGACGGCGCGCACGATGGATCAGGTGCTGCGCGGCGAGAAGCTCATCTCCGGCTCGCAGATCACCAATGTCGGTGGTGCCGGCGGCACGGTAGGGCTGCCGCAGTTCATCAATCAGTGGAGCGGCAAAGGCAATTCGCTCATGGTCGCGGGCATGGTCATGGTGGGCGCCATCATCGCCAACAAGGCAGCCAACAACCTGACCCAAGTCACGCCCATCGCCCGTCTCACCGGGGAGTTCGAGGCGCTAGTGGTGCCGGCGGACTCGCCGTTCAAGACGGCCGCCGATTTCGTCGCGGCACTCAAGGCCGATCCAACGAAGGTTCCTGTCGCGGGCGGCTCGGCCGGTGGCTCCGACCACATCCTGTTCGGCCTGATCGCCAAGACGGTCGGCGTTCCGGCTCCCAGCCTCTCCTATGTACCGTTCGCGGGCGGCGGCGAAGCTCTGTCGGCATTGCTCGGCAACCAGGTGGCGGCCGGCATTTCCGGCTTCGGCGAGTTCTCCGAGCAAGTCAAGGCGGGCGCGCTAAGGCTGCTCGCCATTTCGGCCGACAAGCGCCAGGACGGCATAGACGCGCCGACGCTCAAGGAAGCCGGCATCGATGTGGAACTGTTCAACTGGCGTGGCGTCTTCGCGCCGCCCGGCATTTCCGACGCCGACAAGGCGGCGATGATCACGCTGGTCGAAACCATGGCCAAGAGCGATGCATGGGCGACCGAATGCAAGAACCGCAACTGGACGTCCATCCTGCTCACCGGCGACGACTATGCGAAATTCGTCACCGAAGATTCGGCTCGCATCGAGGCCATCCTCAAGGATCTCGGTCTCGCCTGATTTCCCCCAAGGGGGCGGCTCGTGCCGTCCCTCATTTTTCAACTGCAGCCGGCCGCAGGGAGACGATCGGTACTAGAGGGTACGGCGAAGGTTGGCCGCGGTCTCGGCCAACCGTAACGGGGAGGATATTCATGAGCACCATCAACCAGCCGGCGGCGCCCTCGCGCCTTGCCGTGCCGGAATTGCTGATCGGCGTCGGCCTTCTGGCCTGCGCCGGGGCCGTGGCCTGGCAGACGCTGGCGATCCCGGTCTCGCCGCTCTATTCCAAGGTTGGTCCGACCGTTTTTCCCTATCTGACCATGGTCGGCCTGGTTGTGCTTTCCCTGCTGCTCATCCTCACCGCGCTTCGCGGCGGCTGGCAGCCGGACGAGGAAAAGGAAACGCCGACCGACTGGAAGGCGATGGGCTTCGTCGTCATCGGCCTTCTGGCCAATCTTGTGCTCATCCAGCCGCTCGGCTTCACGGCCGCATCGGTCATCATGTTCGTTCTGGTCTGTTACGGCTTCGGCAGCAGGCATACGCTGCGCGATGTGCTCACCGGCCTGGTGCTGGCGCTGGCTGCTTATTTCGGCTTTGCCAAGGCGCTCGGCGTCAACATCGGCGCTGGTTTCGTCGAGAACCAGCTGAATATGGTGATCGACGCGTTCACCAGCACGCTGCGAGGCTGAGACCATGGATACGCTCGGCCATCTCGCGCACGGTTTCGCGGTCGCTTTCAGCCCGACCAATCTTTTGTGGTGCCTGCTCGGCACCACGCTTGGCACCGCCATCGGGGTGCTGCCCGGCCTTGGGCCGGCACTGACCATCGCGCTCCTCTTGCCGATCACCTATCAGGTGGCACCGGAGGCGTCCTTCATCCTGTTCGCCGGTATCTACTACGGCGCCATGTATGGCGGCTCGACGACCTCGATCCTGCTCAACACGCCCGGCGAGAGCGCAACCATCGTGACGGCGCTGGAAGGCAACAAGATGGCCCGCTCCGGCCGCGGCGGCGCAGCACTCGCCACCTCGGCGATCGGCTCTTTCGTCGCCGGCACACTCGGCACGCTGGGCGTCGCCTTCTTGGCCCCGGTCGTGGTCAAGTTCGCGCTGGCCTTCGGCCCGGCGGAGTATTTCTCGCTGATGGTGCTGGCATTCATCACGGTTTCGGCGGTGCTTGGGTCGTCGTCTGTGCGAGGCCTGACCAGCCTGTTTGCCGGCTTTGTAATCGGGATGATCGGCGTCGATCTGCAGACGGGCCAGCCGCGCTTTACTTTCGGCATGACCGAATTGCTCGACGGCGTCGACGTCATCATCGCCGCCGTCGGCCTGTTCGCGGTTGGCGAGACACTCTACATGGCCTCGCGCCGCTATGCCGGCAAGGACGAGATCGTGCCGCTGAAAGGCTCGCTCTACATGACGGCGGCCGAGTGGGGGCGTTCGTGGAAGGCCTGGCTGCGGGGAGCGGCGATCGGCTTTCCGATCGGCGCCATGCCGGCCGGCGGCGCCGAGATCCCGACCTTCCTGTCCTATGCCATCGAAAAGAAACTGTCGAAGCACAAGCAGGAGTTCGGTACGGTCGGCGCCATCGAGGGCGTTGCAGGCCCCGAAGCCGCCAACAACGCGTCCGCCGCCGGCGTGCTGGTGCCAATGCTGACGCTTGGGCTGCCGACCTCGGCGACGGCGGCGATCATGCTGTCGGCCTTCCAGAGCTACGGCATCAACCCCGGACCGCTGCTGTTGACGACACAGGCCGATCTCGTCTGGGGGCTGATCGCCAGCCTGTTCATCGCCAATGTCATCCTGGTCATCCTCAACCTGCCGCTGATCGGTCTGTGGGTGCGGCTGCTGAAAATTCCCGCGCCGCAGCTTTATGCCGGGATCCTGGTGTTCGCCACTGTCGGCACCTATGGCATCTCGCAGTCGCCGATCGATCTCGTCATCCTTTATCTCCTGGGCGCCGCGGGCTTCCTGATGCGGCGGTTCGATTTCCCGACCGCGCCCGTCATCATCGGCATGATCCTGGGGCCGCTCGCCGAAACCCAGTTCCGCCGGGCGATGACCATCTCGAACGGCGACTGGTCGGTGTTCTACAAGCATCCGCTGTCGCTGACCTTGCTGACGCTCGCCTTCATCGGCCTGGTCGGGCCGCATGTCTGGGCCTTCATCGAGCACCGGCGGCGGCGCGGTCCCGAACATGTGCCGGGCGATGCCTGAGCGATCTGAAAAGATATGACAGACCTGCTTTCCGGTATCCGCGTCCTCGACATGACCAATGTGCTCGCCGGGCCTTACTGTGCCTATCAGCTGGCCTTGCTCGGGGCCGACGTGATCAAGGTCGAGGGGCCGCATGGCGGCGACCTGGCGCGCCAGCTTGGCGGCTCGCCAAAGCTCAACAGCGCCGGCATGGGCGCATCCTTCCTGGCCCAAAACGCCGGCAAACGATCGGTCATGCTCGACCTCAAGAAGGAGACGGATCGCGAGCGCTTCCTGGACCTGGTCGCCAGCGCCGATGCGCTGGTGGAGAATTTTCGGCCCGGCGTGATGACACGGCTCGGGCTTGGCTACGAGATGCTGAGGGCGGTCCGCCCGGGCCTCGTCTATTGCGCGATATCGGGTTTCGGGCAGAGCGGGCCGATGCGCGACAACCCGGCCTATGACCAGATCATCCAGGGTCTTTCCGGGATCATGAGCATAACCGGCACGCCGGAAACCGCGCCGCTGCGCGTCGGCTATCCCGTCGCCGACACGCTGGGAGGCTTGGTCGGCGCGTTCTCCATCGCCGCGGCGCTGGTCAGGCAGAAGACATCGGGCGAGGGCGCGTTCCTCGACGTGTCGATGCTCGAATGCACGCTTTCCGCGCTTGGCTGGCCTGTTTCCAATTATCTGACGGCAGGGGTCGATCCCAAGCCGATGGGCAATGAGAACATGACGGCGGCTCCCTCGGGTGCCTTCCGCACCGGCGACGGGCTCATCAACATCGCCGCCAACAAGCAGGAGCAGTTCGTGACGCTGTGCCGGCTGATCGGACGGCCGGAACTGGCGTCGGACCCGCGCTTTGCCGAGCGCGAGACCCGCAAGCAGAACCGTGCCGCGCTCAAGGTCGAGATCGAGGATGCTCTGGCAAGCGATCCGGCGGCAATTTGGGAAGAGACGCTCAACCGAGCCGGCGTGCCGGCGGGCCGGGTACTGACGATCCCGCAAGTGCTGACCGAACCACAAGTGCTCGAACGCCAGGTGACGGCTCGTTTCGAGGATGTGGCTGGCATGGATGGGCCGCTGACCGTCCTGCGCGGCGGGTTCATGGTAGACGGTACGGCACCGTTGCCGACGCGGCCGCCGCCTGTGCTGGGCGAGCACATGGACGAGGTGTTCGCCGGCCTGCCGCCGCGCGCCAAGGCAAAGGCCCTGACATGAGCGGCGTGGAGAAGAAAACAGGCCGCGCGCGCGGCGAGGAATGGTGGCAGACCGGCATCATCGAGATGAGCCCCGGTGTGATCCGGCTGCGCGGCTACGAGATCCAGGACCTGATCGGCCGCGTCAGCTTCCCGGCTGTCATCTGGCTGATGCTGCGTGGCGAATTGCCCAGCGAAGACGAGGCGGCACTGCTCGGCATTGCCTTGGGGGCGGCCGTCGACCACGGGCCGCAGGCGCCGTCGATCGCCATCGCCCGCATGGCGGCCACCTGTGGCGTCGGCATCAACAGCGCCATGGCCTCGGCCATCAACGTGCTGGGCGACGTGCATGGTGGCGCCGGTGAGCAGGCGCTTTCCTTCTATGGCGATATTGCCGTGGCGCTTGATGGCGGGATGGGCCTCAATGAAGCGGTTTCGACACGTCTCGACCGGTTCTTCGGGCAGGAGAAGGGCTATGTGCCGGGGCTTGGCCATCGCTTCCATCCTGTCGATCCGCGCGCGCCGCGCCTGCTGGAACTGGTCAGAGATTTTGCCGCGCGTGGCGTGGTCAACGGCCGCTTTGCCGACATTGCCGAGGCGATCGAGGCCGACGTCGCGCGGCGCAAGGGCAAAAAAATCCCGCTCAACATCGATGGCGCCACCGCCGTCATCTATGGCGAACTCGGCTTTCCGCCGCCGCTGACGCGCGGACTCTTCGTGCTGTCGCGTTCCGTCGGCATCCTGGCGCATGCCTGGGAGCAATCTCAGCAGTCCGAGCGCAACAAGGGGCCGCTGCCGCGCGAATGGCTGTGGGCCTATAGCGGCCCGCCGGCACGGCCGCTTCCTGAAGATGAGGGCGCGGACAATTGAGGCTTATGCCTGCTCGAGCGGCGCGGGTCCGGGAAACTTCAAGGTGTTCACCAGCGTCGAGAGATCGGGCTCATCGATGAGCATCGCGGCGTCGGCCGGCGCCAGCCAGGCTCGCTGCCGCCGCTTGGCTTCCTGCCAATCGGCAAGCTCTTCCGTCACTTCCAGCAGAAACACGACGACGTCGACGCGGACAAAGCGGTTGGCCAAACGTTTCCAGTAGGAATAGGTGCCCGCCGGCTGCTTCAGCGTCTTGCCGAGCACGCCGGCTTCCTCCAGTGCCTCGATGGTGGCTGCCTTGCGCCCGCTCTTGCCTTTCATCGGCCATCCCTTGGGCACGATGAAGCGTCTCGTGGTTCTCGATGTGACCAGCATCACCTCGATGCCGCCATGCGCATTCAGCCGGAAGGGGATCGCCGCCACCTGGCGGATCCTTTCGCCTTTCTTGGCTTGGCGTACGGTCTTTTTCTTGGTGGCTGCCATCTCGATAATCCAGTCGCTGCAATGCCCCTTAGCGTGCTGCGAGGCCTTTGCAAAATCCAAACTGCCGCAGGGGCACCTGAAGTGCCCTATCATGTAAGTCGGCTAAATAAAAGAAGCTGCCGTTCGTCAGCGGCAGGTGCTCACGGCGGTGTTGCCGATTATCTGCGTCTGGCAGCTCGGCCTAACCTGCGGCACGACCGGCGGCGGTTGCTGGACGATGATGCGATCCTGGGCACGATACTGCTGTTGCTGCTGCTGAAACTGCTGCCGCTGAACCCGGTTTTGCAACGCCTGCAGATCGTTCTGCTGGATGGCTGTGTTGTTTCTGACCGTGGAATTGAGCACCTGCGCGGAAGCGGGCATCGCAAAGCCGGCGCAAACCGCTCCAGCCAGCACCACCAAGGTTGATATCATCGATGAACGACGCGCACACATCCATCTATTCCTGCAAAAAAATCTCATCACACCAGATATATAGGGCTTTTGCCCGACGATGCCATGCGAGAATGCCGATCACCCTCACACCGCGCCCGCTCAAGGGCTGCCACCCGCGCAGGCTGCGTGTTTCCGGCAAGGAAGAAGGGTCGGTTGCAGGTTTCAACTTTTTTCCACCAAGGAGTGGGAGATCGAAGGCCGCTTCGGCGCGGCGGAGAATCTGCTGGCACCCCCCGCATTGCACTTGACGGAGGCGATCGATTCGCCGCTCTATCGGGTCGGCGCCGGCCTCGAGCTGAATTGCGTCGATTGCGTCGTCATGTCCGTCAGATATAATGGCGCCTTCGGGGAAACGGTCAAACAGAATGCAGTCAGCGCGTCTCTCAAGGTCAGTTTCTAGGCTGGCTCGAGGCGGAGCCGGGCGGGAGAGATCTTGATGAGGAAATACGCGTATTTTGCAGCAGTGCTGGGTGCTGCCTGCATCGCAGGCCTGCCGGCCATGGCGGCGCAAACCAAGGGCGACAAGGTGGCGGCAACGCCGCCCGCCGCAGCTGACGTGCCGCAACTGCCGGGTGGTGCTTCGGCCTTGTCCGAAACCCATGGCGACTGGACGGTCAATTGCCAGATATCGGGCACGAACAAGGTCTGCAGCCTGTCGCACCAGCAGTTCAACAAGCAAAGCAACCAACGGCTTTTGGCGATCGAGCTGTCGAGCAAGACCGGCGAGGATGCGACCGGAACGCTTGCCTTGCCTTTCGGTCTGGCGCTTGCCAAGGGTGTCGCGCTGACCATCGACGATCAGAAGCTCGACGGCAGCCTGCCGTTCAGCACCTGCCAGGTGGTCGGCTGCCTGCTGCCGGTGGCGTTCGATGCCAATGTCACGCCGCTGCTCAAGAACGGCACCACACTCAAGATCGATGCGTTCGCGGCCGATACGGGGCAAGTCGTAAGCTTTTCCATTCCGCTCAATGGCTTCGGCGGTGCGCTTGCTCGCACGGCGGAGCTTTTGGCCAACTGACGGCTTAGCTCACCGCAAGCGACAGGGTGTTGGCGGCAAACGCTTCCGCCGACACTTGTCAGACGACGATGGTTTTCAATCGCTCGGCGATGACCGCGGCAAGCCGTGCCGCTACCTCGTCCTTGGTCATTTCAGGCCATTCCTCGACGCCGGCTTTCGACACGACCCGCACCCGGTTGCGATCACCGCCCATCACGCCTGAAGGACCGATGCCGCTTTGGTGGGACACATCGTTGGCGACGATGAGATCGGCCCCTTTCTTCGTGAGCTTGGCCTCGGCGTTGCGCAAGAGATCCTGCGTCTCGGCGGCAAAGCCGACGACCAGGCCTGGTCGCTGCTTGTGATGGCCGACACCCGCCAGGATGTCGGGGTTCTCGACCATGCGCAGCACCGGTGGGCCTTCGCCCGCGACCTTCTTGATCTTCTCACCGGCTGAATTCTCGGTCCGCCAGTCGGCAACGGCGGCGACGAACACCGCGGCGTCGGCGGGCAGAAGCTGTTCCACCGCGTCGCGCATCTCCTGCGCCCGTTCGACATGGAGGGTCTTCACTCCGGCCGGATCGGCGATGGTGACGGGACCGGAGACGAGGCGCACATCGGCGCCGAGCCTTGCCAATGCCGCGGCGATGGCGTGGCCCTGCTTGCCGGACGAGCGGTTCGCGATATAGCGCACCGGGTCGATCGGCTCGTGCGTCGGGCCCGACGTGACGATGATCTTGCGCCCCGCCAGTGGCCTGGGGCCGGCATCGAGTAGCGCCTCGACCGCGGCGACGATCTCAAGCGGTTCGGCCATGCGGCCTTCGCCGGCCTCATTGCTCTCAGCCATCTCACCCTTGGCAGGGCCGACGAAGGTGATGCCGTCCTTGCCCAAGCTCGCGCGGTTGCGGCGGGTGGCGGGATGCGACCACATCCTGGGGTTCATCGCCGGGGCCATCAGCACCGGCTTGTCGGTGGCGATGAGCACGGTCGAGGCCAGATCGCTGGCATGGCCATTGGCGAGCTTGGCCATCAGGTCGGCAGTGGCGGGCGCCACCACCAGGAGGTCCGCCTCGCGCGACAGCCTGATGTGGCCGACGTCGTGCTCGTCATTGCGGTCGAACAGGTCGGTGAAGACATGGTCGGCGGAGAGCGCACCGACCGACAGCGTGGTGACGAACTCCTGCGCCGCCGATGTCATGACGACGCGCACCGCCGCGCCGCGCTCGCGCAGCCGACGGATGAGGTCGAGCGCCTTGTAAGCGGCGATGCCGCCGCCGATTATAAGCAGGATGCGCTTGTTGGAAAGCGTGCCTCGCGGCAAGCTCTTGCCTGCTAATGCTGACGCCGGGGTCGGGGTGCCTTGCGAGGTGGCCAGTTCGTGCAGCGCTTTCTCGATCTGGTCGAGACGGCCAACAGGGCCGACCTGGCTGTCGACGGCGGCCCGGATCATCACCCGCGCCTGTTCTTCCATGGAGCGATCGTTTTCCGCCGCCAGGCGGCGCAGCAACTCCTTGACCTCATCGTCCAGGTTGCGGATCGTGATGCTGGCCATGTGATTGCACTCTACTCATCCCGCTTGATGGCGATGATAGCAATGCAATCAAATTGCCGCAAGCAGCTGGCTTGCCGCGAATACGGGCCTAATGAAGCTGCCAGGCAATGTAGACCAGCGTCAGCGCGATCACCCATAATGCGACACGGCCGGAACGGCTGTAGCGCGCTTCGGCCTTGCCTATGGCGCGGGCAGTCGCCTCATCGAAGCGCAGGCCGTGCTCGGCCATCAGGTCGATCTCTCGCGACAACCGTTCCGTACGGGCCGCGAGTTCCGGCGCCTGGCGGATCAGCGTCAGTATTGCCTTGCCGCCGTCGCGCGCGTCGGCGAGCAAGCCGCGTGGCCCGAGGTTCCCGGCTATCCAGCCGCCGACCACCGGTTCGGCGGTCTTCCACATGTTGAAAGCCGGATCGAGCGTGCGCGCCACGCCCTCGACAACCACCATGGTCTTCTGCAGCAGGATCAATTCCGGTCGTGTCGCCATGTCGAAGAGTTCGGTCACCTCGAACAGCAGCGTCAGAAGCTTAGCCATCGAAATAGTTTCGGCGGGTTGGCCGTGGATCGGCTCGCCGATGGCGCGGATCGCCTGCGCGAAGGCAGAGACATTGTGCTGGCGCGGCACATAGCCCGCCTCGAAATGCACCTCGGCGACGCGCAGATAGTCGCGTGTGATGAAGCCGTAGAGGATCTCCGCGAGGAAGCGGCGCTCCTTCTTGCCAAGGCGTCCGGCAATGCCGAGATCGACGGCAACGATGGTGCCGTTCGCCTCGACGAACAGATTGCCCGGATGCATGTCGGCGTGGAAGAAGCCGTCGCGCAGCGTGTGGCGCAGGAAAGATTGGATGAGGTTGGTGGCGATTGCCTTCAGGTCATGGCCGGCGCTTTGCAGGCCGGCGATGTCGTTCATCTTGACGCCGTCGACCCATTCCATGGTCAGCACGTCGCGGCCGGTGCGTTCCCAGTCCACCGAAGGGACGCGAAAGCCAGGGTCTTCCCTGGTGCTTTGGCCAAGTTCCGAGAGCGCGGCCGCCTCGAGGCGCAGGTCCATCTCGATCCTGGTGGTCTGCGCCAGCGTCTCGGTCACCTCGACCGGCCTCAGCCGGCGCGACGACGGTATGTATTTCTCCTGCAGGCGGGCGGCGAGGAAATAGCTTTCGAGGTCCTGGAAGAAGCGGCGGCGCACGCCCGGCCGGATGACCTTGACCGCTACCTTCCTGGCGACGCCACCATCGACGGTTTCAGCGGCATGGACCTGGGCGATGGAAGCCGCGGCGACCGGGTCGCCGAACCGCTTGTAAAGATCGCCGAGTTTGCGCCCGAGCGAGGCTTCGATGGCGGCGACCGCTTCGGCCGTCGGGAAGGTGTGCATCTTGTCCTGCAGCATGGCGAGATCGAGCGCCATGTCGTTGCCGACGACATCGGGCCGCGTTGCCAGGAACTGACCAAGCTTGACGTAGGATGGGCCGAGCCGGACCACCGCCTTGGCCAGCCGATCGCTGCGCTCATAGGCGAGCGCGCGACGGCGGGTGAACAGCCGCGCCAGCCGCCAGCCGAATTTCGGCAGGCCGGATAGTTCCTCGCCGGGCAAGGCGGCAACGACGCCCTCGCGCACCAGCACCCAACCGGCCCGTACGAGCCGGAACGCCGCGCTGACGGTGCTCATGGCCGCGTCCGCCCTACCGGTTCATCGAACTGGCGCAAGGCTCGTCGCGTGAGGAAGATCGGCGACGGCTTCAAAGCTTCCAGCCCGAATGCAGGGCCGCTATGCCGCCGGAATAGTTGCGGAAGGAGACGCGGTCGAAGCCGGCCCGAGAAATCATCGCCGCGAAGTTTTGCTGATTGGGGAATTTTGCGATCGATTCGACCAGATAGGAATAGGGCTCGCCGTCCCCGGTGACCAACTTGCCGATCCTGGGGATGGCATTGAACGACCAGGCTTCGTAGACCTTGTCGAGCAGCGGCATCTCGACCTCGGAGAACTCCAGGCACAGGATACGGCCGCCGGGCTTCAGCACGCGGAACGCCTCGCCCAGGGCCACGTCGATATGCGGGACATTGCGAATGCCGAACGCGATGGTGTAGGCGTCGAAGCTGGCGTCGGGGAAGGGCAGTTCCTCGGCATTGGCCTCGACGAAATCTGTGTTGCCGGACAACCCCTTCTTTTCAGCCCTGTCGCGACCGACGGCAAGCATCGAGCCATTGATGTCGAGCACGGTGGCATGGGCATGGCCATGGCTGGCATCGACGATGCGAAAGGCGATGTCGCCGGTACCACCGGCAACATCGAGCACGCGCCAGCCCGCGCGCTTAGGCGGATTGAGCCAGGCGACCATGGCATCCTTCCACAGCCGGTGCAGGCCAGCAGACATCAAATCGTTCATCAGGTCGTAGCGGTTGGCGACCTTGTGGAAAACATCGTTGACCAGGGATTGCTTCTCGCCTTCCCCTACACGCTTGAAACCATAGGAGGTTTCCATGCCGCCGGCGGCCGTGGCTCTCTCAACTGACATTTTTTTGATCCGTCATAAAACCGGCGGGACCATAGCCGATCGATGATGCGGGCGCTATTGTTTAAGGCGCGGTGTTCAGCCGCGCTTCCAGGTGGTGGGTTTTAAGACCTGGACTGACCGACGGGATGTTTGAATGCCTCTGAAAGCGGAACTGCACTGCCACATCGAAGGGGCAGCGGCGCCCGATCTCGTCATCCGCCAGGCGCAGAAATACGGCAAGGACACCTCGCCTTATATCCAGAACGGTTGTTTCGTCTGGCACGATTTCACCTCCTTTCTCGCCGCCTATGACTTCTCCGCCGACCTGTTCCGGACCGAGGAGGATTATGCGCGGCTGGCCGACCACTATCTGACCAGCCTGGCCCGCGATGGCGCCATCTACTCCGAGGTGTTCACCTCGCCCGACCACGCGACGAAAGCCGGGCTGTCATCCAAGGCCTACACCGATGCGCTCGGCGAAGGCATGCTGCGCGCCAAGGCAAAGACCGGCATCGAGGGCCGCATGATCGTCACCGGCGTGCGCCATGTCGGTGTCGAGTCGATCGAGCGCGCGGCACGCTTCGCGGCGCGTTGCGGCCATCCGCTGGTTACCGGGTTCGGCGTCGCCGGCGACGAGCGCATGGGCGAGATGGAGGACTATGTCAGGGCTTTCGAGATCGCGCGCGAGGCCGGGCTCGGCATCACCGTCCATGCCGGCGAACTGACGGGCTGGGAAACCGTCCAGGCGGCACTCGACCATATCCGCCCGTCGCGCATCGGCCATGGCGTGCGCGCCATCGAAAACCCCGACCTTGTCCGGCGCATCGCCGACGAGGGTGTCGTGCTGGAATGCTGCCCCGGCTCCAATATCGCGCTCAAGGTGTTCGACAGTTTCGCCGACCATCCCTTTCCCGCCCTGCAGGCGGCCGGCTGCAAGGTGACGCTCAACTCCGACGACCCGCCCTATTTCTGGACCTCGCTGAAGCGCGAATACGATATCGCCGCCGAACATTTCTCGATGAGCGAAAAGGCGCTTGCCGCCGTCACCAGGACCGCCATCGAAGCCGCCTTCGTCGACAGGAAGACCAAGACAGCGCTTCTTGGTCGGTTGGACGCGAAAGTTCGGTGAACAGTGAGTAGTCAGTAGTCGGTAGTGACGGTGCACGCATCGAGCGGTTGAAGGCCGGCGCTTTCACTGACGCAGGGACTCGCAAATCGGCTCACTATTCACTACTCACTGTTCACCACTCACTATTCCGTCGGAGCACATCATGAAGGGCGTCACCGTCGTCGATCATCCGCTTGTCCAGCACAAGCTGACCATCATGCGCAAGAAGGAGACCTCGACGGCCGGCTTCCGGCGGTTGCTGCGTGAGATATCGCTGCTGCTCGGCTATGAGGTCACCCGCAATCTCGAACTGACGACGACAACGATCGAAACGCCTATGGAGACGATGGAGGCTCCGACGCTGGAGGGCAAGAAGCTGGTCTTTGCCTCGGTGCTGCGCGCCGGCAACGGCTTGCTCGAAGGTTTGCTCGACCTGGTGCCGGCGGCCCGCGTCGCCCATGTCGGCCTCTACCGCGATCATGAAACGCTGGAGGCCGTCGAGTATTTTTTCAAGGCGCCGAGCGACCTCGCCGACCGGCTGGTCATCGTCGTCGACCCGATGCTGGCGACAGCCAATTCGGCGATCGCGGCGATCGACAAGTTGAAAGAGCGCGGCGCCACCAACATCCGCTTCCTGTGCCTGCTGGCGGCGCCCGAAGGCATCGAGCGCTTTACCAAGGCGCATCCGGATGTTCCGGTCTTCACCGCGTCCATCGACCGCCAGCTTAACGAGAAGGGCTACATCATGCCCGGCCTTGGCGATGCCGGCGACCGCATGTACGGGACGAAGTAATACCGAACAATGTGCTTGGTTTTTTTTTACCAGGCGTTTACGCAAAGACGTGGTTCCGGCGCGCGTTAAAGCGGCAAACACCATCCGGCGCTAATGATCAGCTCTTCACAAAGGCCGATCCATGCTGCGCAAGCTTCTCATTCTCAGCGTCTTTGCCGGTGCGTCGGCATCGATCCCGGTCGTCTACCAGTCGAATCCGCGAATATTCGAAAACCTGCTGAAATCGGCGGTGACGGCCAAGCCAGCGGCCGAGACGCAACCGGATGTCAGCCTGGCCTCCGTTCCCGACAAGCCGGTAGCGCCGCTGCCGACCGGCCGGAAGGTCGTGGTCGCGGCGGACGGGCGCGGACACTTCTCGTCGACCTTCAGGCTCAACGGCCGTCAAGTCGACGGCATGATCGACACCGGTGCGACGCTGGTCGCGGTCAATATGTCGACGGCACGCCGGATCGGACTGTCGCTCAGTCCCTCCGATTTCAGCCACGAAGTCAACACCGCCAACGGCACCATCAAGGCAGCCGTGGTGACGATTGATCGTCTGCAGATCGGCAGCATCAGCGTCGAAGGTGTGCAGGCGATCGTGCTCGACGACAAGGCACTGCGCACCAACCTGATCGGCATGAGCTTTCTCAACAGGCTCGGCAAATACCAGGCTGAGAACGGCACATTGCTGCTGGTTCAGTAGGTCCACTCAGCCACGCGGCAGAATCCGCCGGATGACCGACTTGTCGGCGGCCGGCTTCGAAGCACCGATCGCATAGGCTGAAAGCACGGTCGCGGCTGCCGTCTCGGCATCTAACGGTGAGCGGGCGTGGATCAGAGCCAGCGCATCTCCGGCGTGTACTTCCGCGCCTATGGGCAGCAGCCTGGTGATGCCGACCGAGGGGTCGATCCTGTCCTCGGGCCGGGTGCGCCCGCCGCCCAGGCCGACGACCGCGAGACCGATGTCGCGGGTGGCGATGCCAGTGACGAACCCCTCCGACGTCGCCTTCACCGCGATTTCCGTTGCTGCTTCCGACAGATATTTCTCTGGCTTCTCGATGAAATCGGCGGGGCCGCCAAGCACCGTCACCATGCGCGCGAAGGTGGCGGCTGCGCGGCCGCTGGCGAGTGTCTCGGTGGCGCGTCGCATGCCGTCCTGGTTCGACGACACCAGTCCCGCCGACTGCAGCATTTCGGCTGCCAGCGCCAGCGTCACGTCCTCCAGCCGCCGGTCGCGCAGGCGGCCGGTCAGGAAATCGACGGCATTGCGCACCTCGACGGCATTGCCGGCGGCGGAGGCAAGCGGTTCGTTCATGCCGGTGATCAGTGCCGAGACTTTCAGTCCGGCGCCGCTGGCGACCTCGACGAGGCTGTTGGCAAGCGCGGTCGCATCCCGGGATTTCTCCATGAAGGCGCCATTGCCGACCTTGACGTCGAGCACCAGCGATTGCAGGCCCGCCGCGAGCTTCTTCGACAGGATCGATGCGGTGATCAGCGGCACGGACTCCACGGTTCCGGTCACGTCGCGGATGGCGTAGAGCCGGCGATCGGCAGGTGCCAGGTCGGCGGTTTGGCCGATGATGGCGCAGCCGGTTTCAAGCACGGCTTTGCGGAACAGCGTGATGTCGGGTTGGCTGATGTAGCCGGGAATGGCATCCATCTTGTCCAGCGTGCCGCCGGTATGGCCGAGACCACGGCCCGAGATCATCGGCACATAGGCGCCGCAGGCGGCAACGATCGGCGCCAGCATCAGCGAGACATTGTCGCCGACACCGCCCGTCGAATGCTTGTCGGTGACAGGGCCTGGCAAATCCGACCAGTCGAGCACGTCGCCCGAATCGCGCATGGCCAGCGTCATCGCCACCGCCTCGTCGCGGTTCATGCCGTTGAAGAACACCGCCATGGCGAAGGCCGCGACCTGGCCATCGGTGACGGTACCAGACGTCACGCCGTCGATGAAGGCGGCGATCTCGTGAGGCGCCAGCTTGTGGCCGTCGCGCTTGTGACGGATGATTTCCTGTGGAAGCATCAGCTCTCCAGCAGCCCGTCACGGAACACGCGCTGCAGCACCGTTGCCAGCCGCGATCCGCCAACCGGCGCCATGTCCTTGGTTTCCTGGTGCGAAAGCTCGGCTCCGGTCATGCCGGCGGCCAAATTGGTGATGACCGAACAGGCAGCGACGCGAAGGCCGAGGAAACGCGCGAGAATCACTTCCGGCACGGTCGACATGCCGACGGCGTTGGCGCCCATGATGCGCGCCATGCGGATTTCGGCCGGCGTCTCGAAGCAGGGGCCCGAGAACCACATGTAGACGCCCTTGTGAAGCGCAGTGCCGGTCGCCTTCGCCGCGCCTTCGATCGCGTCGCGGATGCCGGCATCATAAGCTTCGGTGAGGCCGACGAAACGGCGGTCGCTGGGCTCGCCGATCAGCGGGTTGGTGCCGGAGAAGTTGATATGATCAGTGAGCAGCATCACCGAACCCGGCGGCATATCCGGATCGACCGAGCCGGCCGCGTTGGTGAGGATCAGTTTCGTGATGCCGATGCCGGCGAGCACTTCCAGCACCGGACGCATCGCCGCGGCGTTCCCATGCTCATAGTAGTGGGCGCGGCCGGACAGCATAAGCACGGGAACGCCGGCAAACAGCCCGGCGACCACTTGGCCGGCGTGGCCGCTGACACCGCTCCTGGGAAAGCCGGGCAGGTCGGCATAGGAGACGCGGATCGGATTCTCGATCCGGTCGACCAGGCCGCCCAGGCCCGAACCCAGCACAAGCGCGGTCGACGGCGCCAGGCCGTCCAGCCTTTCGATAAGGTGGTCGACCGTTTTTTGCGTCATATCAGCCAGCTCTTCATTTCAGAATGTCGCCGCGGAAGCCGTAGGGCAGCATGTCGCCCATGGTCACGGTTTCGGCCACGCCGGTGTTGTCGCAGAGATAGAGCTTCGTTTCCGGGCGGCAGAATTCGGCCAGTCGCTGGCGGCAGCCGCCGCAAGGCGAGCATTTGGCCATGCGTTCGGCAAGGACGGCGATTTCAACGATCTTGCCGCCGCCGCCCATGATGTAATGGCCAAGCGCGGTGGTCTCGGCGCACCAGCCTTCCGGATAGGAGGCGACCTCGATATTGGCACCGGTGAAGACGCGTCCGTCCTCGGTGCGTATGGCGGCACCCACCGGGAACTTGGAATAAGGCGCATAAGCCTTGGCCATGGCAGCCTTGGCCGCTTCGAACAGATCATGCGACATTCAGGTGTTCTCTCCGATGATCGTGTCCAAAACCCGGCGCTTCGTCTGCGCCGAACTGTCGACCTTTAGCGTTCCTTGACATAGGGCACGCCGCCGGCGCGCGGCGGGATGGCCTTGCCGATGAAGCCGGCAAGCAGGATGACGGTGAGGATATAGGGCAGGGCCTGCATGAACTGCACCGACACCTTGCCGACTATGGGCAGCGGCGTTCCCTGCAGGCGGATCGACGCCGCGTCGAGGAAGCCGAACAGCAGACAGGCGAACATGGCGTTGACCGGCTTCCATTTGGCGAAGATCAGCGCGGCCAGCGCGATGTAGCCCTTGCCCGCGGTCATGTCCTTCACGAAGCCGCCATTCTGCACCATCGAAAGATAGGCGCCTGCAAATCCGGTCAGGATGCCCGTGCAGATCAGCGCGCGATAGCGCAGCCAGGCGACCGAGATGCCGGCGGTGTCGACCGCGGCCGGATTCTCGCCGACCGCGCGCAGCCTGAGGCCAAAACGCGTGCGAAACAGCACCCACCAGGTGAACGGCACCATCGCAAAGGCGAAATAGACGAGGATTGAATGGCCGGAGATCAGTTCGGCATAGATCGGACCGATGATCGGCACGCCCCTAATTGCATCGGCGCCGGGCCAGATGATCGCCTCGAATCGTTCGCCCGGTTGCAGCGCCGGCGTGCGGCCACCCTGCTGGAACCATGCCTGGCCGAGAATGATGGTCGATCCAGCGGCGACGAAGTTGATCGCAACGCCCGAAACGATCTGGTTGCCGCGATGGGTGATCGAGGCAAAGCCGTGCACCAAAGCGAAGGCGACAGAGATCAGGATCGCCATGCCGAGACCGATAAGCGCCGAATGGAACACGGAGGCAGCGGCAGCACCCGCGAAGGCGCCGACCAGCATCTTGCCTTCGAGGCCGATGTCGAAAATGCCGGCCCGCTCCGAATAGAGGCCGGCGAGGCAGGCAAGCAGCAGCGGCACCGACAGGCGGATGGTAGAGTCCAGCACCTGGATGATCGCGTTGAAGATATCCATCTCAGGCGCCCTTCCCGTTGACAGCCTGCATGCCCACCGATTTCGGGCTGAACGAGGCGAACAGAGCCTGGATATAGGGCCTGAACATATGCTCCAGCGCGCCGGCGAAGAGGATGACCAATCCTTGAATGATGACGATCATGTCGCGGCTGATTGCCGGCATCTCGAAGGCGAGTTCGGCGCCGCCCTGGTAAAGCATGCCGAACAGGATCGCCGCCAGCACGATGCCGACCGGATGCAGGCGGCCCATCAGCGCCACGGCGATACCGACGAAACCGGCGCCAGAAACGAAGTCGATCGCGACATTGTGCTGGTCGCCCATCACCGGGTTGAGCGCCATCATGCCGGCCAGCGCGCCCGAGATCATCATCGCAGTGATGATGATGCGGGTTTCCGAAATGCCGGCATAGCGGGCCGCTTTCGGGCTGTGGCCATAGGTGCGCATCTCATAGCCGAGCTTGGTACGCCAGATCAGCAGCCAGACCAGGAAAGCCATCACCAGCGCCAGCAGGAAGCAGATGTTGAGCGGGGCCGAGCGGATCTTGGCGCCGAACAATTCGATGATCCAGTTCAGTTTCGGCAGCTCCGCGCCGGCGAGGAAGTTACGCGTCTGCGGCGCCTGCGACCCTGCCGGCTTCAGCGGGCCGACCAGCAGGTAGACCATGATCGAGGCGGCGATGAAGTTGAACATGATCGTCGTGATGACGATGTGCGAGCCCCGCTTGGCCTGCAGATAGGCGGGAATCAGGGCCCACAATGCGCCCACGAGCGCCGAAGCGACGATGGCCAGCGGAAATGTCAGCCACCAGGGCAGTGTGCTGTCGAAGGAAAGGCAGACGATGGCGATGCCGAGGCCGGCGATGTAGGCCTGCCCCTCGGTGCCGATGTTGAACAGTCCGCAATGCGCCGCCACCGCCACCGAAAGCCCGGTGAATATGAAGGTCGTGGCGTAGAAGAGGGTGAAGGCGATGCCGGTGCCCTTGCCGAAGGCGCCTTCGACCAGGATGACGGCGGCACGGAAGGGGTTTTCGCCGACCAGCATGACGACGAAGCCAGCGACGATGAAGGCGACCGACAGGTTGATCAGCGGGATCAGCCCGTAGTCGGCCCAGGCCGGCAATTTGGCGTAAGGCGTGCTCATTGCGCCGCCTCCCGATGCTCGACACCGGCCATCAGCAGGCCAAGCTCGCCTTCGGTCGCGTCGGGGCCGCGCTCGCCAACGACCCGGCCGGCAAACATCACCAGGATGCGGTCGGAGAGCGAGCGGATCTCGTCTAGCTCGACCGATACCACCAGCACCGCCTTGCCCTGGTCGCGCATGGCGATCAGGCGCTTGTGGATGAACTCGATGGCGCCGACGTCGACGCCACGCGTCGGCTGGCCGACGATCAAGACGCCGGGGTCCTGCTCTATTTCACGCGCGAGCACGATCTTCTGCTGGTTGCCGCCGGAAAAATTGGCCGTCTTCAGGCGCGGATTGCCGGGACGAATGTCGTATTTCTCGATCTTGCCCCTGGCATCGTCCATGATGGCATCGATGTTGAGAAACGGTCCCCTGAGGTAACGGGGATCGTCGTGGTAGCCGAGGATGGAATTCTCGTTCTCCTCGAAGGCCAGCACCAGCCCGACATGGTGGCGGTCTTCCGGTACGTGGGCGAGGCCACGGTCGCGCAATTCGCCGGGATCGGCCTTGCCGGTGAGATCGATCGGCTTGCCGTCGAGCGTCACGGAACCGGAAACGGCATGCCTGATGCCGGAAATCGCCTCAAGCAACTCGGATTGCCCGTTGCCGGCAACGCCGGCGATGCCGACGATCTCGCCGGCGCGCAAATCGAAGGAGACGTCGTCGACCATGGTGACGCCACGGGAATCCCTGACCGTCAAGTTCTTGACCGCGAGCTTGACGGCACCGGCCTCGGCTTCGCCCTTTTCGACCCTCAAGAGGACACGCCGCCCGACCATCAGTTCGGCCAGTTCCTCGACAGTGGTTTTCCTGGTCTCCCGGGTCGCCACCATCGTGCCCTGACGCATCACCGACACGGTGTCGGTGATGGCCATGATCTCGCGCAGTTTGTGGGTGATCAGCACCACCGTCTTTCCCTGTTCCTTCAACTGCCTGAGGATGCGGAACAGGTGGTCGGCCTCGGCCGGCGTCAAAACGCCTGTCGGCTCGTCGAGGATCAGGATTTCGGCGCCGCGATAAAGCGCCTTCAGGATTTCCACGCGTTGCTGCAGGCCGACCGGCAGTTCTTCGATAATCGCATCGGGATCGACTTCCAGCCCGTATTCGCGCTCCAGCCGGTCAAGCTCGGAGCGCGCCTTGGCGATGCTGCTCTTCAGAAGCGCATCGGTTTCGGCGCCGAGGATGATGTTCTCCAGCACGGAGAAATTGTCGACCAGCATGAAATGCTGGTGCACCATGCCGATGCCGAGCGCGATCGCGTCGTTGGGTGTCTTGATCGATGCCGGCTTGCCGCCGACGCGGATCTCGCCGCTGTCGGCCTGGTAGAAACCGTAGAGGATCGACATCAGCGTCGACTTGCCGGCGCCGTTCTCGCCGACGATGCCGTGGATGGTGCCGCGCGCGATCTCCAGATTGATGTCGCGGTTAGCGCGCACCGCGCCGAAACTCTTGTTGATGCCGATCAGTTCGATTGCGGCTTGCGCCATGCAGCCTGTCCCACTCTTATTTTTTTATCGCTTGGTCAAAACGCCTAGCATGGCACTCCGCCCATGCCAATTGTCCGGAGCAGCATCCACTCTCGACAAATCCCCGCGCGCTTGTCAATTTCGAACGTGGCCGAAGCTCTCACATTCGCTACTATGGCGAGGTCGATTTGACGTTGCGGCGCAAGGTGTCGCGGTACAAACTGGGGACTTTGCATGATCATGCCCGCCGACCGGCTGACGACGCTGGAAATCCGCGCCGCGGAGCAGGAGAAGACCATCGAGGAACTGTCGGGCCAGATCGCCGAGCAGTGGAAGGTGATCGAACGCATGCAGCGCAAGCTTGATGCGCTGACAGACCGCTTCCTGGCGCTTGAAGAGCAGGCGGCACCGGATGTGCCGGTGACCAAGCCGCCACACTGGTGAGGGAGGGGGAGGGCACGGATCATGGCCGGTGAGAGCGATCGTATCGCAAGGGCCGGCGACTATGTGCTGGGCCTGATGAACGATGCCGAGCGCGAGCGGGCCGAGCGCGATCTCGAGATCGACCCTGCGTTCCGCGACGCGGTGGTGCAACTGGCCGAGCGCATGCATGTCTTCGATCGCGCCGAAAAACCAGCCGGCGTCAATCATTGGGAACTGGTTACGCAGCGACTCGCCGAATTGCCGCAGATGCAAGGCGTTGGCCTGGGCGGCAATGATGCCAAGTCGCCGACAGTGATCCGAAGCTTGTCCCGTCAGCCGTACGGCGTTGGTGTGCATTCGCTTGGCGGTAGGCGTGGACTTGTCGTCATGGCCGGGCTGATTGCGGCCTTCGCGCTCGGCTATCTCCTGGGCACATTGTGATGGAGCCGGCGCGACATCAGCATCATCGTGTCGCCGTCCTGCTCGCACAGCTCGATCGTGTCCCAGCCGAGCGCCGCGTAGAACTCGCGCGCTTGCCAAGTGTAGAGGTAGAGCGTCTCGACGCCGGCTGACGCTGCATGCGCTTCGATCGCCTCGACCAGCGCGGTGCCGGTTCCCTTGCCTCGATGGCCGGCGTCGACGACAAGCCCGGCCAGCCACGGTGTCAGATCATGCGCCGGTTCCAGTTCGTGGCGGACCAGCAGGCAGGTGCCTATCGGCACATCGTTCACACGGGCAACCAGAGCCTTTTCGAGGCCGTCGCTGGTCAGCAGGTTGCGGAGCCCTGCCGCATCCTCTTCCAGCGTCCTTCCCGTGCCCTCGAAGAAGGCGGCAATCCGCAGTCGCGCGACGACTTCGATGTCATGCCCGCGCATGGGTTCGATCGTTGGCTGCATTCCTCGCTCCATGCCATTTGCGAGCTTCGTTCAATCGGCAAAAGCAAAACCGCCGGGCTTTCGCCCAGCGGTTGCAGATCATGGCCGTACGCTGCCGCCGATCAATAGGGGCAGGCGTTGTCGGCTGTGTAGTCGTGCACCTTGACCGTGCCGGCGATGATGTCGGCCTTGGCTTTTTCGACGGCCGCCTTCATTTCGTCGGTCACCAGTGCCTTGTTGTTGTCGTCCATGGCGTAGTCGACGCCGCCTT
This sequence comes from Mesorhizobium sp. CO1-1-11, assembly GCF_020164995.1. NCBI lineage: Bacteria > Pseudomonadati > Pseudomonadota > Alphaproteobacteria > Hyphomicrobiales > Phyllobacteriaceae > Mesorhizobium > Mesorhizobium sp. CO1-1-11. The sequence continues at coordinate 23,389 of NZ_JAIUHE010000003.1, forward strand.
CCTTGAGGCCGAGATTCTCGACGCCACCCTTGAAGGTGCCGTTCTTGCCATCCATGAAGGCGGTGTAGACGGCAACGTCGACGCGCTTCAGCATCGAGGTCAGCACCTTGCCGGGCTGCAGGCCGTTCTGGTTGGAATCGACGCCGATGCCGAGCTTGCCGGCATCGGCCGCCGCCTGCAGCACACCGACGCCGGTGCCGCCGGCGGCCGCGTAAACCACGTCGGCGCCCTGGTCGATCTGCGTCTTGGCGATCTCGCCACCCTTGGCCGGATCGTTCCACGCCGCCGGCGTATCGCCAGTCATGTTCTGGATGACGTCGGTCGCGCCAGCGGACTTGGCGCCGCCGACATAGCCGCATTCGAACTTGCGGATCAGCGGGATGTCCATGCCGCCGACGAAGGCAACCTTCTTCGACTTCGACGCCATCGCGGCCATGATGCCGACGAGATAGGAGCCTTCATTCTCCTTGAACACCAGCGAGCGGACATTGGGCAGGTCGACCGCATCGTCGATGATGGCGAAGTTGAGGTCCGGGTATTCGGCCGCGACCTTCTTCAGCGCATCCTCCCAGGCAAAGCCTGCCATGACGATCGGGTTGTGGCCGTCCTCGGCGAAGCGGCGCAGCGCCTGCTCGCGCTGCGAGGCGTTGGACACTTCGAACTCGACATAGGCGACGCCGGTCTCGGTCTTGAATTTTTCGGCGCCATGGTAGGCAGCCTCATTGAAGGATTTGTCGAACTTGCCGCCCAGATCATAGAGGATGGCCGGCTGGACATCCGCGGCGAAAGCCGGAAGAACCATTGCGGTTGCGGCCAGAAGGCCGAGAACGATACGTTTCATGTGATCCACACCCTGTCGGTTATTTTTTCCGTTGCACACCGCCTGCAGCCCGGTTCTCCGGCAAGCAAACGACGTTAGCCAGGAGTGTATTGCCCTCCCGCTCCCGGGCAATCTGGCACGGCCCGAAACAAAATTCACGCGGAATTTTGACCTTTTGGAAAAGCGTGCCACGGGCAAGCCACGCCGCGATCCGATCTTGCGTGCAGCTTTCAGCAGCCGGCCGGAATGGTGCGGGAGATGGGTTCAGTTCGCGGCGAACTGTCCCGTGCGCCGCTGCCGCCGATAGCCGATGGCGTACAGCAGGAAGGCCAGCACCGCGAAGACGGCAAAGCCCGGCTGGTTGAGCACCCAGGCGATGACTGTGTCCCACAGCAGCGGACTGGCCTTGGCGCGGACGAAGGTTTCGAAGGCGGCCCGCGTGTCCGGCGAGACGGCCAGCCAACTGGCGTTGAGCGGGGTCAGCACAAGGGCCGAAGCCGCCACCGTGCGCGTCGTGTCGAGCACCGCCATGATGACGGAAACCGATAGCGCGACCATGGCCGCAAGACGAAAGACGAAGCGAAACATCAAGGCTCTCCCCCGGTTCCCCCTGGACGCTGACCAGAAGACCGCCGGCACATGTCCGAACAGAAATAGAATGCGTGCGGTTCAGCTGCAATCGCGATACGCGAATTTAAGGCCCGCGCTTTTCTGGGCCCTATGCGACCGGCTCGCGCCTGGGGCGGTGAACGAGCCAGACGGCAAGAATGCCTCCGGCAATGGCGCCGACCACCAGCCCGGCCAATCCGATGAAGGCGGCAAAGTAGCCGCAGCCGCCCTCGAAGCAACTGACCTCGGCGACATCGGCGATCACCGAGCCAGCCAGGAAGCCGCCAACCGCGCCAATGATCGCGCCCAGGACGATGCCGAGCAAGGCAGCCACGATGGAAACGAAGACCGACGGCGCTTCGATCCGCGATCTGGCATAGACGCCCTCGGCGCCGGCCCCACGGCGCAGCAGATAGATGCAGAGCAGGCCGATGGCGATTTCGGCGCCGCCGATAAGCAGGCTCCTGGCGGAAAAGACGAAATCGGGCACGGCGAGCACATAGGCCTGCCTCGCCAGCACCCAGGCGATGGTCGCCACCTGCCAGATGATGAACTGGCGCGGGAAGCGCGCCGAGCGGCCAAAGGCAAGGCCGAGCAAATAAAGCCCCCACAGGATGGTGATGATGTCGACGGCAAGCCCGCCAAGGAGGAAATAGAAGATCCTGTCCGGCAGGCCGGAATTGCCGGTCAGCCACCAGGCCGAGGCCAGGCCGTAAACCGACCACGCCATGACGAAGATGAGCCAGCCCACCGGCACGTAGGACAGCCCGCTGTCCGGGCGCCCGGTTGGCGCCTGCCCCGGCATCCCGCCGCCCGGTTGTTCACTGCCTGATGTCATGCCCGGACGATGCCCCCCCGCAAAGCCTCCGTTTCACTCGACAGGTGGCCCGCGACGAAGTCAAGCGCGGCCGGCCTTGCCGGCCCGCCTGTGCACATCATTTGGGGCGTCGGCACCTTGAAACGGATGACGCCGCGCCCTCGCGAAGCGCTGTATGGCCGGCAAAGCGAATAGACTGTCGTTATGGCTTGGCATTCGGCGCGGGATCGACTAGATGAGCCCCGCGCCTGTTGCTTTGACGGCTCAGGTGCCGGGGAGAGGTGTCCGCTGGTTGGCGGCACCCATAGCGCGGAAATCGCTACTCCTCCCTGAAGGGACTGCATTGTCCCCAACCCGCGCGGCGAAACCGGCCGTCGCGAAAAATGCAAGGACGGAGAGGTGGCCGAGTGGTTGAAGGCGCACGCCTGGAAAGTGTGTTTACGGGAGACCGTAACGCGGGTTCGAATCCCGCTCTCTCCGCCAGTTTCTCTTTTCGCCGGGCGCTTCTGGGTGCAGTCTAGCATACTAGCATCTCGACTATCGAACCTTAATCCGTCTTCTCGCCGGTCCGACGGAGTAGCAGCCATGGCCGGTGGATCAGGATGCAAGATTTCCGGCGCACTCAGGCGTGCGTTCCGCAAACGGTCCTGTTTGCTCCGGAACCTCCCGGCTCGCGATGCGTTACCCGGCGTCTCATCATAGATCCCCGCCAGGATTTTCTCCGAGAACCCGCGTCCAATCAGGAGCCCGCTTCATGTATGACAAGTTGTTTCATCCGCCCGTCGCACTGACCGTCGGTCTCGGCTTCAAGCGCGAAATCGCCTCGCTGGCCGAAATGCACGATTTCCTGACCAACTGGACGACCTCTCGCCGTGGTCCGCTTTATCGCAATGCCGTCGAGGCGTGCGGCTTGGCCCTGGAAGGCTGCATCACGAGGGACGAGGCGCGCCATGCGCTTGTTGAATTCGCGGAAGCCACCGGTATTCTCTGGCCCGAGATCGAGCCGGTCATCGTGGCGCGCGCCGTCGCACGCGGCCATGGCGGCTACGCCGCCTGATCGTTCGAGCTGTCATTGCGATGGCCGGTTCGTACGGCCGCTCCCCCGAAAGCCCGGCTTGGCCCTCCGAGCCCGGCTTTTCCGTTCCATCTTGCGGAGGGTCCGCAGACCAGGCCGCGGTCAATCGCACCAGTTCGATGAGATGACGAGCGATGCTTCGAAGACATGGCGCCCGCTCTCGTCGCGCACCTTCACGGTGATGGCCGTTCGGTCGTTTTCGATCATCTCGTCGCGAATGATGTCGGGCAGGATGAGGATTGCCTCGCGCCGCAGACGCTCGCGCGTGTCGAACACCTGACCATGGTCATCCACCGTCAGGCCATCGCCATTGTAAAGGTCGAGGAAGTATCTGGGCATGATGCGGCCGGATCCCGAGCTGATGAAATTTCCAAAAGAGACTTGAGCGACAATTCGCGGGCTAAGCCGTTGTTCCATCAGAGATGATCTTCGTTGGCGAATAAGCGCCTTCTAACAAATGTTAATGCCCGCCGGCGCCCGACAACCTAGTGCTTCGGTAGCCGCCTCTTGCTTTCGACAGTTGGCGATCGGCTCTGAGCCCTTTCGCTGGAGATAGCGGTGCTGGAATCCCTGTATCTGAATCTCGCCCAGCACGACGCGCTTTCCGATGCCGAAAAGGCGCTGCTGGCTGAGGCCATGACTTTCGAGCGGCATTTCGCGGTCGGCCAGGATATCGTCGCATCGGGCGCACGGCCCACCTATTCGACCCTGATCCTCGACGGTTTGGCGGCGCGCTACAAGGTGCTCGAGAATGGCGGCCGGCAGTTCACCTCGCTGCAGGTGCCTGGCGATTTCGTCGATCTCCACGCCTTCCTTCTGAAGACGATGGATCACGGCATCGTTGCCATGTCGCCATGTCATGTCATGTTCGCCGATCACAGCCGGCTTCGTGCCATCACCGAGGAAGCGCCGCATCTGACGCGGCTGCTGTGGCTGGACACGCTGGTCGACGGCGCCATCCATCGCGAGTGGATCGTGGCGATGGGCCGCCGCTCCAAGACCTCACACCTGGCCCATCTCCTCTGTGAGCTTTTCGTACGGCTGCAGGTGGTGCAGCGCACCAACGGCATGAGCTTTCACCTGCCGCTCTCACAGGCCGAGCTGGCCGATGTGCTCGGTCTTTCCGTCGTACACATGAACCGCGTCATCGGTGCCTTGCGCAAAGTCGGCGTCGTCAACTGGGCAAATCACACGGTGACAATCCTGGATTGGCACAGGCTCCAGGAAATCGCCGAGTTCGATCCGACCTATCTCAGCCTGACGCGGGAGCCGCGGTAGAGCGTTCCCAGCAAGGCCGCAAAGCGCGGCGGCATATCCTTCCCGGCAATCCGCGTCGACGAGCTGCTCTTCGACGGCGAGCCGCGCCGGAACCTTTATAGAATTCCTATTTCTTTCCCATCCGCCCCGTCTCGAACCTTTATGGCGATCGGGTCATATTCACGTCGAGCAAAAGCCGTCGGACGCCGCCCAGTGCGGCGCGCCGTCTCACGGTATTGCCGACCTGTCTTTGGCGGGCGAACAGTAGAAACTGGAAGCAAGGAAAAGCACAATGGACATTATTGTTCTTGGGATCGGGGTTTTGTTCTTCGGCCTGTCCATCGTCTACGTCAAAGCTTGCGACAGAATTTAAGCTGAAGGATCGAACCATGCTTGTCGATTACATCCTCGGCGGTGGCGTGACCCTGTTCCTGCTCGCCTACCTCACCTACGCGCTCATTCGTCCAGAACGCTTCTGAAGGTACGGAAAGCCACAGCCATGACACTGAACGGATGGATACAGATACTCCTCTATTGCGGGATCCTCGTTTTGCTGGTGAAGCCGCTTGGCTTCTACATGCACCGCGTCTTCAATGGCGATCGCACGCCGCTTTCACCGGTCCTCGGCCCGCTCGAGCGCGGGCTCTACCGCATTTGCGGAACCAGCGAGCGCGAGGAGCAGCACTGGACCACCTATGCGGTGGCTCTCCTGCTGTTCAACCTGGCGGGCTTCCTGGTGCTCTATGTCCTACAACGCCTGCAAGGCAGTCTGCCCTACAATCCGGCCGGCATGAGCGCGGTCGACCCAGCGCTCGCCTTCAACACCGCCGCCAGCTTCATGACCAACACCAACTGGCAGAACTACGGCGGTGAAAGCACGATGTCCTACCTCGTGCAGATGGCCGGGCTGACGGTCCAGAATTTCGTTTCGGCCGCCACCGGCATCGCCATTGCAATCGCGCTGGTCCGCGGCTTCGCCCGCGCTTCCGGAAGATCGATCGGCAATTTCTGGGTCGATATGACGCGCGCCACGCTCTATGTGCTCTTGCCGCTCTGCGTCGTGCTCACCCTAATCTATGTCTGGCTCGGCATGCCGCAGACGTTGGGGCCTTACGTGGACGCCACGACGCTTGAGGGCGTCAAGCAGACTATCGCGCTGGGGCCGGTGGCCTCGCAGGTCGCCATCAAGATGCTCGGCACCAATGGCGGCGGTTTCTTCAATGCCAACGCGGCACATCCATTCGAGAATCCCGACGCCGTCTCCAACCTGATCCAGATGCTGTCGATCTTCGTCGTCGGCGCCGCATTGACCAACGTCTTCGGCCGCATGGTCGGCAATCAGCGCCAGGGCTGGGCGATCCTCGCCTCCATGGGCGTGCTGTTCATCGTTGGCGTCGCTGTCTGCTATTGGGCGGAAGCCGCGGGCAATCCGCTGGTGCATGCGCTGGGCATCGACGGCGGCAACATGGAAGGCAAGGAGATCCGCTTCGGCATCGCGCTCTCGGCTTTGTTCGCCGTCATCACGACGGCCGCTTCCTGCGGCGCGGTCAACGCCATGCACGATAGCTTCACCGCGCTCGGCGGCATGATTCCGCTCATCAACATGCAACTCGGCGAGGTCATCGTCGGCGGCGTCGGCGCCGGCTTCTACGGCATGCTGATGTTCATCCTGATCGCCGTCTTCGTTGCCGGCCTGATGGTCGGCCGCACGCCCGAATATCTCGGCAAGAAGATCGAGGCGAAGGAGGTCAAGATGGCGATGCTGGCGATCCTATGCCTGCCGCTGGCGATGCTGATCTTCACGGCGATCGCGGTGGTGTTGCCGAGCGCGGTGGCGTCGATCGCCAATGGCGGGCCGCACGGCTTCTCCGAGATTCTCTACGCCTACACCTCGGCGGCGGCCAACAACGGTTCGGCTTTCGGCGGCCTCAGCGGCAACACGCCCTGGTACAACATCACGCTCGGCATCGGTATGCTGATGGGCCGCTTCCTGGTCATCATCCCGGCGCTCGCCATCGCCGGCGCGCTGGCGGCGAAGAAGACCGTCCCCGCCTCAGCCGGCACCTTCCCGACCGACGGTCCGCTGTTCGTCGTGCTGCTGGTCGGCGTCATCGTCATCGTCGGCGGCCTGACCTTCTTCCCGGCGCTCGCCGTCGGACCTGTCGTCGAGCACCTGGCGATGATCCATGGACAGACATTCTGAGGCAGACATGTCCTGGTTCAGCAACAAGCGCCGCAATATCAGGCATCGGGCCGATCCGGGGAAGGAGGGGCTGCCGCCTCCCTTCCCGACCATGTCGACGTTTCTTGGGCTTGCCGCCGCCATGATCGCGCTTTGGCTGCTGGCCTACGGGCTTCCTCATCTTTTTTCGGCATCCGACCAATCGCCGCCGCACACCAACACTGAAGCCGGAGCTTCAAAATGAGTCAGTCAAAGTCAGCCAGCATCATGGATGCCGGCATCCTGTGGCCCGCCATCGGCGGCGCCTTCCGCAAACTCGATCCGCGCACGCTGGCCCGCAACCCGGTGATGTTCGTCGTCGCCGTCGTCTCGGCGCTGACATCGGTGCTGTTCGTCAAGGACCTCGTCACCGGCGGCGGTGATTTGCTGTTCACGCTGCAGATCATCATCTGGCTGTGGTTCACCGTGTTGTTCGCCAATTTCGCCGAAGCCGTCGCCGAAGGGCGCGGCAAGGCGCAGGCGGATTCGCTGCGCAAGGCTCGCACCGAAACCCAGGCTAAGCTTTTGACCGGCGTGGACCGCACCAGGTTCAAGCTGGTACCCGGCACCAGCCTGAAGGTCGGCGATATCGTTCTCGTCGAAGCCGGCGACATCATCCCGTCCGATGGCGAGGTGGTGGAAGGCGTCGCCTCGGTCAACGAGGCGGCGATAACGGGCGAATCCGCGCCGGTGATCCGCGAATCCGGCGGCGACCGATCGGCCGTCACCGGCGGCACGCAGGTGCTGTCGGACTGGATCCGCGTGCGCATCACCGCCGCCGCGGGCCACACATTCCTCGACCGCATGATCTCGCTGGTCGAAGGCGCCGAGCGCCAGAAGACGCCCAACGAGATCGCGCTCAACATCCTGCTCGTCGGCATGACGCTGATCTTCGTGCTGGCCACAGCGACCATCCCGAGCTTTGCCCACTACTCGGGTGGCTATATTTCGGTGACCGTGCTCGTCGCGCTGTTCGTGACGCTTATCCCGACCACGATCGGCGCGCTGCTGTCGGCCATCGGCATTGCCGGCATGGACCGGCTGGTGCGCTTCAATGTGCTGGCCATGTCGGGTCGCGCCGTCGAAGCCGCCGGCGACGTCGACACGCTGCTCCTCGACAAGACCGGCACCATCACGCTCGGCAATCGCCAGGCGACGGAATTCCGCCCGGTCAAGGGCGTCAGCGAGCAGGAACTGGCGGACGCGGCACAGCTTGCCTCGCTCGCCGACGAGACGCCGGAAGGCCGCTCGATCGTGGTGCTGGCCAAGGAGAAGTATGCCATCCGTGCCCGCGACATGGCGACATTGCATGCTGCTTTCGTGCCCTTCACCGCGCAGACCCGCATGAGCGGCGTCGACATCGACGGTTCGTCGGTACGCAAGGGCGCGGTCGATTCCGTGCTCGCCCATGTCAGCCAGGCGACATCGGCCAGCTGCGCGACGCGCCCGAACAGCGACACGATCAGGGATTTGCAGGCGATCGCCGACGACGTCGCGAAATCCGGCGGCACGCCGCTGGCGGTCGAGCGGGGCGGGCGCCTGCTGGGTATCGTGCACCTCAAGGACATCGTCAAAGGCGGCATCCGCGAGCGTTTCGCCGAGCTGCGCAAGATGGGCATCCGCACGGTCATGATCACCGGCGACAACCCGATGACGGCAGCCGCCATTGCGGCCGAAGCCGGCGTCGACGACTTCCTTGCCCAGGCGACACCGGAGGACAAGCTGAAGCTGATCCGCGACGAGCAGGCCAAGGGCAAGCTGGTCGCCATGTGCGGCGACGGCACCAATGATGCGCCAGCCCTTGCGCAGGCCGATGTCGGCGTCGCCATGAACACCGGCACGGTCGCTGCTCGCGAGGCCGGCAATATGGTCGACCTCGACAGCGATCCGACCAAGCTCATCGAGATCGTCGAAATCGGCAAGGCGCTGTTGATGACCCGCGGTTCGCTGACCACCTTCTCGATCGCCAATGACGTGGCCAAGTATTTCGCCATCATCCCGGCCATGTTCGCCGTCTTCTACGTCGCGCCCGGCCAGACCACAGCTCCGCTGCAAGCGCTCAACATCATGCATCTGGCGACACCGCAGAGCGCCATCCTGTCGGCCATCATCTTCAACGCGCTGATCATCATCGCGCTGATCCCGCTGTCGCTGCGCGGTGTGAAGTACCGGGCGATCGGCGCGGGTGCGCTGCTCAGCCGCAACCTTCTCGTCTACGGTCTCGGCGGCATCGTCGTGCCGTTCGTCGGCATCAAGACAATCGACATGGCCGTCACCGCCCTTGGCCTTGCATAAGGATCATTCCGATGCTCAAGCAGATCAGACCCGCGATCATCATGATCGTTTTCTTCACCGTGCTGACCGGGCTCGTCTATCCCATCGGCATGACCGGCATCGCCCAGGCGCTGTTCCCGCGCCAGGCCAATGGCAGCCTGATCGAGAGGGACGGCAAGGTGATCGGCTCCGAACTGATCGGCCAGGCCTTCGCCAGCGACACGTATTTCCACGGACGGCCGTCGGCCGCCGGCAACGGCTACGATGCCAGCGCCTCCGGCGGCTCCAACCTTGGCCCGACCAACCCGAAGCTGATCGAACGCATAAAGGGCGATGCGGAAAAGCTGAAGTCTGAGAACCCGGACCAGCCGGTGCCGATGGACCTGGTGACGACGTCCGGCAGCGGCCTTGATCCGCAGATCAGTCCGGAGGCCGCTTATTTCCAGGTTCCGCGCGTGGCCAAGGCAAGGCGCATCGACGAGGCCAAGGTCAAGGCGCTCGTCGACAGCCAGGTCGAGGACCGGGAATTGGGCGTGCTCGGCGAGCCGGCGGTTAATGTGCTGGCCCTCAACCTGGCGCTGGATGCCGCGAAATAGGTGATGTCCGGCGCCGGGGATCGACACGGTCCCCGGCGCCATTCATGATCGGACCCGATGCCGGACGACAGAAGCAACGTCGAAAACAGACCATCTCCCGACGCGCTGCTAGAGCATGCCGAGCGGGAAGGGCGCGGCCGTCTGCGCATATTCCTGGGCGCGGCACCCGGTGTCGGCAAGACTTACGAGATGCTGATGTCTGGTCGCGCCAGGCTGGCCGACGGTGCCGACGCGGTGATCGGCGTGGTCGAGACGCATGGCCGCAAGGAAACACAGGCCCTGGTCGAGGGGTATGAAGTCATTGCCCGCCGCAGGGTCGACTACAAGGGGCGCGTCCTCGACGAGATGGATATCGATGCCATCCTTGCCCGGCGTCCGGCGCTGGTCCTGGTCGACGAACTCGCCCACACCAACGCGCCCGGCAGCCGCCACCCCAAGCGCTATCTCGATGTCCAGGAAATCCTGGCGCGGGGCATAGACGTCTATACGACGCTGAACATCCAACATGTCGAAAGCCTGAACGACGTCGTCGCCCAGATTACCCGGGTCAGGGTGCGCGAGACGGTTCCAGACTCCATCATCGACCAGGCGGATGATGTCGAGATCATCGATCTGACGCCCGACGACCTGATCAAGCGGCTGGAGGAGGGCAAGGTCTATTTCCCCAATACCGCGCAGCGTGCCGTCGAGAACTATTTTTCGCCGGGCAATCTGACGGCGTTGCGGGAACTGGCGCTGCGCCGAACCGCCCAGCGCGTCGACGAGCAACTGCTCAACCACATGCAGTCCCACGCCATCCAGGGTCCGTGGGCGGCGGGGGAGCGAGTTCTTGTCTGCGTCGATGCACGTCCGGGCGGGGCAGCCCGCATTCGCTACGCACGCAGGCTGGCCGACAGGCTTCGTGCACCCTGGACGGCGCTTCATGTCGACACGCCTCGCTCCGCCGGCATGTCCGAGGATGACAAGGACAGGCTCGCCACACTGCTGCGCCTTGCCGAGCAGCTCGGTGCCGAGGTGACGACCATCCCGGGCCAGAGCGTCGCGCAGGACATCGTTCGCCATGCGATGGCCAACAATTTCACCCACATCGTGGTCGGCAGGCCGACCCGGTCGCGCTGGCGCGAACTGATCGAAGGGTCGCTCACCTATGATCTGATCCGCAATGCCGGCGACATCAGCGTCCATGTCATCTCCGGAACGGAGCGGGACACCGAAACGTCTTCCAGGAGAGTGAACGCGGCAGCCGAGGAAAGGCATTTCCAGGCCAAGCCGTATTTGCTCGCCACGGCTTACGTTGCCGGATCATTGGCCGTCAGCACCGTTCTCGACCAGTTCCTCGACGTTCGCAATCTGGCGATCGTCTTCCTGCTCTCCGTGCTGACGTCGGCGGTGGCTGGTGGTCTCTGGCCGGCGCTTTACGCCTGTTTCCTCAGTGTCCTTGCCTTCAACTATTTTTTCCTCGAGCCACGCTACACGCTGACGATCCGCGATCCCGAAAGCATCGTCGCGATTGCCGTCTTCGTCGCCGTTGCCGTCATTGCCAGCAACCTGACGGCGCGCGTGCAGCGTCAGGCTGCCGCCGCCCGCTCGCGGGCGCGGGCAACCGAGGACATCTATCTGTTTTCCAAGAAGCTCGCAGGCGCCGGCACGCTCGACGACGTGCTCTGGGCCACCGCCTTCCAGATCGCCTCGATGCTGAAGCTGCGCGTGGTGCTGCTGCTGCCGGAAGACGGCACGATCACCGTCAAGGCAGGCTATCCGCCCGACGACACGCTGGCCGAGGCCGACATTGCCGCCGCACGCTGGGCCTGGGAACACAACCGTGCCGCCGGACGCGGCGCCGACACGCTTCCTGGCGCCAAGCGCCTCTATCTTCCCTTGCGCACGGGACGCACCGCAATCGGCGTCGTCGGCCTCGACAATGACAAGCAGGGCCCGCTTCTGACGCCCGAGCAGCAGCGGCTGCTCGACGCGCTGGCCGATCAGGCGGCGGTGGCGATCGAACGCATCCAGCTCGTCGCCGATGTCGACCGCGCCAAGCTCGCGGCAGAAGCCGACCGGCTGCGCTCGGCGCTGCTGACCTCGATTTCGCATGACCTGAAAACGCCGCTCGCCGCCATCATGGGCGCGGCCGGCACGCTCAAGGAATTCGCGCCCGACCTCCCCGAGCAGGACAGGGCGGAGCTGCTGTCGACCGTGATCGACGAATCGGAGCGGCTGAACCGCTTCATCGCCAACCTGCTCGACATGACCAAGATCGAATCCGGGGCGATGGAGCCGAACTACGCCCTCCATTATGTCGGCGATATCGTCGGCACGGCGCTCGACCGTGCCCGCAAGATCACCAGCGAGCACAAGATCGAGGTCGATATTCCGCCCAACTTGCCGATGCTGCGGCTCGATCCCGTGCTGTTCGAACAGGTCCTGTTCAACCTTCTCGACAATGCCTCGAAATATTCGCCGCCCGGCTCGACGATCCGCGTCCAGGCCTGGGCGGACAATGGCTCCGTCATCGTGCGGATCATGGACGAGGGACCGGGCATTCCGGCGCAGGACCTGGAACGCGTCTTCGATACCTTCTACCGGGTGCGCAAGGGCGATCAGGTGCGCGCCGGCACCGGGCTCGGCCTGTCGATCTGCCGTGGCTTCGTCGAGGCGATGGGCGGCACGATCGCGGCCGCCAACCGGACCGACCGCCCCGGTGGCGCCTTCACCGTCACGATGCCGGTGCCGGCGCAAGCGCGCGATATCGGCAACCGCGGCGACGAGCCCGGCATGGATCAGCCTCGATGACCAATTCGAATGTCAGGATACTGGTCGTCGACGACGAGCCGCCGATCCGCAAGCTGCTGCGGGTCGGCCTTGGCAGCCAGGGTTACGCGGTCAGCGAGGCGCCGAACGCCAAGGCGGCGATCGAGCTGATGGAACAGGAGACGCCGGATCTCGTGCTGCTCGATCTCGGCCTGCCCGGCATGGGGGGCCATGAACTCCTGCGCAAATGGCGGGAGGAGGGCGTCGACGTTCCCGTCGTCATCCTCTCCAGCCGTACCGACGAGGCCGGCATCGTCAGCGCGCTCGAACTCGGCGCCGACGACTATGTCACCAAGCCGTTCGGCATGAACGAACTGGTGGCACGCATCCGGGTGGCGCTGCGCCACAAGTTCCAGCAACAGGGTGAGAAGCCGATATTCCAGAGCGGTGACCTCAGCGTCGATCTTGTCAAGCGCGTCGTCAAGGTCGAGGACAGGGAGGTAAAGCTCTCGCCGAAAGAGTACGACATACTGCGCATCCTTGTGCAGCATGCCGGCAAGGTGCTGACCCACCACTTCATCCTGAAGCAGATCTGGGACGATTCGACAGACGTGCAGTACCTCAGGGTCTATGTCCGTCAGCTCAGGCAGAAGATCGAAAAAACCCCCGACCAGCCGCGCTACATCACCACCGAGACCGGTGTCGGCTATCGCCTGCGTGTCGAGTGAAATAGCCTGTCCGATAAACCTGCGTCAGCCGATGGCCTCCAGAGGCCGATTTGCCGCCGCCGATATCCGCAAGGCGGCGAGACAGCCCAGAATGCCGAGTGGCACGAAGGCAAGGAACAGCCAGCTCGCGACATTGGCCGCCGCGTCGTGATTCAGGCCTTGCGAAAAGCCGCTGGCATTGGCGACGATGCCGGCAATGGCGGCGCCCACGGCATAGCCGATGCGCTGCATGGTCGGCACCGCCGCCGAGGCGATGGTCTGCTCGTCGTCCGGTGCGGAGGCGACGATGACGCGGGTCAGGAACGGCCAGGCAATGCCGAAGCCGCCGCCCTGCAGCAGGGCGCAGACCAGGATCAGCGGGATCGAGCCCAGCGGTATCGTGTAGGCGAAGCCGGCGATGCCCGCCGCGATCATCAGCGCGCCGCAGACGATGATCAGCCTTTCGCGTCGCGGCGGCGCGTTGGCGACGAGGATCGACAGGATCGACCAGGCGATCGATTCGGCGGCGATGATGTAGCCGGTGGTCAGCAGCGGAATGTCGTGCAGGCTGGTCAAGAGCAGCGGCCCGTAGACGCCGAAGGAGCAGGTCGCGATGGAAAAGGCGGCGACCATCGTCATGCCGGCGCCGACCGGCGTGCGCCAGGAGAACAGCCGCGCCGGGAACAGCCTGGAGCGCGGCTTCAGCGCGTCGACGTAGAAAAACAGCGCGAGGCCCGTCAGGCCCAACACGATCAGCAGCGAGGAACGTAACAGGGCGATGTCGACGCCGGCCGAGGCGATCAGCACCACGGCGACGGCAAGACAACCAAGCGCCACGAAAGGGAAGGGCGGCGCCTTGCCGGCACTCGTGCTGGGTTTCTTCGCCTCCGGCGTGTTGAGTACGAGGAAGCTTGCCAGCGCCATGGCGGCGCCGCCGAGTGTGAAGACGCCGAAGGCCCAGCGCCAGGACAGCACTTCGGTCATAACAGCGCCGAGCAACGGTCCGCTGAACGCGGCGACGCCCCAGATAGCCGACATGATGCCGAAAAGCTGCGGCCAGATGGCACGCGAAAACAGCCGCTCCACAGAGACGAAGGCCAGCGACACCAGCGCGCCGCCACCGAGGCCCTCGATCAAGCGGCCGGCAAGGAACAATTGCATCGAGGGCGAGGTGGCGCAGATCAGCGCCCCGGCGGCATAAAGCAGGGCCGCGACCACCATGTTGGTGCGCAGCGGAACATAACTCACCAGGCGTCCGGCGGCGGCACCGGCGACGATGGCGCCGAGTTCGTAGATCGCCAGGGACCAGCCGACGAGCTGTACGCCGGCCAGTTCGCCGACCATGGCCGGCATGACCGTCGCCACCATCGTCTCATTGGTGGCGTGCAGCAGGATGCCGAGGCTGATGAAGCAGAAGCGGGCGAGGTCGCCGCTTGCCCACAATGCGCGCCAGTCTACCTTGTTGCTGGTGATTTCAGTCATGTTCACCCCTGCCTTTGCCTATCTCGCTTGTAGCGCATGGTGCCAGAGGCCAGTGCGGGCTTCCGGCAGGACCATAAGGATCGACAGCGCCGTATCCAGGCGCTGCCTACCCAAGGGCAGGCTTCTAAAACCTCAAGCATGGTTGAGTTCAAGCGGCGTTTTTGCAGACGTTCGCGAAGCCTCTCAATTTCGTCATCCACGGGCGAAGCAGCCGCGTAGCGGCGTCGCGAAGACCCGAGGATCCATGCCGCGACCTGGCTGAGGGGTGCAGCGGTGCTGAGTCCTGCGCTGCAGCGCTTCGGAGCCCCGGCATGGATCCTCGGGTCTGCGCCGCGTCGCTGCGCTCCTAGCTCCGCCCGTGGATGACGAATCGCCGCGGAAGCCGCCCTCATGGCCCAGTCAATTTTCGGTGCTGCGCAACTGGAACTGGCTGACGCCGATGGCGAGATTGATGCCGGTCTGCGTCTGCAGGCTGAGCGGCTGCAGGGTAAAGGCCTGCGAGGAGCCGCCGACCAGGAGATTGGCGCCGGCGCCGACCGCGGCGGTCACTTCGGCGCTGGCGCCGATATAGTCACCGGCCAATGCACCCGGCGCGTAAATGTTCTTCAGCGGCGTCAGCACCAGCCAGCGCATCACCGCCTGCTTGGTCGTGCCGATGTCGAGGCCGTATTTGTTGACGGCGCCGAAATAGGCTTCCGGCGCGAAGCTCCTGTCGGCCGGGGTGAAGGTGCAGCTCAAATCCTTGCTCGAGCCGAAGATGAAGCCGGTGCCGCCTGAAATGGCGCATTCAAGCGCACCGAGTTCGATACCCTGGTCCTGCGCTCGTGCGGCGCCCGCAAGCATGATCGTGGTCGCGGCAGCGGCGATGGCTGTCCTGAACATGGCGGTCCCCTCAAAATCAAACGGCGCGGAACCATACTATCTGGTTCCGCGCCGCAGGGTGAGGGGTCGTGGAGCGCGTGGCTCCGTGCAATCACTTGAGCGAGTGGATCAGCTCCAGCGAGGTGACGGCGACCGCCAGGTTGACGCCGGTCTGCGCCTGGACGCTGAGTGGCTCCAGCATGAAGGCGCTGTCGAAGCCACCGACCAGCAAGTTGGCGCCGCCACCGGTGACGACGCTCGCCTCGGCGTTGACGCCGTAGTAGCTGCCGGCAAGGTCGCCCGCGTCACGGTCGCGGGTCGCGGCAAACACCGCCCAGACCAACTGGCCCTGGTGCGTCTTGCCGAGATCGACGCCGAGTTTCGAGATGACGCCGGTGTAAATTTCAGACGGCCCGTGATGATAGGGCCGGAACACACAGGACACGCCCTTGTTGGAGGTCACGAGATAGCCGGTGCCGCCATCGATGGTGCAGTCGAGCGTGCCGAGCTGCAACCTGCCGGCGCTGGCCGGGGCGGCAGCGAACATAGTCGTTGCAAGGGCGGCGGCGCAGACGAGTTTCTTGATCATGGGAGGGTCCTTTCGCAATCAGTCTTCAGTAACGTCTCGAGCGCCGCGACCGTTCCGCCGAAAACTTGGCGCGAACAAGGCGAGGGTTAACGGCTTGTCGCGGGGGTTAATACAGGGTTGCCGGATTGGCGGCGATCTTCAACGCCGCGTGTCCTTTCGGATACGCACGATGCAGTGCGCACCTTGCCGTGGGCCTGATGAGCCGACGTCAGCTGACGCGGGCGAGGCCATCCTTGGCCGGCTGGTAGCTGGGGTTGAGGCGCACAGCCTCGCGATAGGCCTTCGCCGCCTTTGCCTTGTCGCCGCGCCGTTCGTAGATCAGCGCCTGGTTGGCCCAGGCCTCGGCGTTCTGGCCGTCGAGCTTGATGGCCATGTTGAAATCGGAGAAGGCGTTATCCTCGTCGCCGGTCGCCAGATAGGAGAGGCCACGGCCGTTGTAGGGTTCGGCGGCGTCGGGGGCCAGCGAGATGGCGGTCGAGAAATCCTCAATGGCGAATTTGTGCTGGCCCTGGCTCTGATAGATCAGGCCGCGATTGTGATAGGCGCGGGCGTCCGTCGTGTCGAGCTGGATCGCCTTCTGGAAGTCGTTGAAGGCATCCTGGGTGCGGCCCGCCTTACGGTAGAGATTGCCGCGGCCGATATAGGCGGCGTCATAATTGCCGTTGATCTGGATCGAGCGATTGTAGTCGGCAAGGGCTGCTTCCTGGTTGCCGAGGAAACGCTGGATGAGGGCCCGGTTCGAATAGGCCTGGTAGAAATTCGGATTGAGCAGGATGGCCTGGTTGAAATCCTTGAGCGCCGCCTGGTACTGGCCGCCGCGGCCATAGGCCGAGCCGCGGACATTATAGCCTTCCGGATCCTGGGGATTGCGCTGGATGACCGCCGACAGCGAGGAGATGTTCTCGCTCGACCCTTGCGCCTTGTCGATGTTGTTGAATTCACCGGCCGGCCCCGATGTCTGGCAGCCGGCAAGCATCAGTCCGGAAAGCAGGGCCGCTGTCAGGGCGAAACCACGCAATGCGGTCCCGCGCTCCACGCTTGTTGCGTTCATGTCTGCCCTGTCCTCACTTGCGCCGTCGTTCAGGTCCGGTTCCCCCTCCGGGCCGGGTCACATCAAAATAAAAGGGTGGCGGCGATTCCGCATCGCGCCACCCTGGTATCCTTCGAAAAGGACGAAATATTGGCGATAATCAGCGCGGCGGACGCGCTGCACCGGCGGCACCGCCAGCAGCGACCGGACGCGGGGTCATCGGCAGCAGGCCTTCGCGCTGTGCGCGCTTGCGGGCCAGCTTGCGGGCGCGGCGAACGGCTTCGGCCTTTTCACGGGCGCGCTTCTCGGAAGGCTTCTCGTAGTGGCCGCGCATCTTCATTTCGCGGAAAATGCCTTCGCGCTGCATCTTCTTCTTCAGCGCGCGAAGCGCCTGATCAACGTTATTGTCGCGGACGAGTACCTGCACGGGCAATCCTGTCTTTCGGGTTTGATATCAATAGGCAAGCAGCCATAGCCGCAAGCCTCCGCGGCGCTCGACACCACGAATTGTGGCGGCTGATAGCAGAATCAAGCCTCGCTGTCCACAGTCGAAATGAGAGACGACAGCCAAATTGCCACGTCGCCTGGAGATAGTGTGCCCGTTACGCCGTCGCCAAGTGCAGCCGCTCGAAATCCTCGAAGAACTCACCGTAGTCGCAGGTGATCTCCTCGCCGATGGCGATATCCCGGGTCGCGGTCGCACCGCCATATTGCGAAAAGTCGGTGTTCGGGGTCGCCGAATGGTTCATGAAGCGGCCATTGTCGACCTCGTAGACCATGAAACCGGGCTTGTCCGGGCTCGGATAGGCATAGCGGTCGAGCAATTCCTTCAGGGGCTGGGGTGCGGCCTCATATTTGTCCATCGGAATCAGCCGGTCGAAATCCGGATCCAGGCGCCAGATCGAGGCGCCCTTCCGGATTGGTTCGGCGGCGAACATGCCGACGCCTTCGATCGCGCTCTGGGCGACATAGGTTCGGACCAGCATCATGGTTTCACAACCCGTCTTGGCAAGAAGACCCGTTTCGACAGGAAACGGAATCGCCAAATCGCGCCGAAAAAGCAAGAGCGGCGGCCTGCGTCACAACGACGAACAGGCAGTTCTCCGTAAAAATCCTTCACGTCCGGTTGATCGACACACCGCCATCGGCAAACAACGCGGTACCCGTGGTGAAGCTCGAGGCGTCAGAGGCAAGGTAAAGCGCCGAGCGGGCGATCTCTTGCGGCTGGGCCATGCGTTTCAGGGCATGGAGGCCCTCGACGAAGGCGCGGGCCTCGGGTGTGGTCGTCGTCGCCCCCGGTGTGTCGGTGCCACCCGGCAGCAGCGCGTTGACGCGCAGTCCCTTCGGTCCATATTCGGCGGCCAGCACCTGCGTCAAACCGATCAGGCCTGCCTTGGCGGCAGCGTAGGCGGCCATGCCGGGCATGCCGGCGGTGTAACCGACAAAGCTCGATGTGAAGATCAGCGAGCCGCCGCCGCGCTCCAGCATGGCCGGTATCTGATACTTCGCGCCGAGAAAGGCGCTGGTCAGATTGGTATCCATCGTCCCGTGCCATGTCTGTGCCGACATGTCGGGGACGGAGCCCATCAATCCGACGGAGCCGGCATTGTTCAACGCGATGTCGAGCCCGCCGAAGCTGCCGACCGCCAACTCGACGAGGGCTTTCGCATAGGTCTCGTCGGTGACATCTCCCGCGAGAACGACGGCCGTGCCGCCGGCGTCCTCGATTTCGACTGCGAGTGCATCAAGCGCCGTTTGGCGGCGAGCGGAAATGACGAGCTTGGCGCCTTCCTCGGCGAACAGCTTTGCCGTGGCGCGGCCGATGCCGGAACTGGCACCGGTGACGATGGCGATCTTGTTGGCGAGTGCGAGCATGTTTGGCATCCTTGTCCTTCGCGCCAGCTTCGCCGGCGATCGGATGCTTGGTCGCAAATCGGCAGAACAGCAGCCACCCGAAAGCTGCAGAGATTCGCGCCACTACCGCCGCAGCAGCCATGCCAGACGATCCAGCGAGAACGCGTAGCTGATGACGATCAGCAAGGCCATGATGATGGCCGTAATGGTATGGCCCGCCAAATGGAAACCCGCGGCGCCGCCGAACAGGACGATGAATTCCAGCGCCAGCCTGACAGCGCCCGGTACAGGCACCGGTGCCCGGCCCGACCGGCTTGGATCGTTGAGGACCGCGAAGATACCCCATGCCGCGGCTGCGGCGAGCGGCAAGGCAATGGCGAGGACCCAACGCCACGCTTCGTCCGAAAGGCTCCAGCCTGCCATGCCGAGGCCGAGCAAGGCGGCAAGCTCCAGCAGGAAGCGCAATGTGAGATTCCACCAGGCGTTGCCCATCATCATCCTCCGAATCCCAGCGCCGAGAAGTGTGACTGAAGGCAATCGTGGGAGCCAGGCCGGATAGCTCTTTTTCAGCGCGGCGCAAAACGGCAAGCGCCGTCGCAAACAGCGCAAGGGTGGCAGCGCTGTTTCGCTAGTGATACACCTCGCGCGCCGGGGCTTGATGATGAACGCCCGGCTGCCATTTGCGAGGCTGGAACGTGAAGAAATATTCGGTATTCGCCATCGCCCGCGAGGCCATGCGCGGCCACAAGGGCTGGGAGGAACAATGGTCCTCGCCGGAGCCGAAGAAGGAATACGACGTTATCATCGTCGGCGCCGGCGGCCATGGGCTGGCAACCGCCTATTACCTCGCGACCGTGCACGGCATCACCAATGTCGCGGTGCTGGAAAAGGGCTGGCTGGGCGGCGGCAATACCGGCCGCAACACCACCATCATCCGTTCCAACTATCTCTATGACGAGAGCGCCGGGATTTATGACCATGCGCTGAAGCTCTGGGACGGGCTCTCCCAGGAGCTCAACTACAACGTCATGTATTCGGCGCGTGGCGTCATGATGCTGGCGCACAATGTGCACGACATCCAGGTGCTGAAGCGCCATGTGCACGCCAACCGGCTCAACGGCATTGACAATGAATGGCTGACACCCGAGCAGGCGAAAGCATTCTGCCCGCCGCTCAACACCTCCAAGGACGCACGCTATCCGGTGGTCGGTGCGGCGCTGCAGCGTCGTGGCGGCACGGCGCGCCATGACGCGGTCGCCTGGGGTTATGCGCGCGGCGCCTCGGCGCGCGGCGTGCACATCATCCAGAACTGCGAGGTGACCGGCGTCAAGCGGGCCGCCAATGGCGCGGTGACGGGCGTCGACACGACGCGCGGCTTCATCGGCGCCAAGAAGGTTGGCGTCGTCGCCGCCGGACACTCCTCCGTCATCATGAACATGGCCGGCGTGCGCATGCCGCTGGAAAGCTATCCGCTGCAGGCGCTGGTGTCGGAGCCGATCAAGCCGGTCGTGCCTTGCGTTGTGATGTCGAACACGGTGCACGCCTATATCTCGCAGTCCGACAAGGGCGAACTGGTGATCGGCGCCGGCACCGACCAGTATGTCTCCTATTCGCAGACCGGTGGGCTGCACATTCTTCAGCATACGCTCGACGCCATCTGCGAAATGTTCCCGATCTTCACGCGCATGAAGATGCTGCGGTCGTGGGGCGGCATCGTCGACGTCACACCCGACCGCTCGCCGATCCTGGCCAAGACGCCGGTGCCCGGCCTCTACGTCAATTGCGGCTGGGGCACGGGCGGCTTCAAGGCGACGCCGGGGTCCGGGCATGTCTTTGCCCACACCATCGCCAAGGACGATCCGCACCCGATCAACGCGCCCTTCACCATCGAGCGCTTCCGCACAGGCCGCCTCATCGACGAGGCGGCGGCCGCGGCGGTGGCGCACTGATGATGATGGCCGAGGTGGCAGTCGCGGTGCCGCTGATGCTGGCGGGGGAACAGGGCATGTTCCATGTTCCGACGGCGCAGGAAGTGCGGCTGCAGCCGATCAGCCGTGCGGGAAACGAGACCGGCTGGCCGTTTTCTGTCGACGAGGGAATGCTCGCCTGCGTCTGGAGTGTCGGCCAGAAAGTGGTGATGTTCTTCGAAGGCAGGCCGCATGGGCTGGATGAAGACGAGGATTTCCAGCCGCGTGGCGTCATCGTTACGACAGATCCGATGCAGCTGACGCTCGGCAACATGGCCAACCGCGATCTGTTCAGCGCGGCGACGAGCGTCGAGGAGCGGCTGCGGCTCGTCGCTCCCTTCATGACCATGGGCCAGAAGCTTTGCGATCAACCGGCTGGCGCGCGCGTCGGCCACGGCGAATTGTAGGAACAAACACGATGCTTCTCATCCGCTGCCCCTATTGCGAGGAAGAGCGCCCGGAACTCGAATTCCGCAACGCCGGCGAGGCGCACATCGCACGCTCGGCCAACATATCAGGCGAGAGCGACGACGACTTCGAGAAGTTCTTCTTCATCCGCTCCAATCCAAAGGGCATTATCTATGAGCGCTGGCGCCACATGCATGGCTGCGCGCGCTTCTTCAACGCGGTGCGTGACACCGTGACTGACAAGTTCGTCATGACCTACAAGGCCGGCGAACCGAAACCCTCCAAGCTGCCCGGAGTAGCGAAATGAGCGGCGCGTTGCGCATTCCCGGCGCCGGACGCCTTAGCCAGGCCAAGACCGCGCGGTTCAGCTTCGACGGCCAGTCCTACGCGGGCATCGAGGGGGACACTCTGGCATCGGCGCTGCTCGCCAATGGCGTGCATCTGGTCGGCCGATCGTTCAAGTACCACCGCCCGCGCGGCATCCTGTCGGCCGGCGCGGAGGAGCCGAACGCGCTGGTGCAGATCGTGCGCGACGACGCGCGCAAGACGCCGAACGTGCGCGCCACCGTGCAGGAGCTCTATGACGGGCTCGCCGCCAATTCGCAGAACCGCTGGCCGTCGCTGTCCTTCGATGTCAGCGCGGTCAACGACCTGGCCTCGCCGCTGTTCTCGGCCGGCTTCTACTACAAGACCTTCATGTGGCCGAAGGCGGCCTGGAAGAGCCTTTACGAACCCAAGATCCGCGAAGCCGCCGGCCTCGGTGTTTCGCCCGACAAACCCGATCCCGACCATTATTCGTCGCGCTACGCCCATTGCGACGTGCTGGTGCTGGGCGGCGGCGCGGCCGGCATCGCGGCGGCACTTGCCGCGGCGGAGACCGGCGTGCGCGTCATCCTGGCCGACGAGCAGGCCGAGTTCGGCGGCAGCCTGCGCTTCGAATCTGGTGCGAAGATCGACGGCCAGGACGGCTTTGCCTGGGCACAAGCGGCGATCGCCAGACTGAGCGCGATGGACAATGTCCGGGTGCTGCCGCGCACCACGGCGTTCGGCTATTACGCGCAGAATTTCGTCGGTCTGGTCGAGCGCGTCAGCGATCACCTGAAGGTCCCCGGCCACGATCTGCCGCGCGAACGGCTCTGGCAGGTCCGCGCCAAGCGCGTGGTGCTGGCCTCCGGCGCCATCGAGCGTCACATGGTGTTTGCCAACAATGACAGGCCCGGCATCATGCTGGCGGGTGCGGCGCGCACCTTCCTCAACCATTATGGTGTCGCGGTTGGCCGGAATGTCGGCGTCTACACCGCCAACGATTCGGCTTACGGCGCCGCGATCGACCTGAAGAAGGCCGGCATCAACGTGGCGGCGATCGTCGATTTGCGTGACAACCCGACCGGCCCGGTGATCGATGAGGCCAGGGCCCTCGGCATCGAGATCAATTTCGGCCGTGCCGTGATCCGCGCCGGCGGCAAGCTGCGCGTGTCGTCGATGACGGTGCAGCCGAAGAATGGCGGCGGCGAACGCACTATTCCCGTCGATGCGATCCTGATGTCCGCCGGCTGGACGCCGTCGGTGCATCTGTTCTCGCAATCGCGCGGCAAGGTCGCCTTCAACGACGAGACCAAGCGCTTCGTGCCTGGCACCTACGCGCAGGACTGCGTGTCGGTCGGCGCCTGCAACGGCACCGACGGCCTGACGGCGACCGTGGACGAGGCCTATGCGGCGGGCGCCAAGGCGGCGAAAGAAACAGGCGGCAAGGCGTCCAAGGGCACCAAGCCGAAGGTCGAAGCCTCGGAAAGCTGGTCGCGCGGCATGCTGGGTGCTGGCCCCGGCGCCGGGCCGGACAAGACGGTGAAAGCCTTCGTCGATTTCCAGAACGACGTGACCGCCAAGGACATCCGCCAGGCGGTGCATGAAGGCATGCGCTCGATCGAGCATGTCAAGCGCTTCACCACCAACGGCATGGCGACCGACCAGGGCAAGACCTCTAACATGCACGGACTGGCGATTGCCGCCGAAACGCTGGGCAAGCCGATCCCGGAAGTCGGCCTGACCACGTTCCGCGCCCCCTACACGCCTGTCACCTTCGGCGCGATCGTCAGCCACGCGCGTGGGCCGCTGTTCGACCCGACACGCAGAACCGCGATCCATCCCTGGGCCGAGGCGAAAGGCGCGGTGTTCGAGGATGTCGGCCAGTGGAAGCGCGCCTGGTACTTCCCCAAGGCAGGCGAGGACATGCATGCGGCGGTCGACCGCGAATGCGTCGCCGTGCGCAACCAGGCCGGCCTGTTCGATGCCTCGACGCTGGGCAAGATCGAAGTGGTCGGCCCCGACGCGGCGAAGTTCATGGAACTGCTCTACACCAATCCGTGGGAGAAGCTGGAGCCGGGCCGCTGCCGCTATGGCATCATGCTGCGCGAGGACGGCTTCATCTATGATGACGGCGTCGTCGGCAGGCTGGCGCCGGACCGCTTCCATGTAACGACGACGACGGGCGGCGCGCCGCGCGTCATGAACCACATGGAGGATTACCTCCAGACCGAGTTCCCGCATCTTAATGTCTGGCTGACCTCGATCACCGAGCAGTGGGCGGTCATTGCCGTTCAGGGGCCGAAGTCGCGCGACATCATCGCGCCGCTGGTCGAAGGCATCGACATGTCCGACGAGGCGCTGCCGCACATGTCGGTGCGCGAGGGCAAGATCTGCGGCGTGCCGACGAGGCTGTTCCGCATGTCGTTCACCGGCGAGCGCGGTTTCGAGGTCAATGTGCCGGCCGACCATGGCCAGGCGGTCTGGGAAGCGTTGTGGGCCGAGGGCCAGAAGCATGGCGCCGCCGCCTATGGTACCGAGGCGATGCACGTGCTGCGCGCCGAGAAGGGCTACATCATCGTAGGCCAGGATACGGACGGTACGGTGACGCCAAACGATGCCGGCCTCGACTGGGCGGTCGGCAAGAAGAAGGCCGATTTCGTCGGCATTCGCGGCCTGACGCGGCCTGATCTCGTCGCCAAGGGGCGCAAGCAACTGGTCGGCCTGAAGACCAAGGATCCAAAGGTGGTGCTGGAAGAAGGCGCGCAGATCGTCGAGGATCCCAAGCAGGCGATCCCGATGAAGATGCTCGGCCATGTCACGTCGAGCTATTGGTCGCAAAATTGCGGCCGTTCCATCGCGCTGGCGCTGGTCGCCGGCGGGCGTGACCGGATGGGCGACACGCTCTATGTGCCGATGCCGGACGGGGTGATCGAAGTGGAGGTTACCGGCATGGTGTTCTTCGACGAGACGGGAGGGCGCCTCAATGGCTAAGGCTGCTGCAAAGACGGCCACGATGGCTTCATCATCAGCAGAGCGGCGTCCGGCATTGGCCGGGCGCACTGTCTCCGCAACGAGTGTCAAGGTCGAAGTGCTGCCGCCGGCCGAGCGTATCTCGCTGCGCGCCCCGGAGGCTTCAGTCGCCGCTTTGTCGAAGGCGCTCGGCCTGACCTTGCCGAAGAAGCCGAAAACCTCGGCGTCGAAGGGCGGGCGTACGGCGTTGTGGCTTGGCCCGGACGAGTGGCTTGTCATCGACGAGGCCGGCAAGGACCCACTCGCCGATTGCGCAGGAGTTTCCGCCTTGCATTCGTCGGTCGGCATCTCGCATCGCAACATCGCGATTTTAGTCGCCGGTCCGGCGGCGGAAGCCGCGATCAATTCGGGCTGCCCGCAGGACCTGTCGCTCGACGCCTTCCCGGTGGGCGCCGCTTCGCGCACCATTCTCGGCAAGGCCGAGATCGTGCTGCTGCGCACGGCCGACGAGGCCTTCCGGGTCGAGTGCTGGCGTTCCTTCTCGGACTATGTCTTTACTTTCCTGTCCGAGGGAGCCCGCGACGCCGCCGGCTGACCCCGGAACGTTTGCCGCCCGCGTCCGTTGAGCGGCGACAGTCGAGGGAGAGATGCCGATGCCGTCGAAGTCCGCGCCGAAATCGCCGAAAACCGCGGCGGTCCGTTCGCTCGAACATGAGCGGCATTACGAGGCTGACGCCGAAGAGGAACTTGAGGAAGGCCTCGAGGACACGTTCCCGGCCAGCGATCCCGTGTCGATTACCGGGTCGTCCATTCCTGGAGCACCGGCGAAACCCGGCAAGGCCAAGACCGTCCCCGGCCGCAAGACCCGCAAACCCTGATTTCAGAATTTTTGGCTGACGGCCTCTTCCCAAGACCTCCGTGGATGCGATATTCAAAGCGCTTTGGAGAGGAAAATGCCTGTTAGAGCCGTTGTCTGGGGTGAAAACGTCCATGAACAGACCAATGCTGCCGTGCGCGACCTCTATCCGCTGGGTATGCATGGCACCATTGCCGCCGCACTCAACCAGGACAAGGGCGTCGAAGCGACCACCGCCACCTTGCAGGAACCCGAGCATGGCCTGAGCGAGACGCGCCTGGCCGCCACCGACGTGCTTTTATGGTGGGGCCATGCCGCCCACGGCGAGGTCAAGGACGAGATCGTCGAGCGCGTGCAGAAGCGGGTCTGGGAAGGCATGGGGTTGATCGTGCTCCATTCCGGCCACTACTCGAAGATCTTCAAGCGGCTGATGGGCACGCCCTGTTCGCTGAAATGGCGCGAGGCGGGCGAGCGCGAGCGTGTCTGGGCGATCAACCGCGGCCACCCGATCGCGCAAGGCATCGGCGAATGCCTGGAGATCGGCGAGACGGAAATGTATGGCGAGCCGTTCGCGGTGCCGGAGCCGCTGGAGACGGTATTTGTCTCCTGGTACCAAGGCGGCGAGGTGTTCCGATCGGGGCTGACCTATCAGCGCGGGGCGGGAAAAATCTTCTACTTCTCGCCGGGCCATGAGACCTATCCGATCTATCACAATGAAGGCGTTCAGCAGGTGCTGCGCAACGCCGTGCATTGGGCGCACAACCCGGCCCCGGCCTGGTCCGGCATCACCAATGCGCCAAACGTGTCGACGGACAAGGCCAAGGAGAAGATCGTCCAGAAAGGCCTGCGCCTGCATGCGGACGGTGACAAGGGACTGAGCTGATGCACCGCCTGCTTTTGCTCGGCACCGGTTGGATCGCGGCGCATCATATCGAGGAGTTCGGTCAGGTCCCGGGCTGCGCCATCGTCGCTTGCGTGGACCACCTGCCGGGCCGCGCGGCGGCGTTCGCAGCCGCCAACAAAATAGGCACTTTCTTTGAAAGCCTCGATGCGGCGATCGCTTGGGGTGAGTTCGATGCCGCCATCAACGCCACGCCCGACCAGGTTCACAAGGCGACGACGCTGGCCCTGCTGGCCGCCGGGAAACATGTGTTCTGCGAAAAGCCGCTGGCGCCGAACCACGCCGATGCGCTTGCGATGAGCGATGCCGCCGAGGCGGCCGGGCTCGTCAACATGGTCAACCTGACCTATCGCAACACTCCGGTGATCCAGGAGGCGCGGCGCATGGTGCAGGCCGGCGAGATCGGCGAGTTGCGCCATGTCGAGGCGAGCTACCGGCAAAGCTGGCTGGTCAGCAAGTTCTGGGGCGATTGGCGGGTCGACGACAAATGGCTGTGGCGCCTGTCGGGCCGGCACGGTTCGACAGGCGTTTTGGGCGACGTCGGCATCCATATCCTCGACTTCGCGACCTATGGGGCGGCCGAGGATATCGTCAGCCTGCATGCCGATCTGGTGACGTTTCCGAAGGCGGAGGGCGACCGCATCGGCGACTATGTGCTCGACGTCAATGACAGCTTGGCGATAACGGCGCGGCTCGGTTCAGGCGCGCTGGCCACGATCATGGCCAGCCGCTACACGACAGGCCACGGCAATGATTTGTCGCTGGCCCTGCACGGTACCAAGGGCGCGATCAAGGTCGAGACCGACGGCAAGGTTTCGAAACTGTCCGCTTGCCTGGGTGACGACGTCGATCAGCACCGTTGGCGGACGCTGACGCCTCCAGGCGTCAAGCACAACGCCCAGCGCTTTGTCGATGCGCTGGACACGGGACAGAACGGCGATCCGTCGTTCCGGCGGGCCGCCGACATGCAAAGGCTGATCGACGCCGCCTTCGAAAGTTCAGCGACCAAACTGCCGGTCTCGATCGGCTGAAATCACCATCCGGCCGGCTGAGCCGGCCAGAACCTACTTTCGAAAAATCTCAGTAGGCGCTCGGCATGATCCACGGGTTCACCGTGATGCCGAGCCGGGGACCCTTGCCGTCGGTCGTGGCTTCCGTGGAGGCCTTCTTGTCGACCGAGCCGGTCGAAGCGCAATCGAGCTTCATATTGGTCTTGGTGTCGACGCAGGTCGCGGCGGGAACGTGCTTGACCGCGTGGGTGCCGTTGGCGGCAAAGGCCGAGCCCGAAAGTGCCAGCACGGCGGCGAGGGTGAGGAGTGTCTTTTTCATGGCCTGTCTCCGGTTTCGGCGGGTGAATTTTTTTCGTACATGTACGTTATTCCGTACAAATACGTCCGTCGATCGCGAAGTTCAAGAGAAAATCGTACGCGTACGGTAGTTTTTTGTTAACCAAGAAAGTCGCCGCGGAAGGCTTGGAGGGCGGTGCGGAATCTGGGAGAACAAAGGATATAGCGCTCAGCAGTTGACCGGTGTCTCGGTCAATGGCGGCACATATTGCGTGCTGAGCGTGGCAAGGGTGAAGTCGCACATTCGCTTCACGAAAGCCTGCGGGTCGCCGAACGGGTAGAAGGGGAAGGTGATCAAAAGCGAGATCGTGCCATGGCCGACGGCCCACAGTATGGTGGCGATGGCGCGTGGATCGCCATGCAATTTGCCGGCGGCGACACAGGCCTCGACCCTGCTGATCAGCGCCTTCATTGCGGGGTTGCTTTCCTCCATGTCCTCGTAGCTCCTGCCTTCCGGCAGCTTGGTCTTTTCGGTCATGAAGACGGTGCGGTATTCGTTGGGGTTGCCGAGCCCGAAGGCGGCATATTCGGTCATGACCGCCTGCAAGGCCTCGATCGGATCGTCGGACGGGTGCTCCTCGATGCGTCGGGCGAGCGTTTCGAACGCGTCCTCGGCCAGGGCGAACAGGATGTCCTGCTTGTCGGCGAAGTAGGAATAGACCGACATCGGCGCATAGCCGACCCGCTTGGCCAGCTTGCGGATGGTCAAGCCTTCATAGCCTTCTTCCTGGACGAGCTTGTGCGCGGCCGCGACAAGCTCCGAGCGCAGTTCGGCCTTTTGTTTCTCGCGGCGTTTCTGGACGCTCAGCGGCAAGTCCGTTGCCCTTGTCTGGTTGGTGCCTGGCTAAATTATATACGCTGTACGGAAACGGACAAGGGCGCCGCGGGTTCCCACGCGGCAGGCGTCAGATCGCGCCGACACCGCCATCGATGGCCAGCGCATGGCCGGTCATGAAGGAATTGGCTGGGTCGGCGGCAAACAGGATGGCCGTGGTGATCTCGTCGACTTCCGCCACGCGCTTCATCGGTATGCCACGGGTCAGCTCGGCCAACGCCTCTGCCTCCGGAATGCCGGAGACGCTCACGAAACCGTCTATCATGCCCGTTCTGGTGTGGGCGGGGCAGATGGCATTGATGCGCAGACCCTTGCTGGCATATTCGACCGCCGCCGACCGGGTCAGGCCGATCACGCCATGCTTGGCGGCTGCATAGACCGAAAGCTTCGGCGCGCCCGAAAGGCCGGCGGCCGAGGCAATGTTGACGATGCCGCCCTTGCCGGTCGCCTTGAACTGCCGCTCCATTTGCGGGATCTGGTGCTTCATGGCGTAGAAGACGCCGAGCAGGTCGATCTCGAGCACCCGGCGGGCTTCGTCCGATGGAACCTGCGGCAGGCGCACGAAACTCTGAACGATGCCGGCATTGTTGACGGCGACATCCAGGCGGCCAAATTTTTCCAACGCCAGCGCCACCAGCGCTTCCGACAGTGCCTCCTCGGCAATGTTGCCTGCCAGCATCGCGGTCCCGGTATCGAGCGTCTCGGCGAAACTCATCAGGGCCGTTTCATCCAGGTCCGAGAGAACCAGCCGGGCGCCTTCGGCGGCAAAGCCCTTGGCGGCGCCACGGCCGAGGCCGCCGGCCGCGCCCGTGATCAGCACCGTGGTTCCATCAAAGCGGCCCATTGCTTAGTCTTCCTTGTCGATCAGCTCGGCGGCGAGGTGCGACAGCAGCTTCACCGCCTCGCCATAGGTCCTGGCTTTTTCCGGATTGGAAGCATTGCCGTCCAGCGCCCGCTTGTAGACACCCTGGCAGATTGCCGCCAGGCGGAAGAAGGAGAAGGCGAGGAAGAACGTCCAGTTGCCGATGCCGGCGAGGCCGCGCCGCCGGCAATAGGCAGCGACATAGTCTTCTTCCAAGGGCAGGCCGAGGGCCGGGCGATCGATGCCGCCAAGGCCGCGAAAGCCGGAGGCATGCGGCAGGCGCCATTGCATGCATTGATAGGCGATGTCGGCGAAGGGGTGGCCCGATGTCGACAATTCCCAGTCGAGCACCGCCAGTATCCTCGGCTGGTCCGGCGCAAAGATCAGATTGTCCAGCCGATAGTCGCCATGCACCAGCGATATCAGGCCGTCATCGACCGGCAGGTGGGTTTCCAGCCAGGCGATCAGCCGGTCCATGTCGGCAATGATGCCGGTTTCGGAAGCACGGTACTGGCCGGTCCAGCGTGCCAGCTGCCGCTCGAAGTAATTGCCGGGGCGTCCGAAATCGCCAAGACCCACGGCCTCGACATCGACATCGTGCAGGGCGGCGAGCGTGGCGTTCATGGCGTCGTAGATCGCGGCGCGTTCCTCGTTGCCGTGCGCCTCCGGCAGTGCCGGATCCCAGAAGATGCGGCCGTCCAGGAAATCCATGACGTAGAACATGCGGCCGATGGGCGAATCCTCGGTCGACAGGTGCAGCATTTCGGGCACTGGTACGGCGGTGCCGGAAAGCGCCTTCATCACACGGAATTCGCGGTCTACCTGGTGAGCCGATTTCAGGAGTTGGCCTGGCGGCTTGGCGCGCAGCACGTAACGGCCGCTTGCCGCCGTCAGGAGATAGGTCGGGTTGGATTGGCCGGATTCGAATTTTTCGATGGCCGCGAGTCCGGAAAAACCCGGGATATGCGCGTCGAGGTAAGGCGCGAGCGTCGCCTGGTCGAGCGCGTTGGCGTCGTTCATGCTGTCTCGGGCTGGCGTTCAAGCAAGGTCAGCGTCAGCCAACGGGCGGTGAGCGCCGGTTTTTTGGAGCCCTCGATCTCGATGGTCACGTCGTGCGCCGTCTGCACCCAGCCCGACGGCCTGACCTTGACGTCGGCCAGCACGAAACGGGTGCGGATGCGCGCGCCGGTCTTCACCGGGGCGAGAAAGCGCAGCGAATCGAAACCGTGATTGACGCCCATCTTGCCGTTTTCCAGCGGCGGCATGGTCTCGAACGTCATCGCCGACAGCAGCGACAGCGACAGGAAACCATGCGCGATGGTGCCGCCGAACGGCGTTTCGCGCTTGGCCCGCTCCGGATCGCAGTGGATGAACTGGTGGTCGTCGGTGGCGTCGGCGAACTGGTCGATCATGCGTTGCGTGACCACCCGCCAGGGCGAAACGCCGACCTCCTTGCCGACACTGGCCAGAAGCACATCGAGACTGATTGGTTCCACGCTCATGTCCTCCAGTTCACCTCCGGCTTCTGCGGCCGGAAAATGTCATTCCTTGAACAAGGTCAACCCATGCTGCACCGACTGCCCGCCGTCGATCGGAAGGATGGCGCCGGTGACATAGCTGCCTGCACGGCTGCACAAATAGAGCGTTGCGCCGGCAATGTCATCCGGTGTGCCGATGCGGCCGATCGGGACATGGCCGCCGACATGCCTGGCCTGCTCGTCCGTGCCGGTGGCAAATGCGGTCATACGGCTCTGGAAGGGACCGGGGGCAAAGGCGTTGACGGTGATGCGGCGGCCGGCGAATTCGAGCGCCAGCGTGCGTGTCAGGTGATGAACGGCCGCCTTGGAGGCGGTGTAGGAATAGGCGTCGTCGGCCAGCGGCTGCGTTCCCATCACCGAGCCCAGATTGATTACGCGGGCAGGATCTTCGTCGCTGGCGGCTGCATCGAGCAGCGGCAGCAATTCGCGCGTCAGATGGAAAACCGCGGTGACATTGACGCCGAACACCTTGGCCCATGCCGAATAAGGGAAGCTCTCCAGCGGCGCGCCCCAGGACACGCCGGCATTGTTGATGAGGATATCGAGTTTGCCGGTGCGCGCCTTGACCTCGCCGACCAAGGCGGCAATGCCGGCCTCGCTGGAGACGTCGCCGGCAAAGCCTTCCGCTTGGCCCGGAGCGCCAAGCCCGTTCAACTCACTGGCCACCTTGATGCAGTCCTCGCCCTTGCGCGAGGCGATCATTACGCTGGCGCCGGCCTTGATCAGCGCGGTCGCCGCCATGCGGCCGATGCCGGTCGCGGCTCCCGTCACCAGCGCGGTCTTGCCGGTGACCGAAAACAGCTCGTCCAGATAGCTCATGACAATCCTCCGCACGGCCTGCGGGCAAACAGTTCGCGTTGACAAGGCTATCCGAAGTACGGTCATCCTTGCCACTGACAAAATGCCCGGCCTGCATGAAGGGTTAGCGACCGATGACGGAGATGAATCTCGGCATGACCGAACGGTTGAAGCCGATCCACGCCCGCGTCGCGGCCATGGTGCGCGACGAGATCATGCCGCTCGACAAGGAATTCCTGAGCGAGGTCGGCAAGGCCGGCGACCGTTGGGTCTACAGCAAGCGCCAGGGGGAGATCCTTGAGGGGCTGAAGAAGACCGCACGGGAGCGCGGCCTGTGGAACTTCTGGCTGACCGGCTCGGAGCGCGGCTACGGCCTGTCCACCGTCGAATACGCCTATTTGGCCGAGGAGATGGGCAAGGCGCATCTGGGCGCCGAAACCTTCAACTGCTCGGCACCCGACACCGGCAACATGGAGGTTCTGGAACGCTACGGCTCGGCCGAGCACAAGCGGGAATGGCTCGAGCCGCTGCTGGACGGAAAGATCCGCTCGGCCTATCTCATGACGGAGCCGGACGTCGCCTCCTCCGACGCCACCAACATTTCCATGCGCTGCGAGCGACAGGGCGGCGACTATCTGCTCAACGGCGAGAAATGGTGGGCGTCGGGTGCCGGTGACCCGCGCTGCGCCATTTACATCGTCATGGTGCGGACCGCCGGCGATGAAGAGCCACAGCACCGCCGCCATTCGATGATCCTGGTTCCCTCGGGCGCGAAGGGTGTGACCAAGGTCCGGGCGATGCAGGTCTATGGCGACGATGACGCGCCGCATGGCCACATGCATCTTCGCTTCGACAATGTGCGGATATCGACGTCGAACCTGATCCTCGGCGAGGGCAGGGGCTTCGAAATCGCGCAAGGCCGGCTCGGCCCCGGCCGCATCCATCACTGCATGCGCGCCATCGGCCAGGCCGAGATGGCGCTGGAGATGCTGTGCCAGCGTTCCCTACGCCGCGAGGCCTTCGGCCAGAAGCTGGCGAAACTCGGCGCCAATCTCGACATCATCGCCGAATGCCGCATGGAGATCGAGATGGCCCGGCTGCTCTGCCTCAAGGCGGCATGGATGATCGATCAGGGCGACGCGCGGGCCGCGGCCCCCTGGATCAGCCAGATCAAGGTCATCGCGCCGCGTGTGGCGCTCAAGGTCACCGACGAGGCGGTGCAGATGTTCGGTGCGCAAGGCATCAGCCAGGATACGCCTCTCGCACGCTCGTGGACGCATCTCAGGACGCTGCGCCTCGCCGACGGGCCCGATGCAGTGCATCGGCGGCAGGTGGCACGCATGGAGCTGAAGAAATACACGCATGAAAAGACCTGAGCGCTGCCCGGCAGCGTTGCCGCTGACAAACAAGGAATACCGTCAATGACGATCCCCTCCGAAATGAAGGCGCTGCTCTTGGTCGGTGACGGCTATACGAGGACGCCGAGCGGCAGTGCGCTCGAGGCGATGGAGCCGTATCTCGAGCTGGGCAGCATCGCCGTGCCTGCGCCGGGACCGGGTCAAGTGCTGATCAAGGTCAGCCTCGCTTCGATCAATCCATCGGATGTCGCCTTCATCAAGGGCCAGTACGGCCAGCCGCGCGCCAAGGGCCGTCCGGCCGGCTTCGAGGGTGTCGGCACGGTCGTCGCGATCGGCGAGGCGCCCCATCCCAAGAGCCTTGTCGGCAAGCGCGTCGCTTTCGCCACCGGTCTGAGCAATTGGGGGTCGTGGGCTGAATATGCCGTCGCCGAGGCGGCGGCCTGCATACCGCTTCTCGATACGGTTCGAGACGAGGATGGCGCCGCGATGATCGTCAATCCGCTGACCGCGATCGCCATGTTCGACATCGTCAAACAGGAAGGCGAAAAGGCCTTCGTCATGACCGCCGGTGCGAGCCAGCTGTGCAAGCTGATCATCGGGCTGGCGAGGGAGGAAGGGTTTCGGCCTGTTGTCACGGTGCGCCGTGACGAGCAGATCGCGTTGCTGAAAGAGCTTGGCGCGGCGCATGTCCTCAACGAGAAGGCGCCGGATTTCGAGGCCACGCTGCGCGAGGTGATGAAGGCCGAACAGCCGCGCATCTTCCTCGATGCCGTCACCGGGCCGCTGGCGTCAGCCATCTTCAACGCGATGCCAAAAGGGGCGCGCTGGATCATCTACGGCCGGCTCGATCCCGAGGCAACGATCATCCGCGAGCCTGGCCAGCTGATCTTCCAGCACAAGCACATCGAAGGCTTCTGGCTGAGCGAGTGGATGCGGCAATCCAGGGATCGGCGAGGTCCGGCGGTCCTCGAGGCACAGAAGCGTTTTTCCGACGGACGCTGGTCGACCGACGTGACGGCGATCATTCCGCTGGCCGAGGCAATGGCGCGAATGCCGGCGGAACTGGCCAAGCCCAACGGCAAGGTGTTCATCCGGCCCTGATGCCGTCTTATGCGGCGCCGGAAGGGCGATCGCAGGCTTTCTGGACGCTTTTTCCAGTTCGGTCGACCATCCTTGACAATCCCCGAAATTGATCGCCGCGTCTTTCGGCCCCTATGCCTCGTCGCTTTGTCCGTGATATGTCGCCGCCATCGAATGCCGGGAGGGCGCCAAGGCTGAGGCGTCTTCCCCCATGGCGTGCGGGGTGAATTGATGACGATTTCCAAGCCGGTTTTCGATCGTTTGGGGCTGGGCATGTGGATCGGGGCATTCCTGATCGTTCTCGGCCTGGTGCTATGGTCGCCCGGCACGCGCACGGTGACGCAAGCCTACGGATATGGCAGCGAAGCGTTCCTGAGCGGGCGGCCGCTGTACAACCTTCAATCCGAGATGGGGTACCTGTATGCGCCAGCCTTCGCCGCGCTCTACCTGCCGGTGCTGAAGCTCGGACCCTATCTGGGCGGCGTGGTGTGGCATGTGGTGGGCTTCGCAGCGCTCACCTTCGCGGCGATGCGGCAAGTGCGCAAAATCGGCGGTGAGGAATTGCCATGGCTGCTTTCCTTCGGCCTCTTCCTTGCCCTGCCGATGGCGCTGGGTGCCATCCGCAACGGCCAGGCGACGATCCTTTTGACCGCGGCCTGCTGGCTCCTGACCCTGTCGGCGCTCGAAGGGCGGCGCGCCGAAACCTTCTTCTGGGCTTCGGTCGCCATCATCGCCAAACCGACCGCGATCATCATGCTTTTGCTGGTGGGAGCCCTGCGCCTGCGGCTGGTACCCGTGCTCGTGCTGGCAGTGCTGTTGGTACTGGCCATACCGTACGCGTTCGCGCCTGCCGGCTACCTCAACCAGCAGTACGGTGATTTCGCCCGCATGTTGACCTCCATGGCCGTCGACAAGTCCGGCCACTTTGTCCCTACCGACTTCACGGCGCCTTTCACCTCGGCCGGGCTTCCCATGCCTGAGTTCGCCGCCACGATCGTGCGCATCGTCGGGGCATTGCTTACGCTGTCGACCGTCCTCTGGTTCGACCGCAAGCTCCAGCCTGGAATTGCCGGACTGGCGATCTTCCTGGCGGCAGCCTTCTACATGTGCGTCTTCAATCCGCGTGTCGAGCCAAATACCTATGCCATGATCGCCGTGCCCGCCGGCCTCGCTATCGCCACACTGTGGCGGGAGGAGCGTGGCGGCGTCCTGGCCACGGTGCTGTCGACGGTATTGTTCCTCACAGGTTTGACCAGCGTCGAGCGCCACATGCATGATTTCTTCTACCCTTGGTTCCGGCCGATCGCGGTCACCTTCATCGCCTGTTCGCTGATCTGGTGGTTCTGGGCCAAGGCGCGCGAAAAGATCGTGAGCGTCGGACCCGTTGCACATGGCTGATCCGCGTCAAAAACTCGACATCGTGGCGCCCTTCTTCAACGAGGCGCAATCGGCGCCGGCCTTTGCCGCCCTGCTCGACAGGCTCGAGGAAGCGGTATCAAGCCGTTTCGGCATGGTCGTCCACAAGATCCTGGTCGACGACGGCAGCCTCGACGATGGCGCCAGGCGATTTTCGCAAGCCCTGTCGGGATCGTGGGAGATCGTTCGCCTCAGCCGCAATTTCGGCAAGGAGGTCGCGGTGCTCGCCGGCCTCGACCAGTCGCGTGGCGACATGGTGCTGATCATGGATTCGGATCTGCAGCATTCCATGGATATCAGCTTGAAGATGATCGCCGAGCTGGTGGAAAGCCCCGATATCGACGTCGTGTACGCGCAGAACGACCGCCGCGAGGCGAGCTGGCGGCGCAGCCAGCTGGCGCGACTTTTCTACAGCCTGATCAACAGCAGCCAGCGTTTCGACATTCCGGAGAACGCCGGTGATTTTCGCGTCATGCGCGGTCCCGTGGTGCGTGCGCTGACCAGCCTGCGCGACAAGCGGCGCTTCAACAAGGGCCTGTTCGCCTGGGCCGGTTTCCGTCAGAAAGCCATACCCTATTCGCCGGAAAACCGCCCCATCGGCACGTCGAAATGGAGCCGGCTCAACCTGATCGCCTTTTCACTGGAAGGATTTACATCGTTTTCCGTCATCCCGCTGCGCATCATCAGCTTGAGCGGGATGCTGGCGGCGCTGGCGGGCGTCGTTTACGGCGCCAAAGTGTTCTTCGAGGTGATGTTCTACGGCGTTGCCGTGCCTGGTTACCCCAGCCTGATGGTCGCCGTCGTGCTGCTCGGCGGCCTCAACCTCACCTTGCTCGGCCTGATCGGCGAATATGTCTGGGTCACGCTGTCCGAGAGCAAGGACCGGCCGGTCTATCTGGTGCGCGATGTGGTGCTCAGCGAGACCGCCCCCGACAAGCCGCCGGGCGCGTCCCGCGGATGACGCGGCGCATTCGCCTGATCGCCGACGACTACGGGCTGGCACCAGGGGTTTGCGCCGGCATTCTCGACCTGCTCGACCGCGGACGCCTGACCGGCACCAGCTGCATGACCGGTTTTCCGGAATGGGCCGAGGCGGCGGCGCGCATAAAGCCGCTGCGCGGCCGCGCGGCGATCGGGCTGCACCTGACCCTTACGGACCAGCCAGCGGTCACAGGCAAATCGAGCCTAGCGCCCGAGGGTCGGTTGCCGCCGCTTCGTTCGCTGGCCCTGCCGGTCCTGCGCGGGCGGGTCGACGAGCGCGACGTCCATGCCGAACTCGACGCGCAATATAGCCGTTTCGTCGAGGCGCTGGGCCGCAAGCCCGACTTCATCGACGGTCATCAGCACGTGCATTTCCTGCCTGTCGTGCGCGGCTGGCTGCGGACACGTTTTCCCGACACTGCCGGCAGGCCGGTGCTGCGAGGCGCTCCGGCGCTGAGCGATGCCGCCGCCGCACCGAAAATCGCGGCAATCGCTGCCGTGGCCGCCGGCTTCAACCAATCGATGCAGCGTGCCGGCTTTGCCGTTTTGAAGCCGCTCGCCGGCATCTATGACTGGCGGCAACCCGAAAAGTTCGCCCCCTTGCTGGAGGCTGCCGTCGAAGCGCTGTCGGACCGTGGGCTGTTCATGTGCCACCCCGGCCATGTCGACCAAACGCTGTGCGCGCGTGACCCGATGCAAGGCGTGCGCGAAGTGGAATTCGGCGTTCTGGCTTCGGATGCGTTCGGCGCGAGCCTGGCCCGAGCCGGTGTCGAGATCTTGGACGGCCGGGAATGAATGGCGTTCAGCCACGGCGTTCGACCGGCAGCAAGATCGTCCGTTTTGCGCTGGTCGGACTGGCAAATACGGCCATCGACCTTGCCGGTTTTTTCCTGCTGCTCAAGCTGCACGCCCCGCCGCTGTCCGCCAATGTCATCTCTTGGTCGATTGCCGTCGTCTTCTCTTTCGTGGCGAATGGCTTCTGGTCGTTCGAACGCAATCACGCCATTCGGCTGCATGACGCCTTCCTGCGCTTCGTCTCGGCTGGGGCGTTGATTTCGCTCGGCGTGTCCAGCCTGTCGATCGCACTCTTCGCCGGCATCGGCGGTGTGTGGCCGGCAAAGATCGGCGGGGTCATCGTGGCGGCCGTGCTGAACTTCCTTGCCGCGCGTTGGTCGATCGAGGGCCGGCTGCTGAAATAGGTATCTCTATTCCGCCGGTTCCACATTGGTGTAGGCGGCTTCCTCGAGTTCGCGCTTCAGCCGTGCTTCCTCATGGGTCTTCGGCGTGACGAAGCGGCCAAGCAGGAGATAAGCGACCGGGGTCAGGAACAGTGTCGAGATGGTGGCCAGGCCAAGCCCGCCGACAATGACCCAGCCGAGCGCCACGCGTGCCTCGGCGCCAGCGCCGGCGGCCAGCACGAGCGGCACACCGCCAAGTATGGTGCAGATCATCGTCATCATCACCGGCCGCAGGCGGATGGTGGAAGCCTGCTCGATCGCTTCGCGCACGCCCAGGCCCCGATCTCGCAGCTGGTTGGCGAATTCGACGATCAGGATGCCGTTCTTGGCCATGACGCCGACCAGAAGCACCAGGCCGATCTGGCTGTAGGCGTTGAGGCTGGTGCCTGAAAGCAGCAGCGCGAAAATGGCGCAGGCAAGGCCGAGCGGCACCGTCGCCATGATGATGACGGCGCTGACGAAACTCTCGAACTGGGCGGCCAGCACCAGGAGGATGATGACCAGGGCGAAGCCGAAGATGGTGACCATGGCGCTGTTGGTTTCACCCAAAGTCGCTGCCTCGGCCAGGGGCAGGATGCGGCTTCCAGGCGGCAGGAGCGGCGTGGCGATCTGCTCGGCGCGTGTCAGCGCATCGCCAAGCGCGAAATTGCCTGAGAGGTTGGAGGTGATCGCCACCGATGGCTGCTGCTGTTCGCGCGACAGCGACGGCGGCACGGCGCGCTCGGTCAGCGTGGCGATGGTCGACATCGGCACGAAGCGGCCATCCGCGGTCTTGAGGAAGACATTTTCCAGGTCGGTCGGGTCGTTGATCGGATTGGTCGTCGAGACCAGCTTCACGCCGTAGCTGCGGTCGGCGATGTAGACATCGACGACGTCGTTGCCGTCGAGCATGGCTTGCATGGTGTTGGCGAGCCCCGTGATGTCGATGCCGAGATCGGAGGCGCGCTCACGATCTATAGCTACGGCCAGTTGCGGCTGCGTCGGGTCGATCGACAGGCGCGGCGTCTGAAAGCGCCCATCCTTCTGCATCTCGGCGATGATCTTGACCGCTGCATCGCCAAGCGCCTTGCGGTCGTTGCCAACCAGAGCGAATTGCAGGCCGTTGCCGGCGCCGCGGATACCGAGACTGTTGGGTTGGACCGGGAAGATCCGCACGCTGGGCACCTGCCTGGTCAACTGACTGATCTCGGCCATGATCTCCTGCTGGCTGCGGCTGCGCTCGTCCCACGGCGCCAGCGTCATCACCATGAAGCCAGAATTGTAGGAGCCGTTCTGGCCGGCGTTTTCGAAAGTCGAGCGGATCTCGCCGGAATCGCGCATCGGCTGGATCAGCCGCTCGATCTTCTGCATCTGCTGCGTCGTGTAGTCGAGGCTGACGCCTTGCGGGGCGTTGATGCGCAACAGCACGGCGGCGCGGTCCTCGGTCGGCGTCAGTTCCTGGCGGATGGTGCCGAACAGCGCGAAGGCGACGCCGGCAAACAGCACCGCGACCAGAACCACGATCCAGGGCGCATCGAGGCAAGCGTGCAGCGCGCGCTTGTAGCCGGCATTCAAGACGCCGCCGATGCGAGCGCCGACGCCTTGGCCGCCTTCGTGGTGAAGCGGCGCGCTGGTCAGCATGCGCGAGGCAAGCATCGGGCAAAGCGTCAGCGCGACCACGCAGGACAGAAGCACCGACATCGCAAGCACGAAGCCGAATTCGCGGAACAGGCCGCCGGTCTGGCCGGGCAGGAACGAGATCGGCACGAAGACGGCGACAAGCGTCAGTGTCGTGGCGACGACGGCGAAGAACACTTCCTGCGCGCCGAGCACGGCCGCCGCACGCGGCCCCATGCCTTCGTTGCGGCGTCGCACGATGTTTTCCAAGACGACGATGGCGTCGTCGACGACAAGGCCGGTGGCCAGCACCAAAGCGAGCAGCGTCAGGATGTTGACGGAGAAGCCGGCCAGATAGATGGCGGCGATGGTGCCGATCATGGCGACCGGCATCGACAGGCCGGGGATGAGCGTGGCGCGCCAGTCGAGCAGGAAGATGTAGATGACGATCAGCACCATGGTAACCGACAGCCCAAGCGCGATCTCGACCTCGTGCACCGCACCCTTGACGAAGACAGCGTCGTCGCTGGTGATCTTGATCGACATGCCCTTGGGCAGATTCTCCTGCAGCTTGGCGACGGCGGCCTGGACACCCGTCGAAATGTCCAGCGTGTTCGATTCCGCCTGGCGGATAATGCCGAGGCCGATTCCGGTCTTGCCGTCCGAACGCAGCGTCGTCTGGCCAACATCGGGGCCGAGCGTGACGGTCGCGACATCGCGGATGCGCGTCGTGCCGCCGATGATGATGTTTTCGAATTCCGCGGGCGTCGTCACGTCGGCCGTGGTGCGGACGATCAGGTCTTGGTTGGTCGTTGTGATCGATCCGGCCGGGGAATCGAAGGCGACGGAGGCAAGCGCCGCCCGGAGGTCGGCGACCGTGAAGCCGAGGCTGGCGAGCTTGTTTTGGTCGACATCGATGCGAAAGATCTTGTCGCGGTCGCCATAAACCTGAACGTCGGCGACGCCGGGCACGGCGGCCAGTTCGTCCTCGATCTGGTCCTGGACCACCACCGTCATGTCCTGGATCGACATGGTGTCCGAAGTCACCGCCAGCCGCATCACCGCGTCGGAATTGGCATCGGCCTTGACGATGCGCGGCGGATCGGCGGTATCGGGCATCTGGTTGGCGACCCGGCCGACGGCATCACGCACATCCGAGGCGGCGACGTTAAGGTCGACACCGTCGTTGAACTCGATGGTGACGCGGCTCGAGCCGAAGGAGGAGGAAGATGAGATCGACTTGACGCCGGAGACGCGGGCGACGGCGCCCTCGATCGTGTCGGTCAGTTCGCGGTCGACGGTTTCGGCGGCCGCGCCTTCGAAGGTCGTGGAGACCGTGACGACGGCGCGGTCGACGTCGGGCAATTCGCGGATCTCGACACCGTAGAAGGCAGCGAGGCCGGCAACGGCTATAAGGGTGTTCAGCACGAACGCCATGACCGGCCTGCGGATGAACAGTGCGGCGAAGCCGGTATCGCTGGCGGCGTTGACGGAGCCGGTCATGAGCCTTCCGCGGCGGTGGCGGCGCGCTGCTCCTGGCCCGCGATGCGAACCTCGCCGCCTTCGCTGACACTTTGGGTGCCTTCGGTGACCACCATGTCGCCGCTGTCGATCTCCGCGCCGATCAATACGGTCTCGGTGTTGCGCTGGATGATGCGCACCGGCACGCGCCTGGCCTTGCCGTCCTCGACTTGCCAGACATAGGCGCCGTCCGAACCCCAGAGGATCGCCAGCGGGCTGACGGCCGGATAGGTCTCGCCGGGGAATTTCATGGTGATGGAGAACGACATGCCGGCGCGCAGCGAATCGGCCGGATTGGCGATGGTGGCCTTGACCAGAAGTGTGCGGCTCTTTTCGTCGATATGATTGTCGATCGCCGAAACCGTGCCGGTGTATGCGTTGCTCGGATTGGCGATCGGCGTCGCCGTCAATTGCGCGCCGACCTTGACGGCGGCGGCGAAGCGCTCGGGTACCTGGAAATCGACCAGGATAGAGGACCGGTCGTCAAGCGTGGCGATCGCCGACTGGTTGGTGACGTAATTGCCGGCCGAGATCGGCAGGATGCCGACCGTGCCGGTGATCGGCGCCAAGATCGAGCGGCGCTGCAGTGCAAGCTCGGCATCCTGAAGCGCCAGCTTGGCGCCGGCCAGAACCACTTCGGCATCGGCGACCGCGACCGGTGTCGCCGCGTTGGAGGCACGCAGCGACTTGACGCGGTCGAGCTTGGACTGAGCATCCTGCAAGGCAAGCTTGGCGCGGTCCTGTGCGATGATCTCCGTCTCGGAATCGAGCGTTGCGATGATCTGTCCCTTGTCGACATGAGTGCCGGATTCGACCAGCAACTCGGCAAGACGGCCGGAACTGTAGGGATTGACGGTCACCGAGGCGTTGGCACGGCCGGTGCCGATCGCCTGCAGGCGGTCGTTTATGGTGGCCGTACCGGCAGGCAAGGCGACGACGTTGACCTGCCGGACTCCATTGCGATTGCCAGCCTGTTTCGCGCCGTCCGCACCGCTTCTGGCGGGAGGCGTTGCCGCGTACGCCCAATCCATCCCCCAGCGCGCCAGCACTTCCGGCGCGCCTGGATAGAAGCGTGCCCAGGCGGCCGCGGCGGCGACCACGATCACAAGCGCAACGACAATTTGCTTCCAGGTCCGCATCGACACTCCGGTTTCAGAAATCGTCGGCCATTCCCGAAGGAACGGCACAGTGACGATGCGGGCGGGCGGCAAAAATCCGGCCACGCCACACCCCGATATCAGCGGTTTATGGCAATTATCACGCAATCGTGCACATTAAATCTCGGTAACGTGAAACCGAGACGGCCGCGAAGCCGATGCAATGATCCGGAGGATTCTGCCTATCGCAGGCCTTCCATCTCGCGGATGCGCCGGGCGCCGTCGGCCTCGAGTTGCCTGGTGACGGCGCCGATCAACGTTTCGGCGACGACGAAAAGTGCCGCTGAGGAATCCCATGCGGAAGGCACGGCGGTTCGTCCGGCGATGACATGGCGAGCAAAGCGGGCGATCGGCGACAGCCACTGGTCGGTGAACAGTACGATCTGAACGCCGCGCTGATGCGCCTTCTCGGCGAAGCGGACGAGGCTGTCCTGGTAGCGCCTGATGTCGAAGATCACCAGCACGTCGCGCTTGCCCATGTCAATCAGCCGGTCACGCCACATGCTCTCCTGGCCGGCGAGGTGAAAGACATCGGGCTGGATGACGGCGAGATGGGCGGCCATGTAGCGCGCCAGCGGGTCGGTAAAGCGGCCGCCGATCAGGAATGTCTTGCCACGCCGCTCGGCCAGCCTGGTGGCAATGTCGGCAAGCTGCTTGTCGGACAGGTGCCTGAAGGTCTCGCGCATATTGTCGAGCGTTGCTTCCAGCATGGGCGACACCGTGCCGCCACTAGGCGAGGGCGGGTTGAGCGTTCGTATCGCCGGCGATTGCAATTGCGCCGCCAGTTCATCCTGCAGGCTCGACTGGAACTCGGGGTAATTCTGGAAGCCCAGCCGGGCGACGAAACGCAGGATCGTCGGCGAGGAGACGCCGGCCGCGGATGAGAATTCGGCGACTGTCTTGAGGCCGATCATCGGATAGCTCGCGATCAGCGTCTGCGCTGCGCGCCGTTCGCCGGCGGGCATCGCGCCGATACGGTCGGCAATCAATTCGGCAATGTTGGAAATCATCTTTTCCCCACCCTTGGCCCGCCGACCGTCTTTTCCCCAGATCGCATTTGACAAAGCCAAACAAACTGTATGAAATCATCCACCGGGACGCAATGAAACAAAATACGTAACATACGATACAGCGCTCCCAGGGGACGGCAGGACTATGGAGACAGCGCGGCCCGCCAGCCTTGCATCGTCTGATACCGTGAGGGTGACGAACCCCGGCGGATCGAGCCCCTTCGTGCTGACCTGCGATCACGCTTCCAATTTCCTTCCGGCTGAATTCGGCACGCTCGGCCTTGCCGTCGACGACCTGTCCCGCCATATCGCTTGGGATCCCGGTGCTTTGCCGGTTGCGCTGCGGATGGCGCAGGCGCTCGATGCGACGCTGGTCGAAGCCCGCATTTCGCGTCTCGTCATCGACTGCAACCGGCCGCTCGATGCGCCGGACCTGGTGCCGCCGGTCAGCGAAACCACTGCCATACCGGGCAATACCGGCCTGTCGGAAAAACAGCGCGCGGCGCGGGTCGCCCTGTCATGGCAACCGTTCCATGGCGCCATCGAGCGCATCGTCGAGGACCGGTTGGCGCGCGGCCAGGAGACCCGCCTGGTTTCCGTTCATTCCTTCACGCCGGTCTACAAGGGCCGCAATCGGCCCTGGCATATCGGCATCATCCATGACGAAGATCGCCGGCTGGCGTCGCCGCTGATATCGGCGCTGCAACGGCTCTCAGGCATCACCGTCGGCATCAACGAACCCTATTCGCCGGCCGACCGCGTCTATTTCACGCTGGAACGGCATGCGCGCTCGCGCGGGCTACCCTGCGCGATGATCGAAATCCGCAACGATGAAATCTCCGGCGAAACCGGGCAGCGGAAATGGGCGGATATGCTCACGGGCATTTTTTCGGATCTGGAGCCAGAGGAGGCCAAGGGCTCTCGACGAAGCGCAGTCGGAAAGTCAGTTCAATCGGCCAGCTAAGAACCAACAGGGGAACTCTGACATGACAACACCTGATCACTCTGACAAGTCGGAGGACACAAAAATCCTCCACAGTATGGGCTACGCCCAGGAACTAGCGCGCCGCATGAGCGGCTTCTCCAACTTCGCCATTTCCTTCTCGATCATCTGCATTCTGGCGGGCGGCATTACGTCTTTCCCGCTGGCCATGGCCACCGGCAGCGGTTTCGAGGCGACCATCGGCTGGGTCATCGGCGGCGTCTTTGCGCTCGTG
Organism: Mesorhizobium sp. CO1-1-11; assembly: GCF_020164995.1. Lineage (NCBI taxonomy): Bacteria > Pseudomonadati > Pseudomonadota > Alphaproteobacteria > Hyphomicrobiales > Phyllobacteriaceae > Mesorhizobium > Mesorhizobium sp. CO1-1-11. The sequence goes on from NZ_JAIUHE010000003.1 coordinate 67,693, forward strand.
GTCGCGGCTTCTCTCGGCCAGATTGGATCGGCCTATCCGACAGCCGGCGGCCTCTATCACTGGTCCTCGATCCTAGGCGGACGCGGCTGGGGCTGGGCCACGGCCTGGATCAACTTGCTCGGCCTGATCTTCGTCGTCGCTTCGGTGAATGTCGGCGTCTACCTGCTGTTTCAGGGGCTCGTTGCTGGCCCGATCTTCGGCTGGGACACATCGGCCTGGGGCTTTTGGCAACAGACGGCGGCAGTCGTCTTGATTACAGTTACCCAAGGTCTGTTCAATCATCTCGGCATCAAGACGACGACGATGTTGACCGATTTTTCCGGCTACCTCATCCTCGTTGTCGCGGTCGTGCTGACGCTGACCTTCCTGATCTGGGGCGCGCATGGCTTCGACCTCGCGCGGCTGACGACTTTCGTCAACACGACCGGCGATCTCGGTGGTGGCTATGTTCCGACGGCCCGCACCGCACTCGTGGCCTTCCTGATTGGCCTTCTCTACCCGCTTTACACGATCACCGGCTTTGACGCCTCCGCGCATACCGCCGAGGAAACGCACAATGCCCGCGTCGCTGTGCCCAGAGGCATGATCCACGCGGTCCTCTGGTCTCTCGTCTTCGGTTTCGTCATGGCGGTCTCCTTTGTCCTTGCCAGCCCCGATCTCGTGGCGACCGCCAAGGACGGCGGCAATGCCTGGTTCAACCTGTTCAACAATCTGCCGGCGCCAACCTGGCTCAAGGCTCTGCTCGGCATCGCCATCGTGCTGTCGAACTATCTGTGCGCGCTAGCAGGGCTCACTTCGACCTCGCGCATGATCTTTGCCTTTTCGCGTGACGGAGGTCTGCCGGGGTCTTCTTTATGGAAGCAGGTTTCGCCGACCTGGCGCACGCCCGTCCCAGCCATCTGGCTCGGCGTCGTTCTGTCGATCGCCGCCACGCTCTATTCGCCGGCTTTCGCGGCGCTGGCAGCCGGCTGCGCACTCTTCCTCTACGTCTCCTACGCCATGCCGATCGCGGCCGGACTTCTTGCGGAAGGAAAGAGCTGGACCGAGTTCGGGCCATTCCGGCTCGGCATCTGGTCAAAGCCGTTCGCCGTCATCACCGTGCTTGGTGTTCTGGTGTTGATGTATGCCGGCATCCAACCGCCCTTCGACATCTTGATCAACTATGCGATCGGATTGATCGTTCTGCTTGTCGTTTTGTGGTTTGCCGTCGAGAACCGCCGCTTCCAGGGGCCGCCCATCGGCGAGACGGCAATCGCCAAGCGCAGGGCGATCATCGCAGCGGCCGAAAAGGCCGTCGGCGAATCCGCCTAAACAACCAATCAAGCCGTGGCGGGTTCGCTCGCCACGGTTTTTTGTTCTCGTTCAATATGACAAGCCCGAAACGCCAAGCACTGGAGTGCCAAAGGAATGGCCGGAAGTTTCTCGTTCGATCAGTTGAAGAAAGCGGTCTCCAGCGGCGAGATCGACACGGTGCTGGCATGCATTGTCGACATGCAGGGCCGGTTGGCGGGAAAGCGGTTCCTGGCGCAATACTTCGTCGATTCCGCGCATGACGAGACGCATGGCTGCAATTACCTGCTGGCGGCCGACATCGATATGGAGCCGGTGCCGGGCTACAAGGCGGCAAGCTGGTCGAAGGGCTATGGCGACTTCGTCATGAAGCCGGACCTGGCGACGCTGCGGCGCATTCCCTGGCTGGAAAAGACGGCGCTCGTCATTTGCGACGTGCTCGACCACCACACCCATGACGACCTGCCGCATTCGCCGCGCGCCATCCTGAAGAAGCAGGTCAAGCGGCTGAGCGAGCGCGGCTATATCGGCTATTTCGCTTCCGAGCTCGAATTCTATCTGTTTAACGAAACCTACGATTCCGCCCGCAAGAAGCATTGGCAGGGGCTCGATACAGCCTCGCCCTATATTGGCGACTACCAGATCGGCATCACCACCAAGGAAGAAGGCGTCATGCGCCGGCTTCGCAACGAGATGGAAGCCGCCGGTATTCCGATCGAGAATTCCAAGGGCGAGTGGGGTCCGGGCCAGGAAGAGATCAATGTGCGCTACGCCGAGGCGCTCGACATGGCCGACCGCCACGTCATCCTGAAGAACGGCGCCAAGGAGATTGCCGAGTCCGAAGGCAAGGCGATTTCCTTCATGTCCAAGTATAATTACGGTCTCGCCGGCAATTCGAGCCACATCCACAATTCGCTGTGGAGCGCGGACGGCAAGACGCCGCTGTTCTTCGACAGACAAGCCGACTGGACCTTGTCGACGCTCGGCCAGCAATGGGCGGCCGGGCAGCTGAAATACGCCAAGGAATTCACCTGGTTCCTGGCGCCCTACATCAATTCCTACAAGCGCTTCCAGGCCGGCACTTTCGCGCCGACCAAGATCATGTGGAGCGAAGACAACCGCACCGCCGGCTTCCGCCTGTGCGGCGAGGGCACCAAGGGCATCCGCATGGAATGCCGCATCGGCGGCGCCGACCTCAATCCCTATCTCGCCTTCGCGGCGCTGATCGCGGCCGGCCTCGCCGGTATCGACGAGAAGCTGGAATTGCAGAAGCCTTTCGTCGGCGACGCCTATCAGGCTTCTCGTTTGCCGGAAATTCCAAAGACGCTGCGCGACGCGACCGAGACGCTGGCGAAATCGAAGATGCTGAAACAGGCGCTCGGCGAGGATGTGCTCGAGCACTATGTCCACACAGCGAAGTGGGAGCAGTTCGAATACGATCGGCGTATCACGGATTGGGAACTGCACAGAGGGTTCGAGCGATATTAAAGCTTTATGCAGCTTTATTGTTGACAATGTAGTTAATGTAGCTCATATGAAGGCTGCAAGCTGCAATTGTTGGGGAGTTCGCAATGTCCAAATATGCGCCGCTGAAGGAATTTCTGGTCGCCCAGAATGCCGACCGTGTGCCTATGTCGTTCGATGAGATCGAGAGCGTGCTTAGTCTGCCGTTGCCGGCATCGAAGCGATACCCCGCGTGGTGGAGCAACAATCCGAGCAACAATCCCATGACCAGGGAGTGGCTCGAGGCCGGATTCGAGACCGAATCCGTCAACGTAGGCACTGGCAAGCTTGTCTTTCGCCGCGTTCGCAAGATGCCGACCGGTGACGCCGCACCCGCTGTGCGTACGCACCGTCACCCTGGATTTGGTTTCATGAAGGGCTTGATAGCTATCGAGGCCGGGTTTGATGTCACCAAACCGTTCGATGATGAGCCTTGGGATCGGGGTTATCTGGGCGGTGAAACTCAGGCGCAGCATGGCAAACACATGATGCGCAAATGAGTGAAGAGCCGAGCCTGCTGCTGGACACGTGCGCGATGATCTTCATTGCAAACGACAGCAAAATCGACCCTCAGGCAAGCCAGGAGATTTCCGACGCGGCCTATGATGGCCGCCTCTATCTCTCGCCGATGTCAGCATGGGAGATCGGCATCGGTGTGGCCAAGGGCCGGCTCAACTTGCCCATAGCGCCGCTCGATTTCGTAGAGCGATTCATTGAGCGCATGTCCGCGAAACTCAGCGCGATTTCGCCGGCTATTCTGATCGCGTCCTCCAACTTGCCGGGTTCGCCCCATGGCGATCCCATGGATCGAATACTGATTGCCACTGCAAGGGCCTTGGACATGGTTCTTGTGACGCGAGACGAGCCCATCCTTCGCTACAGCCGCAACGGCCATCTGCGTACATTAGCCTGCTAAATGGAGCACCTTTTGGAAACCGTAGAACTCAAATCCCCCATCGACGGCTCGATCTATGCGGAGCGGCCGATCGCTACCGACCAGGCGATCAACGCCGCGGTCGAGCGTGCCAAGGCGGCGCAGGAGAAGTGGGCGCAGACGCCGATCGTCGAGCGCGGCAAGTACATGCTGGCGATGCTGGAAGCACTGGTCGCGATGACCGACGAGATCGTGCCGGAGATCGCCTGGCAGATGGGGCGTCCCGTTCGTTATGGCGGCGAGTTCGGCGGCGTCAAGGAGCGTACCAACTATATGGTCGAGATCGCGGAAGCGGCGCTCAAGTCCGTGCCGGCCGCCAACCCGAAGGACGGCTTCCGGCGCTATGTGAAGAAGGATCCGCTTGGGGTGGTCATGGTGATCGCGCCATGGAACTATCCCTATCTGACAGCGGTCAACACCATCGTGCCGGCGCTGATGGCCGGCAACGCCGTCATCCTGAAACATGCCGCGCAGACGTTGCTGGTCGGCGAGCGCTTTCAACAGGCTTTCGACAAGGCCGGCCTGCCAAAGGGCGTGTTCCAGAATGTCGTGCTCAACCATGCACAGACGGAAAAACTGCTGGGTTCCGGCAAGATCGACCATGTCAATTTCACCGGCTCGGTCGCTGGCGGCCGTGCCATCGAAAAGGCGGCGGCAGGCACCTTCATGACGCTTGGGCTCGAACTCGGTGGCAAGGATCCGGCCTATGTGCTGCCCGACGCCAAGATGGACCATGCCGTGGCCAATCTGGTCGACGGCGCCTTCTTCAATTCCGGCCAGTGCTGCTGCGGCATCGAACGCGTCTATGTGCACGAAAAAGTCTATGACGAGTTCGTCGAAGGCTTCATCGCCGAGACCAGGAATTATGTCGTCGGCAATCCGCTGGAGCAGGCGACGACGATGGGACCGATGGCGCAGGCGCGCTTTGCCGACCTGATCCGCGAGCAGAAGGCCGAAGCGCTGCGCAAGGGTGCCAAGGCGCACATCGACATGAAGGTGGCTAACGACAAGGCCGGCTCGCCTTACCTGGCGCCGGAGGTGTTGACGCAAGTCGACCATCAGATGAGCGTCATGCGTGAGGAAAGCTTTGGCCCGATCGTCGGCATCATGAAGGTGCGCAACGATGAGGAGGCGATAGCTTTGATGAACGACAGCCCCTACGGGCTGACGGCCTCGATCTGGACGCGCGACACCGAGCATGCGGTGGCGATCGGCGACCGCGTCGAGACCGGCACGGTGTTCATGAACCGCTGCGACTATCTCGATCCCGCGCTGGTCTGGACCGGCGTCAAGGACACCGGCAAGGGCGTTGCCCTGTCGGCGCTGGGCTATGACAATCTGACCCGGCCGAAATCCTTCCATCTGCGTGAAGCCATCTAATTTTCGAAAGACAAAAATGTCCAAGCTCATCTCCAAATGGAACTACCCCACCACCGTTCGGTTCGGTGCCGGGCGCATCAAGGAACTGCCGGAGGTGCTCGCGGCCACCGGCATCAAGCGGCCGCTTTTCGTCACCGATCCGGGATTGGCGAAACTGCCGGTCGTCGCCTCGACGCTCAGGATTCTCGACGAGGCCAAGGTGCCCTATGGCGTGTTCTCCGAGGTGAAGCCGAACCCGGTCGAGTCCAACCTCACCGCTGGCATCGCGGTGTTCAAGAAGGGCAAGCATGACGGCGTCATCGCCTTCGGGGGCGGCTCGGCGCTCGACCTGGGCAAGCTGATCGCCTTCCAGGCCGGCCAAGTCAGGCCGGTCTGGGACTTCGAGGATGTCGGCGACTGGTGGACGCGCGCCAACTCCGACGCCATCGCGCCGATCATCGCGGTGCCGACCACCGCCGGCACCGGCTCGGAGGTCGGCCGCGCCGGCGTCATCACCAACGAGGAGACGCATACCAAGAAGGTCATTTTCCATCCGAAGTTGTTGCCGGCGATCGTCATCGCCGATCCGGAGCTTTCGGCCGGCATGCCTTCCTTTATCACCGCCGGCACTGGCATGGACGCGCTTGCCCATTGCCTCGAAGCCTATTGCGCACCGGGCTACCATCCGATGGCCGACGGCATTGCCGTCGAAGGCATACGCCTGGTGTTCGAGAACCTGCCGAAGGCTTATGCCAATGGCAAAGATCTCGTCGCCCGCGCCCACATGATGAGCGCGGCCGCCATGGGCGCCGCGGCCTTCCAGAAGGGGCTGGGTGCCATCCACTCGCTGTCGCATCCGATCGGCGCGCTCTATGACACCCATCATGGCATGACGAATGCCGTGTTCATGCCATATGTGCTGGCCTTCAATCGCGACTCCATCGAGGAGCGTATCGCCCGGCTCGCCGCCTATTGCGGCATCAAGGGCGGTTTCGACGGCTTCGCCAAGGCTGTTATCAAGCTGCGCAAGGAGTTGAAGGTGCCGCACGCGCTGCCGGGCCTGATCAAGGGGCTCGACATGGACAAGAAGCGCAAGGGCCTGATCGCCGACATGGCGGTGGTCGATCCGACGGCCGGCGGCAACCCGGTCAAGCTGACCAAGAAGGCGGCGCTGACACTGCTCGAAAACGCCATCGCCGGGACGGTCTGAGGCCGGTTCCTGGATGCGGAAGTTGATCGGAAACGAGGGGAAAGGAGAGGGGAAGGGGCGATATAGGGGCGGATTAATGATTAGCCGGAAAATTAAGTGATGGCTAATTGCTACAGTCCGTTAAAAAGAGTTAACTTTTCACGCTGCGAGGCGCCGGTTTCACAAAGCTTTCATCTGGCTGTCACACGAAAACGATACCGCATCGCAGACGTCCAACGGCGTCAGTTCAATGGAGAGAACACATGTTCAAATTCACGGGGAAAGTGCTTTCCCTTTCGGCCGCGACCCTGATGGTGTCGTCGGTGATTTCGTCCGCCGCTTCGATGGACGATCTCATCAAGGCCGCCAAGGCCGAAGGCCAGCTCACCACGATCGCCTTGCCGCATGACTGGTGCGGTTACGGCGACGTCATCGCCGGCTTTAAGGCGAAGTATCCGGAAATCACCGTCAACGAACTCAACCCCGACGCCGGCTCCGGCGACGAAGTCGAGGCGATCAAGGCCAACAAGGACAACAAGGGCCCGCAGGCTCCTGATGTCATCGACGTCGGCCTGTCCTTCGGCCCGACCGCCAAGGCCGATGGCCTGTTGATGCCATACAAGGTGTCGACCTGGGACTCGATCCCGGACAGCGCCAAGGATGCCGATGGCGCCTGGTACGGAGACTATTATGGCGTTCTCTCGTTCATGGTGAACAAGGACCTGATCAAGGAGTCGCCGAAGGACTGGGCCGATCTCCTCAAGCCCGAATTCGCCAACGCGGTCGCCGTTGCCGGCGATCCGCGCGCTTCGAACCAGGCCATCCAGGCCGTCTACGCCGCGGGCCTTTCCGGTGGCGCGGCTGCTGGTGAAGCCGCTGGCACCGCCGGCCTCGACTTCTTCAAGAAGCTCAACGCCGCCGGCAATTTCGTGCCGGTCGTCGGCAAGCCGGCAACGCTTGCCCAGGGCCAGACCCCGATCCTGATCAACTGGGACTACAACGCGCTCGCCGGTCGCGACACGCTGAAGGGCAACCCGCCCGTCGACGTCATCGTGCCGAAGACCGGCGTTGTCGCTGGCGTTTACGTGCAGGCGATCAGCGCGTTCGCGCCGCATCCGAATGCAGCCAAGCTGTGGATGGAATATCTCTATTCCGACGAAGGCCAGATCGGCTGGTTGAAGGGCTATTGCCACCCGATCCGCTTCAACGATCTTGCCAAGAACGGCAAGATCCCCGCGGACGTTCTGGCCAAGCTGCCGCCGGCGGAATCCTACGCCTCGGCTGCCTTCCCGACGCTCGACGAGCAGGGCAAGGCGAAGGAGACCATCAGCAAGAACTGGGACGCCGTTGTCGGCGCCAACGTCAAGTAAGGCTTGAAATCCACCGGGCGGCCGCGAGGCCGCCCGGTTTCCCCTCGAAGACGGTAGCCGGCGCATGACCGATCTTACGCTTTCAAATCAGTCCGTCACCACCAAGCCCGCGCCGCCGAACGAGGCGACCACTTTCCGCTTTCCGATGCAGTGGATTGGCGTGGCGCCTTTCTTCATCTTTGTCCTGATGTTCCTGATCCTGCCGACGATCTATCTCGTCCTGGGCGCTTTCCAGAATGGCGACGGTCAGCTGACGCTTGATAATATACTGCAGCTGGTCAGCGATCCCTCGATCAGCGCTTCCTACTGGGTTTCGATCAAGATCAGTTTCTGGTCGGCGGTCATCGGTGCCTTTGCCGGGCTCGCGATTGCCATCGCCATCGTGCGCGGCGGGCTTCCTAACTGGACCCGCTCGGCGACCTTGACTTTTTCGGGCGTCGCCTCGAATTTCGCCGGCTTGCCACTGGCCTTCGCCTTCCTGGCGACCCTCGGCCGCGTCGGCATCGTCACGACGCTTCTGCGTGACGTTCTCAATGTCAACATCTACGCGATGGGTTTCAATTTCCTCACGACATCGGGTCTGATCGCGGTCTATCTGTTCTTCCAGATTCCGCTGATGGTGGTCATCATCGTGCCGGCCATCGACGGCTTGAAGAAGGAATGGGGCGAGGCCGCCGCCACACTCGGGGCCACCCAGTCGCAGTATTGGCGCATGGTGGTCATCCCGGTCTTGTGGCCGAGCTTCCTCGGCACCGTTATCCTGTTGTTCGCCAATTCCTTCGGCGCCATCGCCACGGCTTATGCGTTTGCCGGCCCGGCACTCAACATCGTTCCTATCAAGCTCTATTCGCAGATCAACGGCGACGTGCTGCACAACCCGCAGCTCGGCTATGCCATCGCCTTCGGCATGATCGTCATCACGGGCTTGGCTAACGTCTTCTACATCTGGTTCCGGACCCGGTCCGAAAGGTGGCTCAAATGAAGTCGGGCAAATTCTGGGCCTGGGTCGTCTTCATTGTCGGCGCGGCCTATTTCTTCATTCCGCTGATGGCGACTGTCGAGTTCTCGTTGCGCATGCGCCGCGGCGTCCATTCCTTCGATGCCTACCAGATCGTGCTGGGCGACGCTCGCTTCCAGTCGACCTTCCTGTATTCGGTGGTAGCGGCCGTCTTCACCATCATCCTCGGCGTGCTGATCGTGGTGCCGGCGGCATACTGGATCCGGCTGCGCCTGCCGCAGCTCAGGCCGATCGTCGAATTCATCACGCTGTTGCCGCTGGTCATTCCGGCCATCGTCATCGTGTTCGGCTATATCAGGATGTACGGCTCGAATTCCCCGCTGCCGTTCCTGGGCAGCAATATGGGCGCCAATGCGCTGCTGGTGATCGGCTATGCGACGCTGGCTCTGCCCTACATGTATCGCGCCGTCGATACGGGGCTGCGCACCATCGATGTGCGGACATTGACCGAAGCAGCGCAGATCCTGGGCGCCGGCTGGGGCACGATCATTGGCCGGGTGATCCTGCCCAATGTCCTGATCGCCGTGCTGTCGGGCGCCTTCCTGACCTTCGCCATCGTCATCGGCGAGTTCACCATGGCGAGCCTTCTCAACCGTCCGGCCTTTGGCCCGTATCTGCAAAACGTCGGCGCCAACCGCGCCTATGAACCGGCAGCCCTTGCCATCATCGCCTTCGCCATTACCTGGGGCTGCATGTCGCTCATCCAGATCCTGTCTCGCTTCGCGCCGAAATCGGCGAACCGCCCGAATTGATCGAAAAGCACTGACCTGAGAGAAAAAGCCATGGCCGAGCCATTCCTGTCCATCCAGCATGTGCGAAAGTCCTACGGGTCCAACACCGTGGTGCAGGATTTCAGCCTCGACGTCGAGCCGGGCGAGTTCGTCTCGTTCCTGGGGCCATCCGGATGCGGCAAGACGACGGTGCTGCGCATGGTCGCCGGCTTCGAGGAGCCGTCGGCCGGCAAGATCGTCGTCGCCGGCAAGGACATCACGCGGCTGAAGCCCAACCAGCGCAACGTCGGCATGGTGTTCCAGGCCTATGCGCTATTCCCGAACCTGACGGTGGCGCAGAACATCGCTTTCGGGTTGAAGGTTGCCGGCATGCCGAAGGCCGACGCGGACAAGCGCGTCGCCGAGATGCTCGACATGATCAGGCTGCCGCAGATGGCGGACCGCTATCCCTACCAGCTCTCCGGAGGCCAGCAGCAGCGCATCGCGCTGGCGCGTGCTATCGCGCCGAAACCAAAGCTCCTGCTGCTCGACGAGCCGCTGTCGGCGCTGGACGCCAAGGTGCGCGTGTCGCTGCGCGAAGAAATCCGCTCGATCCAGAAGAAGCTCGGCATCACCACCATCTTCGTGACCCATGACCAGGAAGAGGCGCTGTCGATCTCCGACCGCATCGCCGTCATGTATGGCGGCAAGGCCGAGCAGGTCGCGACGCCGTTCGAGATCTACAACCGGCCAGCGACCAAGTTCGTCGCCAATTTCGTCGGCACGCTGAACGTGCTCGAAGGCAAGGTCACCGACGCCGCCTCCGGCAAGGTGCAGGTCAACACGCAGGAAGTCTCGCTCAAGGGCAAGCTCAACGGCTCGAAGTCCGGCGACACGCTGTCTCTGGCGCTGCGACCCGAGGCGATTTCGCTCGGCCGCCAGCCCGGCCGCGACTCCAGCCTGACCGGAGAGATTTCCGAAGTGCACTTCCTCGGCTCGGTTATCCGGGTCCGTGTCGGCATCGGCGGCAACACGGTCTCGCTCGACACGTTCAACAACTCCGCCACCCCGCCGCCCGCAGTCGGGGAGAAGGCCGAGATTTCGTTCTCGTCGAGCGATATGCTGGTGCTGCACTAGGTAGTCCGCTGTCGGAAGGCGCTCCCAAACGGGCGCTCCAGCCGTCGGGATTTCTCATGCTGTCGGCGGACGACACGGCCCGTGCCAGAGGTGTCCCTGTTGTTTCACGACCATGACTTTGGCACTGCCAATCGCCTCGTTCGGCGGCTACGATAGAGCATGGCTCTTTTCGAACTGACGCTTATCCTTCTGTTGATTGCAGTCGCGCTGACGGCGCTGTCGCGGCGGCTGCAAGTTCCTTATCCGTCGCTGCTGGCGCTGGCGGGCGCGGGCATCGCCTTCCTGCCCGGCATGCCCACCATCGAAATCGACCCGGAACTGGCGCTGGCCCTGTTCATCGCGCCGGTGCTGCTCGACGCCGCCTATGACACCTCGTTGCGCGATCTCAATCGCAACCGGCTGCCGCTCGCCCTGCTGGCCTTGGGGGCGGTCGTTTTCACCACCGCAGTGGTTGCGCTGCTCGGCTGGAAGATGGCAGGCCTGCCGATCGCCGCGGCCGTCGCCCTTGGCGCCATCGTAGCGCCGCCCGATGCCGTCGCGGCGTCGGCCGTGCTCGGACAATTCAAGGTGCCGCACCGCATCACCACCATCCTGCAAGGCGAGAGCCTGCTCAACGATGCAACCGCGCTGCTGATCTACCGTATCGCTGTCGCCGCCGCACTCGGTCCGTTCCTGTTGAGCAGCGCCGCGCCCATGGTCGTCTTGTCGACCGTTGGTAGCCTGGTGGCCGGCTATGTACTCGGTCGGCTGTCGCTTGCCACGCTGAGCCGCATCGAGGACGCGGCCAGCGGTACCGTGGTGCAGTTCGCCGGCACGTTCGGTGTCTGGATCCTGGCGGACAGGTTGGGTCTCTCGGCGATCATCACCATCGTCGTCTACGCCATGACCATCGCGCGGACCGCGCCACGCCGAATGTCGGCGAGAAAGCGTGTCAGTTCCTATTCGGTCTGGGAGACGGCGGTGTTCGTGCTCAACGTGCTGGCCTTCGTGCTGATGGGTCTGCAGGCGCGGTCGATCGTCGGACGGCTCGCCGGTACGGGAGAGCTCGACGCATTCGTCTTTGCCGCGGCTGTGCTGGCGGTCGTCATCGTTTCGCGCCTGATCTGGGTGCTGGGCTGCGGTGCAGTCATCAGGTGGTTTGCCCGCTTTGGCGGCGCCGAGCATCAGCCGGATACGCCGTCCTTTCGCGGCGGCGTGCTCATCGGCTGGTGCGGCATGCGGGGACTGGTAACCCTTGCCGCGGCATTCGCCTTGCCGGTCGAATTTCCTGCTCGCGACCCGATCGTGCTCGCCGCCTTCACGGTCGTGCTCGGCACCCTGGTGCTGCAAGGAATGAGCCTGAAGCCGCTGCTGCGCGTCCTGAAGCTGGATCCCGACGAAACGGTCGACCGGGAGGTAGCGAAGGCGCGCGTCGTGGTCATGCAGGCCGCGCTTGATGTATTGAGCGGCAAGACCTCGAGCGCCGCAGCCGCGGTGCGCGAGCAATATGCCGCCCAGCGCAAGATCGCCAAAAATCCCGAGGATGCCCAGGCCGCGACCGAATATGACAGGCTGCGTCTCTATGCCATCAAAAGCCAGCGCGATGCCCTGGAGGAGCTGCGCCGCAACGGCACCATCGGTGACGAAGCCTATCACCGTCTGGAGGAAGAGATCGACTGGACGGAACTTGCGGCATCGCCGGCAGGCCGGTTCCAGCCGCTGACCACCGACTAGCAGATACCGCGTCTCGGCCGCTGCCCTGCTGGCCCAAGCCCCGTCCGTCCTCCTGCACATTGCAAGCGATCGGCCGAACCGTTACTGCCAACGTCGAAAAGTGAGCCGGATAAGCAATGAAGCTGGTCAGCTACAACATCCAGTACGGATTCGGCAGCGACGGGCGCTACGATCTTTCGCGTGCGGCACGCCTTGTCGCCGGCGCCGACATCATCGCCTTGCAGGAGGTCGAGCGGCACTGGCAACGCAGCGATTTCGACGACCAGCCGGAGCGGCTTTCGCAATTGCTGCCTGGGTATCACTGGGTCTACGGCCCAGCCTTCGACATGGATGCCAGCGAGCTGCGCGACGGCCGTCTGGTCAATCGCCGCCGGCAGTTCGGCACCATGGTTATGTCGAAGCTGCCGATCGTCTGGTCGCGACTGCACGCGCTGCCGATGCGCCGCACGCTGCGGCCGCTCAACACCCGCAACGCCGCCCTCGAATGCATGATCCGCACGCCGGCCGGGCCGGTCAGGGTGCTGTCGCTGCATCTCGCGCACATCGCGGCGGAAGAGCGGCTGGAGCAGATCGATTATCTCATGGCCGAGCACCGCCGGGTACCATCGGAAGGCGGACCGTGGAGCGGCGCGGACGACGAACCTTCGCGTAACTGGACACATGGGGAAGTCGAGCCGGAAAATCCGCTGGCGACGATCTGGATGGGCGATTTCAACATGGAACCCGGCAGCGCCGAATATCGCCGCATTGTCGGCAGCACGCCCTATCATCGGGGCGCTGCCTATCTCGACGGCTTCGTCGATGCCGCTTCTGTCGCCAGCGAGCCGGTAGCGGATTTCCATACGCATGAGAAGATCATCGACGGCAGACTGGCAAAGCGCCGGCTTGACCATTGCTTCGTCGGCGGCATGTTAGCCGGGCGTGTGCGTTCGGTTGGATCAGACATGGGCGAGGTGGCTTCCGACCACTTCCCGGTCCGGGTCGACATCGATCTCGAGACGCCCTTCGGCTTGGGAGGTCGATGAGCTCCCCATGACGCTTTTCGTCTTCTTCGCGGTGCTTGCCGCGGCCGCCATGCACGCGATCTGGAACGCACTGGTCAAGGTGCATCTCGACCGTTTTCTGTCGATCACGCTGATGACGCTCGGCATGGGCACTGCTGCCATCGTCGTGCTGCCATTCGTCGAGATGCCGAAGGCGGAGGTCTGGCCCTACATCATCGCTTCGGTGATCTTCCACATGGGCTATCGCACCTTCCTGATCGGCGCCTACCAGGCCGGCGATTTCGCCCAGACCTACCCGCTGGCGCGTGGCACGGCACCCCTGCTGGCCGCGATTGGCGGCATGTTCGTCGTCGCCGAAGTGCCGGCGCCGCTTGCCATCCTTGGCATCCTGCTGTTGTCGGCCGGCACGCTGGTGATGTCGTTTCGCGGTGGCGCGCATCTGGAGAAGCTGAATCTGCGCGCGGTCGGCTATGCGCTGGGCACGTCGATCTTCATCGCCAGCTACACGCTGTCCGACGGCAGCGGCGCGCGGCTGGCGGCAACGGCGCAGAGCTATGCCGCCTGGCTGTTCATCTGCGATGCATTTGGGGCGCTGGTGCTGTGCCTCGTTTTCCGAGGGCCCAAGGCGCTGCCCGTTCTGGCGCGCGACTGGAAAACGGGACTGTTCACCGGTGTGCTTTCCGGCGCCGCCTACTGGATCGTCATGTGGGCGATGACCAAGGCGCCGATCGCCTCGGTGGCGTCGCTGCGCGAGACCTCGATCCTGTTTGCCATGATGATCTCGGTCTACGCCCTCGGCGAGAAGATGACAGGCTGGCGCGGCGCTGCCGCGCTCAGCATTGTTGCGGGCGTCATCGCGTTGAGGATGGGTTGACCTCTCAGCCGAGCACCGTCATTACCTGGCCGCGCCGCTCCGGACTGAAGCGGATGACGACGATGATGCAGACGGCGACCACACCGGCAAAAAGCGCCAGCGCATAGCCATAGCTGCCGCCGGGGGCTTCGGCGATCCCGGCCTGATATGGACCGCCATAGGAAGCGGCGAGATTGCCGGCCTGGTAGATGAAGCCGGGCAAGGTGGCGCGCACCGCACCCGGCGAAAGCTCGTTGAGGTGGACCGGGATGACGCCCCAGGCGCCCTGGACCGCGACCTGCATGACGAAGGCGCCGATGGCCAGCATGAACGGCGTTGAACTGTAGGCCCATAGCGGGATCGCCGGCAAGGCGATGATGCAGGCGAGTGTAATGGCGTTGACGCGGCCGATCTTCTCCGACAGCGCACCGAATGCCAGGCCGCCGACGATGGCGCCGATGTTGGCAACGATGGTGATCCAACTCACCGTATGTGGATCGAAGCCGTGCTGCTTCTTCAGGAAGGTCGGATAGAGATCCTGCGTGCCATGGCTGAAGAAGTTGAAGAACATCATCAGCACGACGGCATAGAGCGCGACGCCCCAGTGCTTCTGCAAAGTCTCCAGCATCCCCGGTCGAGCGGTTTTCTGTGCCTCGACGAAGGCAGGAGATTCCGGCACATGCGAGCGGATGAACAGGACGACCAGCGCCGGGACGAAGGAGAGCAGGAACATGGCGCGCCAGCCGATCGTGTAGCCGCCGATCGTCTGCTGGTAGAGCAGGCCATAGACCACCGCCGCCAGCAGGTAGCCGGCCGGATAGCCGCATTGCAGGATGCCCGAGACGATGCCGCGGGCGCTCGGCGGGACGGATTCCATGGCGAGTGAACTGCCGAGGCCCCATTCGCCGCCCATGGCGATGCCGAACAGCGCGCGCAGCGCCAGGAAGATGCCGAGATTGGGCGAGAAGGCGGCGAGCGCCCCGATCACCGAATAGCTGACGATATTGAGCATGAGAATGGGCTTGCGCCCGTATTTGTCGGCTAGCATGCCAAAGAAGAACGCGCCGATGAAGCGCGTGGCCAAGGTCAGGAACAGTGCCTTTGAGACTGCCGGGACATCCGTCTGGAATTCAGTCGCAATATCGGTGAGCAGGAATGTCAGAAGGAAGAAATCGAAAGCATCGAGCGTCCAGCCCAGGAATGAGGCCAGGACGGTTTTCTTCTGCTCGGTAGTGAGGTTCAAGGCGTCCTCCTTTTGCATCCCCAAAGGAACGATATGTCGCCCTGTCGGCAAAAGAGAACAGCGATCAGCCGGCTTTCGAAAGGCGGGCGGTCACTTTTTCGTAAGATCGAGATCGAAGACCATCAATCCGTCCGTGCCGCCTTCGAGAGCCGCGACCAGGCGAGCGCCGGCACGCTGATGCGCCTCATGCACGAGATAGGCGTCGCGCGCCGCGGCATCGCGGAAATCGATGGTGAAGCCATGGGTGAACCCGCGCGCGAAAGGCTCTGGGCTGACATTGGTGCTGAACTGGACGGTGTCCATGCCTTCGACCACCTGTCGCAACGCCTCGAGGCCGGCGTGGATGGCCGTGCGCTCGGTCGACGACACATCGCTACGAAATCTGGCGAAAACGCAGTGCCTGATCATTTTACCACTCCCTAAGCAGCACGATTGCCGGAAAACACCGCCGGCGGCAGCGGCTCGCGGCCGAGGATCAGGTCGGCACCCTTTTCGCCGACCATGATCGTCGGCGCATTGGTGTTGGAGGAAGGCACGCGCGGCATCACAGACGCATCGCAGACGCGCAGCCCCTCGATGCCGCGCAGTCTCAGGTCCGGCGTCACCACCGCCATCTCATCATGGCCCATGCGGCAGGTGCCGACAGGATGGTGATCGGTCTTGGAGGTGCGGCAGGCATAGTCGATCAGCTCATCGTCGCTGGCGAGCGACGGGCCGGGCAGCACCTCGCGCAGCACGTAAGGGGCAAGCGCCTTCTGCCGCATGATCTCGCGCGCCAGCCGCAGCCCTCTCAGCGACATGTCGCGGTCATAAGGATCGGACCAGTAGTTGGGGTCGATCAGCGGGTGGTCGGCGGGATCAGCGCTTTTCAGCCGCACCGTGCCGCGTGAGCGCGGGCGCAGGAAGGCCGAGTTCAAGGTGACGCCTGGGTTTTTCAGCTTCTCGACGCCAGCCTCGATGCCGGAGCCAAGACCCAGATGGAACTGGATATCGGGCGAGGCGGCGGTCGGGTCGGCGTACCAGAAGCCGCCGGTCTCGAACAGGCTGGACGCCACCGGCCCCTTCTTCAACAGCAGATATTGCAGGCCAGCCCAGGCCGTGCGGTGCAGCTTGGCATAATTGTCATAGGTGTGGTCGCCGGTGCATTCGGCGATGACGAACAGGTCGAGATGGTCCTGCATGTTGGAGCCGACGCCGGGCAGGTCATGCACCGGCGTGACGCCGACCGATTTCAGATGGTCGGCCGGGCCGATGCCCGACTGCATCAAAAGCTTAGGCGAACCGATGGCGCCGGACGAGACGATCACCTCGCGGTCGGAGCGCAGGATTTTTGTTTCGCCGCCCGGCCTGTCGACCACCTCGACGCCGATGGCGCGACCGTTCTCGACGACGATGCGGGTGACCAGTACGTCGGTCCTGACGGTGAGGTTCTTGCGAGCGCGGATCGGCCTGAGATAGGCGACCGAGGCGGAGGAGCGCCGGGCATCCTTCTGGGTCAGCTGGTAATAGCCGACGCCTTCTTGGGCAGCGCCGTTGAAATCCGGATTGAAGGGAATGCCCATCTCCTGGCCGGCGCGGAAATAGGCTTCGCAGATCGGCAGCGGCGCAATCGGGTTCGAGACGCCGAGCGGGCCCTGGTCGCCGTGGAAATCGTTGGCGTAGCGCTGGTTGTTTTCGGCCCGTTTGAAATAGGGCAGCACGTCGCGGTAGCCCCAGCCGGCCAGCCCTTCCTCCTTCTCCCAGGCGTCGTAGTCGCGCGCATTACCGCGCGTGTAGATCTGGGCGTTGATTGAGGAGCCGCCGCCGACCACCTTGGCCTGCGTGTACCAGAAGACGCGGTCGTTCATGTTTCTCTGCGGCACCGTCGACCAGCCCCAGGACGCAATGCCCTTGGTCATCTTGGCAAAGCCCGCCGGCATGTGGATATAGGGATGCCAATCCTTGCCACCGGCTTCGAGCAGCAGCACGGAATTGGAGGGATCCTCGCTCAGCCGGTTGGCCAGCACGCAGCCGGCAGGGCCGGCGCCCACGATGATGTAGTCGGTCATTGTCTCATCCGTTCATAGCCGAGGCACGGAAAGCGCGCCGTCGACATTGATGATCGAGCCGGTCGAAAAGCCCAGTCTCCCGGCAGCGAGCGCGGCCACCATGGCGCCGATGTCGGACGCTTCGCCCCAGCGTTTCGCCGGCACCAGGCCGCTGTCTATCAAAGCGTCGTATTTGGCGGTCACGCCCGCCGTCATGTCGGTGCGGATAATGCCCGGCCGCAGCTCGAACACGCCGATTTTTTCCGGGGCGAGCCTGAGCGCCAGATTCTTCACCCACATCGAAAGCCCTGCCTTCGACATGCAATATTCGGAGCGTTCCGGCGAGGCCATCTCGGCGCTGACCGATGTGATGGTGATGATCGATTTCGCATCATCGCTGGGCTGGCGGAGCATCGCCTTGGCGACCGCCTGGCTGAGGAAGACGGTGCCCCGCAGGTTGACGCCGAGCGCGCGGTCGAAATTGTCGGGTTTGAGGTCCAGCAGGTCGCCCCGCACCACGGCGCCGACGCCGGCATTGTTGACCAGGCAATCGATGCGGCCGAACGCGCGCATGGCAGAGTCGACGAGGGCGGCGTGGGCGGAAAGATCGGCGATGTCGCAGCCGAAATAGCCGAACTTCGCGCCGCGCGCGGTTATGTCAGCGGCGAGCTCGCCTGCGGCTGTTTGGGCAAGGTCAGCGACGAGAATGTCGAAGCCGGCGTCGGCCAGCGCTTCGGCGCAGGCAAGGCCGATGCCGCGCGCGCCGCCTGTGACGATGGCCGCCGGGCGGGTCATGCGGCGAGGTCCGTCTTGCGGATGTGTTCGGCGACACGCAGCGCCTGAGCGGCGATCGACAGCGCCGGGTTCACGGCGGCCGAGTTCGGCAGAAAACCGGCGTCGACGACGAACAGGTTCCGGTGATCGAAGGCACGGCACAACGGATCGAGCGGCGACGTCGCCGGATCTTCTCCGATTTTCACCGTGCCGCACTGGTGCGAGGGCGTGCGTTTGTCGAAAGGGCGCGACAGCACCAGGGGATAGCCGCAGGCGCGAAAATTCTCGCGCATCACCTTGGTCAGCCCGTCGAGCGACTGCATGTTGGAGCGCCGCCATTGCATGACGATGTCCTTGCCGTCGGCCATGATGCGGCTTTCGGGATCTGGCAGGTCCTCGCACATCAGGTACCAGTCGACCGCATGGCCGGCCATGAAATCGAGCGCGAATTTCGGCACTCGTTTCACATTGGCCTTGAGCATGTTGCCGTCGATCTTGCCGAGAAGCTGGACATTGCCGAGCGGTTTGCCGCCCTTGCCGTCGGAGAGGTAATAATCGTTGAGCATCAGCGTCTTCTGGTAGACGGCATCGTTCCGGCGGCGCGGATCGATCGCCAGCATGGCGCTCGAATTGTGGTTCATGAAGTTGCGGCCGACCTGGTCGGAGCGGTTGGCCAGGCCCTTGCCGCCCCCCTTGCCATTGCTGGGTGAGGGCGAGCGCAGCAGGATGACCGCTGAATTGACCGCGCCTGCCGACAGGATGACCAGTTTTGGCGACAGCTTTTTCAGCTCGCCGCTCTGGCGGTAATGAACCGCTGATATGGTTTTTCCGTCCGGAGCAGTCTCGAGATATTCGACATGGGCGCCGGTTTCGAGCTTGATGTTCGGATCGTTCAGTGCCGCCGCCAGCGGTGCGGTCTGGGCGTCCATCTTTCCCTGGCCAGTGTTCGGAAAAGCGTCCCAGCCGGTCCTGCCTTCCCTGAGCCAGGTGTCGATATCGACGCCGAGCGGCAGCGAGGCCGGATGCAGGCCCAGCCCCTTGAGCTCGGCGCGGGCACGGGCGATCGGCGCCTCGTCCGGCACAGGCTTATAGGCATAGGGGATCGAGTGGAACGGCTCGGTCGGGTCCTCGCCAAGCGTGCCGCGCACGCGGAACAGCTGCTCTGCCCTGGAATACCAAGGCTCGAATTCGTCATAGGAAAACGGCCAGGCCGGCGAGACGCCGCCGAAGTGCTCCATGGCGGAGAAATCCTCTTTGCGGTAGCGGATCAGCACCGCGCCGAAGAATTTCGAATTGCCGCCGACATAGTAGTAATTGCCCGGGTTGAATGCGGCGCCACCGGCCTCACGCCACATCTCCTTCGGCCGGTAGTGGCCATCAACGAAAATCGAGCGCGTGTCGCGTGCATGCGGCGTTGCCGGCAGCGGCTCGCCGCGTTCCAGTATCAGGATCGAGGCGCCGCTGCCGGCCAGGCCGGAGGCGATCGTGGCGCCGCCGATGCCGGAGCCGATGATGACGATATCCGGGTTTGTCATGGCCTAAAGCGCGCCGCTTTTGAATGGACACATGCGACGCGCTTTAGGTCTATTGTCTTGATGCATGTCGTTGCCCCAAAACCGAACCCACTTTTGGGCGACGCGCATTAGCGAATACGGCTCTCGGTCGCCGGATCGAAGAACACCGCCTTGGTCAGGTTGAAGGCGAGCGGCGTGTTGGTGCCGGGCTGGATGTTGGCATCTGCGCGCAGCCGCGCCACCACGCCTTTGCCGCCGAGGTTGGTGACGGCGAAGGTATCGGAACCGGCCGGCTCCACCACCTCGATATGGCAATCGGCGGTGGCGATTTGCGAGGCGTTGCGCTCCGCGCCTTCCGGATCGGTGAGCGCCTCGGGGCGAACGCCGAAGATGACCGGCTTGCCCTTGAACGCCGACAATCCGGCCGGGGCGTTGGCCATCGGCAGAGTGATCGGCTGGCGTGCCTCGCGATCGAGCACGACGGCCAGGTCGCTGCCATTGCCGTCGATGGTCGCCGGGATCAGGTTCATCGCCGGCGAACCCATGAAGTCGGCGACGAAGACATTGCTGGGGTTGTTGTAGATCTCGGCCGGCGTGCCGAATTGCTGCACCTCGCCATCGCGCATGACGGCGATTTTGGTCGCCAGCGTCATCGCCTCGATCTGGTCGTGGGTGACATAGACGATGGTTGTGCCGGTGGTGGCATGGAGGCGCTTGATCTCGATGCGCATGTCGACGCGCAGCTTGGCGTCGAGATTGGACAGCGGCTCGTCGAACAGGAACAGCTTGGGGTCGCGCACCAGCGCCCGGCCCATGGCGACGCGCTGGCGTTGGCCGCCCGAAAGCTGGCTCGGCTTGCGGTTCAGCAGATGGCCAATCTGCAGCACCTTGGCCACCTTGTCGATCGCCTTCTGGCGTTCGTCGGTCGGCACGCCGCGCATCTCCATGCCGAAGGAGATGTTCCCGGCGACCGTCATGTTGGGGTAGAGCGCGTAGCTCTGGAATACCATGGCGATGTCGCGCTTGGACGGGTGCAGATCTGTGATGGTGCGGCCATCGACGCGGATATCGCCGGAGGTGATGGTCTCCAGTCCGGCGATGGTGTTGAGCAAGGTGGATTTGCCGCAGCCGGAAGGGCCGACCAGCACCAGGAAGCCGCCCTTTTCCAGTTCGAGATTGATCCCCTTCAGGATCTCGACCTGGCCGAAACGCTTCCTCAGACCATCAATTTCCAGAAAAGCCATTGGGTTATCCTTTGACCGCGCCCGCCATCAGGCCACGCACGAAGTAGCGGCCGGCGAGCACGTAGACGAGAAGGGTGGGCAGTGCCGCGATCATCGCGGCCGCCATGTTGACGTTGTATTCGACGACGCCTGTCGAGGTGTTGACGACGTTGTTGAGCGCCACCGTCATCGGCATGGCGTCGCCGGTGCCGGCATAGGCGGAGGCGAACAGGAAGTCGTTCCAGATGTTCGTGAACTGATAGATGACGGTGACGACGAAGATCGGCATCGAATTCGGCAGCATGATGCGCCGAAAGATCTGGAAGAAAGAGGCGCCGTCGACCTGCGCGGCCTTGACCAGTTCGGTCGGGAACGCCTCGTAATAGTTGCGGAAGAACAGCGTGGTGAAGCCGATGCCGTAGACGACGTGGACGAACACCAGGTTCACCGTCGGGTTGCCGAGGCCGAAGCTGGTTCCGACCGTGTTCTGCAGCGACACGCCAAACCGTCCGAGGCTGCCCAGGATCGTCGCCATCGGCAACAGTACCGACTGGAACGGGATGAAGCAGGCAAACAGCATCAGCCCGAACACCAGGGTCGCGCCGCGAAAACGCCATTTGGTCAGCACGTAGCCATTGAGCGCGCCGAGCATGGTCGAGATCAGCACGGCCGGAACCACCATCTTTATGGAGTTCCAGAAATAGCCCTTGATGCCGGCGCAGGTGAGGCCTACGCAGGTCTCACCCCAGGCCTTCAGCCAGGGGTCGAAGGTCGGCGCCTTTGGCAGCGCCAGCATGTTGCCGTTCTGGATCTCGTCCATGGTCTTGAACGAGGTCACCAGCATGACGAACAGCGGCATCAGGTAGAACAGTGCGAACAGCGCCAGAAGCCCGTAGATGACGATGCGGTTGACAATCTTGACGTTGACGCCGCCGCTGGCCCGGCGGGCGGGAGTGGTCACGGCGCTCATCGCGATTTCTCCCTAAGTTCGGAATAGAGATAGGGCACGATGATGGCGACGATGGTCATCAGCATGATCACGGCGCTGGCCGAGCCGACGGCCATTTCGTTGCGCTTGAAGGTGTATTCATACATGAAGTTGGACGGCAACCAGGCCGAGCCGCCGGGGCCGCCGCTGGTCAGTGCCACGACCAGGTCGTAGGATTTGATGGCTAGGTGCGCGAGCACGATGAAGGCCGACAGGAAGATCGGCCGCAAGAGCGGAATGACGATGCGGCGATAGAGCTGGAAGGTGGTGGCGCCGTCGATCTGCGCCGCCTTCATGATCTCGCCGTCAATACCGCGCAGGCCGGCCAGGAACATCGCCATGATGAAGCCGGAGGCCTGCCAGACGCCGGCGATGACCACGGTGTAGATGACGAAATCCTTGTTCTTGATCCAGTCGAAATGGAAGCTCGTCCAGCCCCATTGATGCAGCGTCTGTTCGAGACCTAGGCCGGGGTCGAGGAACCATTTCCAGGCAACGCCGGTGACGATGAAGGAGAGCGCCATCGGATAGAGGTAGATGGGGCGCAAAACGCCTTCGCCGCGAATCTTCTGATCGAGCAGGATGGCCAGGAACAGGCCGAGCGCCAGGCAGATCAAGATGTAGAGAAAGCCGAAAATGCCCATATTGGTGATCGACGTGTACCAGCTCGATGGCGGGTCGGTGTCGAAGGTCCAGCCCCACAATCGCTGATAGGCGCGTGCGCCTGTTATGGCATAGGACGGGAAGGTCTTGGAGTTGGTGAAGGACAGATAGATCGTCCACAGGATGAAGCCGTAGACGAAGGCGATGGTGATGGCGAAGCTCGGCGCCAGCACGATCTTGGGCAAGGCATCCTGCAGGCGCGAGCGCACCGAGGTGCGCGACCGCTCCGGCGTCAGCTTGATCTGGGTTGTCGCTACACTGCTCATGGGGTTCCTCCCGTCGGCATCCGGCCGATCGGCCTCACGGACCGGAAACCTTCCCCGCCGGAGCGGGGAAGGTGTTTGTGGCCGGCGCTTACTTGGCGTCGTCGATCGCCTTGACCAGTTCGGTCACGGCTTCGTCCGAGGTCTTGATCTGACCGTGGACAAACTTCGAGATGACGTCCTTGTAGGCATTGGCGACAGCCGGAGGCGCGCCATAGCCCTGGGCCAGCGAGCCGAACAGCGTGCCGCCTTCATTGGCCTTCTTCAGGTCGGCGATACCCTTCTTGCCGCAAGCGTCGAAGTCGGTGTCAGGCACGTCGGTGCGGGCCGGAACCGAACCCTTGACGACGTTGAAGGCCGACTGGAAGCTCTTCGACAAGGTGGCGGTGGCCAGAGCGATCTGGGCGGCCTTGCGGTCGTCCGGAACGTTGAACATGCCGAACATGTCGGAGTTGTAGATCACCGAGCCGTCGGTGCCCGGGAAGCGATAGCAGAGGAAGTCCGTACCCGGTGTCTTGTTGGCGGCGTGGAACTCGCCCTTGGCCCAGTCGCCCATGACCTGCACCAGCGCATCGCCCTTGATGACCATCGCGGTGGCCAAGTTCCAGTCGCGGCCAGAGAAGTTCGGGTCGACATAGGTGACGAGCTTGGCCAGATTGTCGAACGACTTCTTCATCGTGTCGGACTTGAGCGACGCGTCGTCGAGGTCGTTCATCGCCTTCTTGTAGAACTCAGGTCCGCCGGTCGACAGCACGACGGAATCGAACATGGTCGCTTCCTGCCAGTTCTGGCCACCAAGCGCGAGCGGGGTGACCCCAGCCGCCTTGGCCTTGTCGAGCAGGGCGATGAAATCGTCGAAGGTCTTAGGCTCGGTGCCGCCGATCTTGTCCATCACCGCCTTGTTGATCCACAGCCAGTTGACGGAGTGGACGTTGACCGGAGCGGCAACCCACTTGCCGTCATAGACGGAGAACTTCTGCAGCGCGGCCGGAACCGACTTGTCCCAGCCTTCCTTCTTCGCCGTCTCTGTGAGGTCGCCCATCACGCCGGCAGCGGCATAGTCGAGCACGGTGTAGCCGAGCATCTGCGAGGCGGTCGGATAGTTGCCGGCCGCGACCATCGCCTTCAGCGCGGTCATGGCGGCATCGCCGCCGCCGCCGGCCACGGGAACGTCCTTCCAGGCATAGCCTTCCTTGGCCAGATCGCCCTTGAGCACGTTGAGAGCAGCCGCTTCGCCGCCCGACGTCCACCAATGCAGCATCTGCACTTCCTTGACGTCCTCGGCATGGGCCGCGAAAGCCAGGCCCGAAGCGAGCGCCGTTCCGATAAGCAGTTTGCGCAACATGTACTTCCTCCCTTGTTGCATTACACGACCGGTGGCAGCCCACCGGGTTCTTCCCAACTCAGCCGACCCACCAACCGGTGCGCTGGCCGCGATGAAACTGGATTGTCTTTTCCTCGGTATAGTCCTCAACAGCGCGCTTGCCGAGTTCGCGGCCCAAGCCCGACTGCTTGTAGCCGCCGAACGGCAGTTCTGGATAACCTTCCATGAACGTGTTCACCCAGACAGTCCCCGAACGCACGCCCCGCGCCACCGACATGCAGGTGTCGATGCTGGCGCTCCACACACCCGCCGACAGACCATAGGGCGTGTTGTTGGCGATGCGCAACGCCTTTTCAATCGATTCAAAAGTCAGCACCGAGAGCACCGGCCCGAACACTTCCTCGCGCGCGACCGTCATGTTTTCGGTGACGTTGCGTAAGATCGTCGGATCGAGATATTGGCCGGCATTGGAAGGGCGTTGCCCGCCGCCGCTGTAGATACTGCCGCCTTCACTCGCGGCAGCCGCGACGTAACCCGTCACCTTGGCCAGATGGTCTGACGAAATCATCGCGCCGACCTTGGTTAGGTCGTCGAGCGGATCGCCCACGGTTACCCTGGCGGTCAATGCCTTCACGGCGCCCAGGAAGTCGTCGGCGATCGCCTCATGCACGATCAGCCGGCTGCCGGCATTGCAGCACTCGCCGGCGTTGAAGAAGCCGCCGAATACCGCGGCATCGGCAGCGGCTTTAAGATCGGCATCGGGGAAGACGATCTGGCCGTTCTTGCCGCCGAGTTCCATCGAAACTCTCTTAAGGGAATTCGAGGCCGCAGCCATGGTCATCTTGCCGACGCGGGTGGAACCGGTAAACGAAACCATCTCGACCAGCGGATGGCTGACCATCGGCGCGCCGACATCGGCGCCGAGACCTGCGAGGATGTTGACGACTCCAGCGGGAACGCCGGCTTCCAACAGGATATCGCCAAGCACGAAAGTCGAGGCCGACGTCATTTCGCTTGGCTTGACCACGGCCGTGCAGCCGGCGGCGAGCGCGAAAGGCAGTTTCTGGCTGACGATGAGGAATGGGAAATTCCACGGCGTGATGATCGAGACGACGCCGATCGGCTCACGCAGGACGACGCCCAGCATGGCATCGCCAAGATTGGCGTAGCTTTCGCCGTGCAACGTTCGGGCCAGTGAGGCGGCATAGCGCCAGATGTCGACGGCGCCGCCGATTTCGGCGCGCGCCTGGGCGATCGGCTTGCCGGATTCCAGCGCATCGAGCCGGGCGATGTCTTCCAGCCGGATCTCGATCAGGTCGGCGGCCTTAAGCAGGATCGCGGCGCGTTCGGACGCTTGCATGCGCGGCCAGGGGCCGGTCTCGAAGGCCCTGTGCGCCGCCTGCACCGCGGCTTCCACTTCGGCGGCACCCGCCTGAGCATAGTGTGAAACCATGAAGCCGTGGCCGGGGCTCTTGCGTTCCAGCATGCGGCCATCGCGGGCATCGACATGCTTGCCGTCGATCAGAAGCTTGTATGCCTTGGGGGCCACGGAGGCCTCGGCAGGCATGGAAATCTTCAGAGGTGCATTCATGTGATTTCCACTCTGTCCTACGAACGCGAAAACACGGGCTTCTGCTTGGTCTTGAAGGAGCCGACGCCGGCCTTGAGATCGCCGGTGAGCGCCATGAAGCCGCTGGCCAAGGCTTCTGTCGCAGCGGCACTTTCCTCGCCTTCCGCCACCGCAATCATCAGCTTGGCGGCTTCGGTGGCCAGTGGTCCGCGTTCGGCGATTTTTTCAGCCCAGATCCTGGCTTCATCCGACGCCTTGCCGGTTTCGACGACGCGATCGACGACGCCTAGCGCAAGCGCTTCCGGCGCCAGAAAAATCTCGCCACCGACAGCCATGCGACGCACCGTCTGGGCGCCGAAGCGACGCACCGCGCGCTGCGTGCCGGACCAGCCGGGGACAACGCCGATCGAGGTCTCGGGGAAGCCGAGCTTCACCTGCGTTTCCGCGACGCGGAAATCACAAGCCACGGCCAGTTCCAGCCCGCCGCCGAGCGCATGACCGGACAGAACGGCGATGGTCGGTTGCCGCAGCCGCGCCAGCCGGTCGAAGACACGGTGGCCGTAGCGCACCCATTGCACCTGGAAATCGGCGGCACTCATGCTCCCCCAGGCCTCGACGTCGCCGCCGGCGCAAAATCCCTTGCCTTGGCCGCATATGAGGACGACGCGGACATGCTGAGCGCTTTCCGCCTCGTCCAGCGCCGCTTCCAGCGCGCGCAGCATCGGGATATCGAGCGCATTGAACTTTTCCGGACGGCGCAAGGTGACAATGCCGATCGCGCCATCCTGCTCGAAGGTGACGAGGCGCTCAGCCATGCGCGCCTCCGAGCGAGGCGCCGCCATTCAGCGACAGGCCGATCGGCCGATCCTGGTAGAGTGCCGCCGGCGTCACCTTGAGGTCGTTGGCTACGTTGAGCGGGATCTCGGCCTGCGCCAGCACATCGCGCTCGAGGTCGATGCCCGGCGCCAGTTCCATCACCATCAGCCCATCGGGCGTCAGCTTCATGACGCAGCGCTCGGTGACATAGGTGATGTCCTGTCCCTGCGCGACGGCGCGCTTGCCGGAGAAGGAGATGTGCTCGACCTCCTCGACGACTTTCTTGACCTTGCCTTCCGCGTCGATGCGGATGCCGCCATTGGCGAGCGACAGCTTTGCCCCGGCATTGAAGAAGCCGGAAAAAACGATCTTCTTCGCCCGTGACGTGATGTCGACGAAGCCGCCGGCGCCGGCGGTGACATGCGGCCGCGCCGAAAGCCTGGACACGTTGACCGAGCCGTGGCGGTCGATCTGCAGGAAGGAGAGCAGCGAAGCGTCGAAGCCGCCGGCCTGGAAATAGGTGAACTGGTGCGGCGAGGGCATGATCGCCTCGGCGTTGGAGGCGCAGCCGAACTTGAAGTCGAGCAACGGCACGCCGCCGACCGCGCCCTGTTCGATCAGCCAGGTGACCTTGCCGTGCTGGCCTTCTTCCAGAAGAATACGCGGCACGTTGGCCGAAATGCCGAAGCCGATGTTGACGGCCATGCCGTCGCGAAGCTCCATGGCGACCCGGCGCGCGATCACCTTTTGGACATTCATCTCGGCATTGCGGAAGCTCGACAGCGGCCGGAAGATCTCGCCGGAGATTGCGGGATCGTAGGGCGTCAGCGTCGTCTGCAACTGATCCGGCGCAATGACGATATGGTCGACCAGCACGCCCGGCACGCGCACATCATGCGGCTTCAACGTGCCGTTCTCGACGACGCGTTTGACCTGCGCGATGACGATGCCGCCATTGTTGCGGGCGGCGAGCGCCTGCTCCAGCCCGCCGAGATAGGCCCCCTCATGCTCGTAGGTAAGGTTGCCGCGCTCGTCAGCCGTGGTGGCACGGATGATCGAGACCTGCGGCACGATGGCGCGGAAGTAGAGCCATTCTTCGCCGTCGAATTGCTGCACCGACACGATCGGCTCGGCGGCGGCGGCGTTCATGGCGCAGCCCTGGTGGCGCGGGTCGGCGAAAGTGTCGAGGCCGACCTTGGTCAGCACGCCCGGTCGCTTGGCGGCGGCCTCTCGGTGCATGTCGAACAGGATGCCGGACGGCACGTTATAGGCGGCAACCGCATTGTCGCCGATCATCTTCCAGATTTGCGGCGGCTCGGCGGAGGAGGGACCTGACGGATAGGAGCCGCACAGCGTACGCTTCAAGAGGCCGGGCTTCGCCAGATGATCGATGCCCTTGATGCCATACATGTCGCCGGCGGCGATCGGGTGCAGCGTGGTGATATCCTTCGGATGGCCCTCGCCATCGAAGCGTTCGCCGATCGCGGCGAGCACGGCGTCTGGACAGCCGAGGCCGCTCGACGAGGACACCGAGACGACCATGCCGTCCTTGATCAGGCTGGCGGCCTGCGCCGATGAGACGACCTTGCTCAATTCATGCTCCCGAGTTTCGGGTCGATCTTGACGGTCTTGCCGGAAGCCGCCGATTGCAATGCCGCCTCGGCCGCGGCGAGCGACCAGATGCCGTCTTCTCCGGTGGCGGAAGGCTGACCCTCGCCACGGACCGCGGCATGGAACCCGCGTACCGACCTGGCGTAGAGATTCTCGCGGTCGAAGCTCAACCGTTCTTCGCCGCTGGCGGTGCGCAGGAGGACCGAG
Source organism: Mesorhizobium sp. CO1-1-11 (assembly GCF_020164995.1). Lineage (NCBI taxonomy): Bacteria > Pseudomonadati > Pseudomonadota > Alphaproteobacteria > Hyphomicrobiales > Phyllobacteriaceae > Mesorhizobium > Mesorhizobium sp. CO1-1-11. The sequence continues at coordinate 95,996 of NZ_JAIUHE010000003.1, forward strand.
CCTGCCGGCTGCTGCGTCATCACATTGCGGGCGATGAGCGAGCCCTGCGAGCCGTGCACCTCGAAGCCGGTGTCGGCAAACCTGGTGGTGAACCCCTCATGCGATTGCGCGATAAGGCCCGATTTGAAGCGCCAGACGCACATGGCGCCATCTTCCAGCCCGCTCCCGGCCATGCCGGCGGATTGCGTGAAAGCGGAAACCTCGACCGGATCGTCGCCAAGCACGAAGCGCAGCGTGTCTGCATCGTGCACGGTGATGTCGAGCACCACCCCGCCGCCTGCCTCGGGCCTGGCGATGCGCCAGCCCTGCAGGTTTTCGGGCAGGTAGACGGAATGGAAGACACGCGCGGCAATGGGGTTGCCGATGCGGCCCGCGGCAACGGCGTCGCGCATGGCACGGTGCGCGCCGGCATTGCGCAGATGATGATTGGTACCGAGCACGATGCCAGCCTCCTTGGCCGAAGCGACCATCTTGCGCGCGTCATCGCTGGTCAGCGCCAGCGGCTTCTCGCACAGCACATGCTTTCCCGCCTTGGCGGCGGCCAGCGCCTGTTCGAAATGCAGTTCATTGGTGGTGGAGATGTAGACGGCGTCGATGTCCGATCCGAGCAAGGCGTCGAGATTCGATACGGCGGCTGGAATGCCATTTTCCCTTGCATAGGCCGTGGCGCGTTCCGCGCTGGAACTCATGACAGCCGCGATCTCGCCATCGGGTTGAGCGCGAATGGCATCGATCATGAATTGCCGGGCGATCGTGCTGGCGCCGATCAGCCCCCATTTGACGCTCATGTCGCGGTTCCCGCTGCCACGGGCCTTTTTCGCGTGCGGCGATCCGGGCCGCAGCTTTCCCTGACCACGAGATTGACGGCGCCGACATGATCCTCGGCCCGCGTGGTGCGCGACTGGATCATCTTGATCATGACGTGGGCCGCGCGTTCGCCGAGACCGGCGGAGTCCACCGCTACGCTGGTCAGCGGCGGCATATAATGTTCGGCCTCGACCACATCGTCGAAGCCGACGACAGCGAAATCCGCGCCCGGCTCAAGTCCGCGCTTGCGCAGCGCCAGCATGACGCCAAAGGCAACGGCATCGTTGAAGCACAGCGCCGCGGTCGGCGGCTCGGCCATTGCCAGCGACGTTTCCAGACAGGCCATGCCGCCCTTGCGGTTGGTTTCGCCCTCGATGATAAGCGCATCGCGGGCGTCGATGCCGAGCGTCTCGCAGGCCTCGCGAAAGCCGCCCAGGCGCTCATGATAAACGACGAGGTCGGACGAACCGCCGAAGAAGGCCAGGCGGCGATGCCCCTTGCCGACGAGATGCGAAGTCGCGAGATAGGCGCCCCGATGATTGTCGGGAGCAATCACCGGAATGCGGCTTTCAGGCAGCCGGCGCATGGCGAAGGCAATCGGCAGACCGGCTATTTCCAGCCGCCGGAACGCCCCTGGCGTCGTGCCGCGCGCCGGGGAAACGATGAGCCCGGCGACGCCCTGTTCCATCAGAGACTTCAGCACTTCTTCCTGGCGCACCGGATTTTCGGCAGTGTTGGCGATGAAGGGCACGATGCCGGCCGACTGGAAGACCCGCTCCATGCCGACCGCCATCTCGGCGAAGAACGGATTGGTGAGGTCGTTGATGACCATGCCGATGACGTTGGAGTGGGCCTTGCGCAGATTGGCGGCGCCGCGGTTATAGACATAGCCGACATCCTCGATCGCCTTGCGCACCTTGACCGCGGTTTCGGGGCGGATCAGGCCGCTGCCCTGGAGCACGAGCGACACCGTCGATTTGGACACGCCTGCTTCGCGGGCGATGTCGAAGATCGTCGCCTTCGGCCGGCTGGCCATCCAGATATCCTCCCCGGTTTTTTCAATCGAATTTATTGGAACGTTCTAATCCTTGCTCCGAGGATGAGTCAATCAGGATTTTTCTCTAGCAAGAGCAGCAGGTCATATGTGGTCAAACGATATGCTACCCAAGGGGTCGTTGTGTTGCAACGCAGCATCGCTGGCCGTCCATCTCAAACCTTAAAGGTTCTTGATTTATTGGAACGTTCCATTTAGGAGACACGAAAGGGAGAGATCCATGGACATTGCCTTGCCTGGCGAGGGTGGCCGCAGCACAGCCTACGCGCTTGTCGGACAGCCGGTCCAGCCGGTGACCGGCGCGCGGTTTTCGCGCATCGCCTATGCCGCCGCGCATGTCGTCGCCGATCCGCTGGGAATGACAGATCCATGGTCGCGGCCCGTTGTCGATTGGGACAGGACGATGGCGTTTCGTCATCATCTATGGCGGCTCGGCTTCCGCATCGCCGAGGCAATGGACACGTCGCAGCGCGGCATGGGTTTCGATTGGACGAATGCGCAGGAATTGATCCGCCGTTCAATCGCGGAGGCGCGGACCGTCGCTGGCGCCGATCTCGCCTCGGGTGCGGGCACCGACCATCTGGCACCGTCGAAGGCCCGGACGGTCGACGACGTGGTCGCCGCCTATGAGGAGCAGTTCGCTTTCATCGAAGGCCAGGGCGGCAAGGCGATCATGATGGCCAGCCGCGCGCTGGCGGCCGTGGCGAAGGGGCCAGACGATTACGCCCTGGTTTACGACCGCATATTGGGCCAGGCCTCCGGCAAGGTCATCCTGCACTGGCTGGGCGACATGTTCGATCCGATCTTGAAAGGCTATTGGGGCAGTGACGATTTCGAGACCACGCTCGATACGGTGATCGCCATCATGGAGCGCAATGCCGGCAAGGTCGAAGGCATCAAGATATCGCTGCTCGACGCCGGCAAGGAAGTGGCGCTCAGGAACCGGCTGCCGGACGGCGTCATGATGTTCACCGGCGACGACTTCAATTATCCCGAGCTGATCGCCGGAGACGGCAAGCGGCACTCGCATGCGCTGCTCGGCATTTTCGACGCGATCGCACCGGCCGCCAATGCCGCGCTGTGGAAGCTGGCTGCCGGCGATCGTACCGGCTACGACGCGCTGATGGCGCCGACCGTGCCGCTGTCACGAAAAATCTTCGAGGCGCCGACTGAATATTACAAGGCCGGCATTGTCTTCATGGCCTGGCTCAATGGCCACCAGGACCATTTCTCGATGGTCGGCGGCATGCAGTCGGCGCGCGGCATCCGCCATTATGCCGACGTCTTTCGCCTCGCCGACCAGGCAGGATTGCTGGCCGACCCCGACCTTGCCATTTCGCGGATGAAAAGCCTGTGTGCTGTCGCGGGGGCCTAAAACGCGTTTCGCGATCGGATCACCCGTCGTCCATTCCGGTGAGCGCCAAGACGCTCGCGTATTGATGCAAGGTCCGAATATCTGGGTTGGATGGTGGGCGTGACAGGGATTGAACCTGTGACCCCTGCAATGTCAATGCAGTGCTCTCCCGCTGAGCTACACGCCCATCCGAAGCCGCGCATACACCATTTTTGGTCAGGCGCGTCAATAGCAGGAAAAGAGGAAAAACACGTCGTCCCGCCGCGGCTGTGGACCGACGCCGGCGGCTTGCGAAAGGCGGTTCAAGCCGCCTGCAGCATCTTCTCGACCTCGTTGACCAGATCGCGCAGGTGGAAGGGCTTGGACAGCACCTTGGCGTCTTTCGGCGCCTTGGAATCCGGGTTCAGCGCGACGGCGGCAAAACCGGTGATGAACATGACCTTGAGATCGGGATCGATCTCGGTGGCGCGACGCGCCAGTTCGATGCCGTCCATCTCCGGCATGACGATGTCGGTCAGAAGCAGCGAGAACGGTTCCTCACGCAGCCGCTCATAGGCGCTGGCGCCGTTGTCGAAATCGCTGACCTGATAGCCGGCGCGCTCCAGCGCCTTGACGAGGAACCGACGCATATCGTCGTCGTCTTCCGCCAGAAGAATGCGTGCCATGTTATCCCGTCCGAATCACCCGCCGGAGACTGCCGTGGGGCAGGCCCGTTAACCATCCTGTATATGAGGAGGTGAGAGTAAACATCAAGTGAACGCGGACGCGCCTGACCCACATTTGCCCAGCGGCACGACCGCCGAAATGCTGGACATGCGGCCAGCAAGGTGGCAGTTTCATGCCATGATGCACTGGTGTTTTCGGGTTCGTTCAAATTGAAGACGGCAGCCGAGGATTTTTCGGTCTTTCCACCCTTCGAAATCCGGTCGGGCGCCGAGCAGCGCGTCCCCTTCCTTTTCAACTCGCCGCATAGCGGCCGCTACTATCCCGAACGCTTTCTTGCCATGGCAAGGCTCGATCGCAATGCCATCCGCCGCTCGGAGGATTGCTATGTCGACGAGTTGTTCGGCGGCGCCGTGGCGCTCGGCGCGCCGCTGCTGGCGGCGAATTTCCCGCGCGCCTATCTCGACGTCAACCGCGAGCCCTGGGAACTCGACCCGCGCATGTTCGCCGAGCCGGTGCCGTCCTTCTGCAACATCCGCTCCGCGCGCGTGGCCGGCGGGCTCGGCACCGTGCCGAAGCTGGTGGGCGAGGGGCTCGACATCTATTCGGGCCGCTTGCCGCTCGCCGAGGCGGTTGCCCGCATCGAGGCCGTCTACAAGCCCTATCACGAAACGCTGAAGCGGCTTTTGACCAGGACCCACGCCCGGTTCGGCTTTGCCGTGCTGATCGATTGCCATTCGATGCCGGCGAGCATCCGTGTCGGGGACAACGGGCTGCGGCCGGATTTCATCATCGGCGACCGTTTCGGCATCTCGGCCACCGCGGCCCTGACCGAAACCGCGATCGGCCTGTTGACCGCGATGGGCTATACGGTTGCCCACAACAAGCCTTACGCCGGCGGGTTCATCACCGAGCATTACGGCCGTCCGGCGCGTCATTTGCACGCGCTGCAGATCGAGGTCAATCGCGGGCTCTACATGAATGAGCGGACATTCGAGAAAGCCGCCGGCTTCGACGCGCTGGCCGACGACCTGACGCGGTTTTCAGCCGACCTGATGGCGATGCCGGACCATCATTTCATCGATCTGCCGCTGGCCGCGGAGTGAAGACCACGCCTTGTCTCATGCGTGCCACCGCCCAAGATTTTTGTGTGCTTCTTTGGACGGCCCGCTCCAGGAGCGGCCGTGAAAAAAAGACCGCATCGTTTGCACGATACGGTCGAAGTCTAGGGAGGAAACGCCCAAGGAGGGCATGGACAGGAAACCCTGTCCGAGATTGAGGGTATTGTGCAGCGCACAAATGTCAAGCGACGTTTAGGCTTTTTTAATTCAGAGTGATGTGGAAATTGCGTTTCGATGACGTTGGAGTGACATTCCGGCAACAATTGTCGCGGCGGATAAATCGATAGACAAGCTTGTCTTGGCGGGGAAGTCGCGGCAAGCCCCGGCTCGGGCGCGCTGCAAAGCGGGAGAATCAGTTGGACATCAGCATCGATTTCATGCGCCGTATCGCGCAAGCGGCAGCGGCGGAGACCTTGCCGCGCTTCCGCGCCCAGGGCGCGGTCGCCAACAAGGAAAAAGGCAGTTTCGATCCGGTCACGCAGGCCGACCGCGAGGCCGAGCGCGCTATCCGGGCGCTGATATCGGCTGAGTATCCCGACCACGGCATCCTGGGCGAAGAGCACGGCAGCGAGAACATCTCCAGCCGGCATGTCTGGGTGATCGATCCGATCGACGGCACCCGTGCCTTCATCTCCGGCCTGCCGGTGTGGGGGACGCTGGTCGGGCTGACGGTCGATGGTGACGCGGTCGCCGGCATGATGGCGCAGCCCTTCACCGGCGAGCTGTTCTACGCCAACGCCTCCGGATCACATTATGAGGGGCCGGGAGGGCCCCGCAAGCTGACGACCCGCAAGACGACGAAGCTGGCCGAGGCCACGTTGTTCACCACAACGCCGGCCCTGTTCAAGGGCGAGGCACGCAATCGCTATGACGCGTTCGAGCGGCAAATCCAGCTCGCCCGTTATGGCGCCGATTGCTATGCCTTCGCCATGATCGCCTCGGGGAGCGTCGACATCGTCGCCGATCCTGGATTGAAGCCCTACGACATCGTGGCGCTGATCCCGATCATCGAGAAGGCAGGCGGGGTCGTCACCACCTTCGACGGTGGGCCCGCGGAGAATGGCGGCGATGTTCTAGCGGCCGCGACACCGGAGCTTCATGCCGCCGCCATGGCTGCCCTGCGCGGCTGACATCGCCTCCGGTCGGCGGCTCTCGACCGCTGGAATGCCGCCGGCGTACGCCCATAGGTCTGCCTGAACGCCGCCAGCGCCTCCTTCCTGAAAAAGGGAGTGTCAGCTACGCCCTCTCGCGGAAGAGCCGCGGCCCGTCAGGCTGTCGGGTCATCTGAGCCGGGGACGAAGGCGTCGAAGGCGGCGAGGAATTGTTCGCGGTAGAGATCGGCTTCCTGCAGGATTTCGTGCTTGGCACCGTCGATCATCAACAGCGAACCCAGCCGTAGATTTCTCGCATATGCCTCCACCGCCCGGGTCGAGACGACCTGGTCGGCGCCGGCGGCGATGATCAGCAGCGGCACCTGAATGCGGGCCATGAAGTCGGGGTCGCTGACGGCTGCCGACGCCTTCGCCGCCGCCTGCAGCCAGCGGATCGTCGGGCCGCCGAGCGCCATTTGCGGATATTCTTCATAAATGCGCGTGTTACGGCGATAGCGTTGCGGATCCGAGGTCACCTTGTTGGCTTCGAAGGGCAGCGTATGTCTCGGCCTTGGACCCCAGGCGGCATAGAGCCAGCCGAGCCCCAGGGCGCAGAAAACCGAACAGATCCGGCGCACCGTCCCTATCGAGACCGGCAGGTCGGGCAATGTCAGGAACGGCGCGATCAGCACCATGCGCCGCACGCGGTTTACCATCGACGGCGCGGCAAGCAGCGCGATCACAGCGCCGGCCGAATGGGCGAGGATATAGTACGGTCCGCGGCAGTCCGGCAGCACGATCTCTTCGAAGAACTGCTCCAGGTCAGCCGTATAGTCGCGGAACGACCTGACATAGCCACGCTGGCGATCGCGGATCAGCCTGTCCGAACCGCCCTGACCGCGCCAGTCCAGGATGGCGACACCAAAGCCACGCGCGGCAAGGTCACGGATGGTCTCGAAATATTTCTCAATGCACTCGTTGCGGCCGCCGAGCAGCACCACGGTGCCCCGCATCGGCCGCGCAACCGCCGCGAACAGGCCATAACGTATTTTCTTGCCGTCGCGCGTGGTGAAAAAGCCGCCGGTGGCGTTTTCCGGTCGCGGATTGCCCTCGGTTTCGTGGAAGAGCGGAGTGTCGTAGAAAAGATCCGTCATTCGGCGCTTTGTGCTCGGCGTCCTTGCGCGCCAGCTGGTCGCGGCTGGCCTCGTCACGGTGATAGACGCCAACACATCAAAAGCAAAGCAAATCCGGGTTATTGAGGGCTGAGACGGGTCAGGCCGGAAGCGGCTTTGAGCGCGCTTCCGGCCCCTGTCGATCCGGGAGGAAGGGACGTTAACACCCGGTTCGGCCTCGTTGCGGCACCTTCGCAGATCCGGCGCCGCCAATCCTTGATCTTGAAAGCCACTTTAGCGCGGGCTGTCTGAACGGGCGCCGAAGCACCGGTTCATCTGCCGTTCATCAAAGGTTGGCCGCCTCGTTCTTTTTTGCCGTCAAACGAAACTTGAAATGCTTTCGAGCGCTCCCCAGATGTGGGTTGCGGTCGCCAATCGGGGCCGCTGGTCCTCCCGAAACGCCGCTCGCGGGTTTCGCACCGACCATACGCAAACCATGTTGCTCAACAGGAGAACACCTCATGCGTCACGTTGATTTTTCCCCGCTTTACCGTTCGACCGTCGGCTTCGACCGTCTCTTCACCATGTTGGATTCGCTTGCGCAGCCCGACGGCGCGCAGACCTACCCGCCCTATAACATCGAGCGCACCGGCGAGGATTCCTACCGGATTTCGATGGCCGTCGCCGGCTTCTCGGACGAGGAAATCTCGATCGAAGCTCACCGTAACGTGCTGACCGTGAAGGGCGAGCGCAAGGACGAGGGCACCGGCGAGGGTTCCGAACTGCTCTATCGCGGCATTGCCTCCAGGGCCTTCGAGCGCCGCTTCCAGCTTGCCGATCACGTTGAAGTCGTCGGCGCCGCGCTGAAGAACGGCCTGCTCTTCGTCGACCTCAAGCGCAACATTCCCGAAGAGCTGAAGCCGCGCAAGATCGCGATCACCTCGGCTCCGGCCAAGGCCAAGCAGATCGAGGCCAAGACGGCAGCCTGACGACCGCATAAAATCTAAAGTCTCCTCCCGAGACGGAAGCGGCGCCGCGAGGCGCCGCTTTTTTGTCCGAAGATTGACTGTTATCCGGCGATCAGCTGGCCAAAGCGGTCGACTTCCTCAGTCGTCGTGGCAAAGCTGGTGACGAAGCGATAGAGCAGTTCGTCCTCGCCGATATGGCCGTCAAAACCATGCGGCCTGTGCCAGTCATAGAAGGCCGCGCCTGCCGCCTGCAGCCTGTCTGCTTCGGTTTTCTCGATCACCGCGAACACCTCATTAGCCTGCGGCAACCAAGCGAGCTTTGCCGTGGCCGAATCCTCGATCGCCGCCGCCAGGCGCGCGGCCATGGCATTGGCATGCCTGGCGGTGTCGAGCCACAGCCCGTCCTTGAAATAGGCTTCGAACTGCGCCGCGACGAAACGCGACTTCGAAAGCAGCTGTGCGGCACGCTTGCGCAGGAAGGCCAATTCCTTGGCACGGTCGAGGTCGAACAGCACGATCGCCTCGGCACACCAGCAACCGTTCTTGGTACCGCCGAAGGACAGGACATCGACCCCGCGTTTCCAGGTCATTTCGGCCGGCGTGGTGTCAAGCGCGGCCAGCGCATTGGCAAAGCGGGCGCCATCCATGTGCAGTGGCACGGAATGCTGTTTGGCGATGGCCGAGATCGCGTCAATGTCGTCGAGACCATAGACGGTGCCGACCTCGGTCGACTGGGTGATCGAGACCGCCATCGGCCGGCCCCAATGAACGACCTCGCTTGCGAAACGGCCGATCGCCCTGCCCAGATTGGGCGGGTCGATCTTGCCTAGGGGACCGTCGACGGCGTGCAGCCGCGAGCCGCCGGAAAAATACTCCGGCGCGCCACATTCATCCTCGATGACATGCGATTCTCGGTGAGCGAAGGAAATGCCGCCCGGCTTGTTGAAAGCGGTCAACGACAGCGAATTGGCGGCGGTGCCGGTTGCCACGAAGAACACCGCGACCTCGCGTTCGAAAATTTCACTGAAGCGCTGATAAACCGCCTCGTCGAGGGCGCTGTCACCATAGGCGGTGGCAAAGCCGCCGGCCGCGGCCGACAGGCCGGCAACGATATTGGGATGGGCGCCTGCCCAATTGTCGGAAGCGAAGAACATGTATCTGCCTGTGTTGGGGAAATCAGCCGGAGTTGACCGGTTTAACGCGCCGACCGCAAGGGCCAGGCGCCGAAAAACCGTTGAAGCCAGCCAACGTGGCGGCAAGCGTCGGCGACTTAAGCTTACGTTTTTCTCCAACTCCGTGTAATTTTATGTCGCGGAAGCTCCAGGTTTTTTGTGAATCGGTCTTGTGCGCGTTTCGGAATTCTGCCATAAAAATTTAGGACAGTAGTGCTGTCTTATTTTGTCGCACAAAACAGGGCCGGATTGGCGTAACATATTGGCCTCTCCGGCTGTTGCCGCGAGCGACAGGTGGACGGCCGGACGCTGGCCTGTACGATACCAGATGCGAAGCATGCGAAAAGCCGCATGGTTCGAAAAGGATTTCGCAAGACGTGCCGCAAGGATCAGGGTGAGCCAAGCGCTTGCCGAGGCAAACCAGCGCCTGAAGGGCTGGAATGGAGGACAGGACAATGACGGAATTGACGCTCTCTGCGACGAACGGCCAGGCCGCGCAGACGAAAGCGGCCGCCGTCAAAAATACCTCCGCCAAAAATCGCGCGACTGCCGGCGGCTTGACCGCCCAGGGCCTCTACGATCCGCGCAACGAGCATGACGCCTGCGGCGTCGGCTTCATCGTCAACATGAAGGGCGTGAAGTCGCATCAGATCGTCAAGGACGGGCTTGCCGTGCTCGAGAACCTGACGCATCGCGGCGCAGTCGGCGCCGATCCGCTGGTCGGCGATGGCGCCGGCGTGCTGGTACAGCTTCCGGATCTTTTCTTCCGTGAGGAGATGGCGGCCCAAGGTATCGAACTGCCACCGGTAGGCCAGTACGGCGTCGGACACTGGTTCATGCCGCAGGATGCTGCCCTTCGTGCACATATCGAAGAGATCATCGCCGAATCGGCGCAGTCCGAGGGGCTGCCACTGCTCGGTTTCCGTGACGTGCCGGTCGACAATTCGTCGCTATCGAAGGCGCCTGACATCGTCGCGTCCGAGCCGTTCCACCGCCAGGTCTTCATCGGCCGCACGGCCGACATTACCGACGACGAGGAATACGAGGCCAGGCTCTACCTGCTGCGCAAGGTCATATCGGGCCGCATCTACGCCGAGAACGACAACAAGGACATCGGTGCCTACTGCGTGTCGCTGTCGGCGCGCACCATCGTCTACAAGGGCATGTTCCTGGCTTATCAGGTCGGGGCCTACTACAAGGACCTCAAGGACCCGCGTTTTGAGACCGCGCTGATCCTCGTCCACCAGCGCTTCTCGACCAACACCTTCCCGTCGTGGAAGCTGGCGCATCCCTACCGCATGGTCGCGCATAATGGCGAGATCAACACGGTGCGCGGCAACAACAACTGGATGGCGGCGCGCCAGGCGTCAGTCGATTCCGAACTGTTCGGCAACAACATCTCGAAGCTCTGGCCGATCTCCTATGACGGCCAGTCCGATACCGCCTGCTTCGACAATGCGCTCGAGTTTCTGTTCCAGGGCGGCTACAGCCTCAGCCACGCCATGATGATGCTGATCCCGGAAGCCTGGGCCGGCAACAAGCTCATGGATGCCGATCGCAAGGCCTTCTACGAATACCACGCCGCGTTGATGGAGCCTTGGGACGGGCCGGCGGCGGTCGCCTTCACCGACGGACGCCAGATCGGCGCCACGCTGGACCGCAACGGCTTGCGCCCGGCACGCTATATCGTCACTGACGACGACCGCGTCATCATGGCTTCCGAGGCCGGCGTGCTGCCGGTGCCGGAAGAGAAGATCGTCCAGAAGTGGCGGCTGCAGCCCGGCCGCATGCTTCTGATCGACCTTGGCAAGGGCCGCATCGTCCCCGACGAGGAAATCAAGTCGGAGATCGCGACCAAACACCCCTACAAGACCTGGCTTGCCAATACGCAGCTCATCCTGGAAGATTTAAAGCCGGTCGAGCCGCGCGCGCTGCGCAAGGATGTCAGCCTGCTCGATCGCCAGCAGGCGTTCGGCTACACCCAGGAAGACACCAAACTATTGATGTCGCCGATGGCGACCACCGGCCAGGAAGCCGTGGGCTCGATGGGCACCGACACGCCGATCTCGGCGATGTCGGACAAGTCGAAGCTGCTCTACACCTACTTCAAGCAGAATTTTGCCCAGGTCACCAACCCGCCGATCGACCCGATCCGCGAGGAACTGGTGATGAGCCTGGTGTCGTTCATCGGACCGCGGCCGAACATCTTCGACCTGGTCGGCAATTCGCGCCGCAAGCGGCTCGAAGTGCGCCAGCCGATCCTGACCAATGGCGATCTCGAGAAGATCCGCTCGATTGGCCACACCGAGGACCGTTTCGACACCAAGACGATCGACATCACCTATGGGTCGAGCGAGGGTGCTGCCGGCATGCAGGGAGCCATCGACCGGCTGTGCGAGCGGGCGGAAGCGGCAGTCGCCGGCGGCTACAACATCATCATCCTGTCCGATCGCCAGCTCGGACCGGACCGCATCGCCATTCCGGCGTTGCTGGCCACGGCCGCCGTGCACCACCATCTGATCCGCAAGGGGCTGCGCACCGCGGTCGGCCTGGTCGTCGAATCGGGCGAGCCGCGCGAGGTGCATCATTTCTGCTGCCTTGCAGGCTACGGCGCGGAAGCGATCAATCCCTATCTCGCCTTCGACACGTTGCTCGACATGCACAAGCGCGGCGAACTGCCCGAGGAGGTCGACGCCTACGAAGTGGTGTCGCGCTACATCAAGTCGATCGGCAAGGGCATCCTCAAGGTGATGTCCAAAATGGGCATCTCGACCTATCAGTCCTATTGCGGCGCGCAGATCTTCGATGCCATCGGGCTGAAGACCGATTTCGTGCAGCAATACTTCACCGGTACCGCGACACTGATCGAAGGCGTCGGACTGGATGAGGTCGCAGGTGAAACCGTCAGCCGTCACACGGACGGTTTCGGCAGCGATCCGGTGCTGCGCAACAGCCTCGAGGTCGGTGGCGAATACCTGTTCCGCATGCGCGGCGAGGCGCATATGTGGTCGCCCGACGCGGTCGCCACCTTGCAGCACGCCGTGCGCCAGGGATCGTGGGAGACGTTCAAGGACTATTCGGCGCAGATCGACAGCGAGACGGCCCGCGCCCAGACCATACGCGGCTTGTTCAAGATCAAGCTGGCGGATGAGACCGGCCGCACGAAGGTCGCCCTCGACGATGTCATGCCGGCGGCCGACATCGTCAAGCGCTTCTCGACCGGGGCGATGTCGTTCGGCTCGATTTCCAGGGAAGCGCACACCACGCTGGCGCGTGCCATGAACCAGATCGGCGGCAAGTCGAACACCGGCGAGGGTGGCGAAGAGGCCGATCGCTATCTGCCGCTGCCAGGTGGCGGCAAGAACCCCGAACGTTCGGCGATCAAGCAGGTCGCGTCGGGGCGTTTCGGCGTGACGGCGGAATATCTCGTCAACTCCGACATGATGCAGATCAAGGTGGCGCAGGGGGCCAAGCCCGGCGAGGGCGGCCAGTTGCCCGGCCATAAGGTCGACGCAACCATCGCCAAGGTTCGGCATTCGACGCCGGGCGTCGGCCTGATCTCGCCGCCGCCGCACCACGACATCTATTCAATCGAGGATCTGGCGCAGCTGATCTACGATCTGAAGAACGTCAATCCGGCGGCCGACGTCTCGGTCAAGCTGGTGTCGGAGGTTGGTGTAGGCACGGTCGCGGCCGGCGTTGCAAAGGCGCGCGCCGACCACATCACCATCTCTGGCTATGATGGCGGCACCGGTGCGTCGCCGCTGACCTCGCTCAAGCATGCCGGCAGCCCGTGGGAAATGGGTCTTGCCGAAACGCACCAGACGCTGGTGCTGAACGGCCTGCGCTCGCGCGTGGCGCTGCAGGTCGACGGCGGCCTGCGCACCGGGCGCGACGTCATCATCGGCGCGCTGCTCGGCGCCGACGAGTTCGGCTTCTCGACCGCGCCTTTGATCGCGGCCGGCTGCATCATGATGCGCAAATGCCATCTCAACACCTGCCCGGTCGGCGTCGCGACGCAGGATCCGGTGCTGCGCAAGCGCTTCAAGGGTACGCCCGAGCACGTCATCAACTTCTTCTTCTACGTGGCGGAAGAGGTGCGGGCGCTGCTCGCCGAAATGGGCTTCACCCATATCGACCAGATCATCGGTGACGCCGACCTTCTGGAAAAGCGTGACGTGATCCAGCACTGGAAGGCGCGCGGGCTCGATTTCTCGAAGATGTTCTACAAGCCCGATGCGCCGCATGAAGCGGTGCACTGGACCGAGCGGCAGAAGCATCCGATCGACGATGTGCTCGACCGCAAGCTGATCGAACTGGCCAAACCCGCGCTGGAGGCCAAGCAACCGGTCAAGATCGAGGTCGACATCCGCAATGTCGACCGTTCGACGGGCGCCATGCTGTCGGGCGAGGTCGCCAAGCGCTTCAAGCACAAGGGCCTGCGCGAGGACACGATCCAGGTAAAACTCACCGGCACGGCCGGCCAGTCCTTCGCCGCCTTCCTGGCACGTGGCATCTCGTTCGAGCTCGTCGGCGCCGCCAATGACTATGTCGGCAAGGGCCTGTCGGGCGGGCGCATCGTCATCCGGCCACCGGAAGAGGCAAGGATCGTCGCGGCCGACTCCATCATCGTCGGCAATACGGTGCTCTATGGCGCGACCGAGGGCGAGGCCTATTTCGCCGGCGTCGCTGGCGAGCGCTTCGCGGTGCGCAATTCGGGCGTCGCCGCGGTCGTCGAGGGCGTCGGCGACCATGGCTGCGAATACATGACCGGCGGCGTCGTCGTCGTCATCGGCAAAACCGGCCGCAACTTTGCCGCCGGCATGTCGGGCGGTGTCGCCTATGTGCTGGACGAAGCAGGTGATTTCGCCGAGCGCTGCAACATGGCCATGGTCGAGCTGGAGCCGGTCCCAGAAGAAGACGATCTGATGGAAAGGCTGCTGCACCATGGCGGCGACCTCGACCACAAGGGCCGCGTCGACGTGTCCGGCGACATGACCAGTCATGACGAAGAACGGCTTTACCAGCTGATCTCGAACCACGTGCACTATACGGGTTCGGTGCGCGGCCGCGAGATACTCGACGACTGGGCTATTTTCCGGCCGAAATTCCGCAAGATCATGCCGGTCGAATACCGCCGCGCGCTGATCGAGATGGAACGCATGCGCATGGGCGTCGCGGCCGAATAGATTTGAGAATTGCCGGGGGGCCCAGGCTTCCCGGCCCCTTCATCGACAGTTTGACCTCGGGCTCAAGGTTGCCACGGCTGCCTCAAGAGGTTAACGGGTGCGGCGAAAACCGCACCATCTGGACAGCAGGAACTGGACTATGGGCAAGGTAACAGGCTTTCTCGAAATCGACCGGCAGGTGCACAAGTACCAGCCGGCCTCCGACCGCATCCGGCATTTCCGCGAATTCACGCTGCCGATGTCGGACAAGGAAGTCGAGAAACAGGCCGCGCGCTGCATGGATTGCGGCATTCCGTTCTGCCATGGGCCAACGGGCTGTCCGATCCACAACCAGATCCCCGACTGGAACGACCTCGTCTACAACAGAGACTGGGACAACGCGATCCGCAACCTGCACTCGACCAACAATTTCCCGGAGTTCACCGGCCGCATCTGCCCCGCGCCTTGCGAGGAAGCCTGCACGCTGAACCTCGAAGACATTCCGGTCGCCATCAAGACGGTGGAGCAGGCGATCGCGGACAAGGCTTACGAGACCGGCCACATCAGGCCCTATCCGCCGGAGAAGAAGACCGGCAAGCGGGTCGCCATCATCGGCTCCGGCCCAGCCGGCATGGCGGCCGCCCAGCAGCTTGGCCGCGCCGGTCACGACGTGCATGTCTATGAGCGCGAGAGCCGCCCCGGCGGGCTGATGCGCTACGGCATCCCCGACTTCAAGATCGAGAAGCATTATATCGACCGGCGCATCGAACAGATGCAGGGCGAGGGCGTCACCTTCCATTGCGGCGTCAATGTCGGCATCGACAAGCCGGTGGCTGAACTCCTCGCCGAACATGACGCCGTGCTCTATTGCGGTGGTTCGGAAACGCCGCGCGCTGCCGGTATTCCCGGCGACGATCTCGGCGGCGTGCATGACGCGATGCCCTATCTGGTGCAGCAGAACCGCCGCGTCGGCGGCGAACCGATCCAGTCGGTGGCATGGCCGTCGCATCCAATCATCGCCGGTGGCCAGCACGTCGTCGTCGTCGGCGGCGGCGACACCGCGTCCGACTGCGTCGGCACCGCCTTCCGCCAGGGTGCGGTGCGCGTCACCCAGCTCGACATCCGTCCGCAGCCGCCCGAGAAGGAAGACAAGCTCTCCGTCTGGCCCTACTGGGCGACCAAGATGCGCACCTCGTCCTCGCAGGCCGAGGGCGCCGAACGCGAATTCCAGGTGGCGACGCTCGAATTCATCGGCGAGGAAGGCCAGCTTACAGGCGTGAAGTGCTGCGAGGTCGACGACAAGCGCAAGCCGATCGCCGGCACTGAATTCGTCATCCGCGCCGATCTCGCCTTCATCGCCATCGGCTTTGCTGGCCCGGCGATGGCGGGCGTTGCGGCGGAACTCGAGGGGGAGATGAAGATCACCACCGACAGCCGCCGTTCCAGGAATGTCGAGGCCAATGACCGCGATTACAGGACGAGCGTCGACCGGCTCTACGCGGCGGGCGACGTACGCCGTGGCCAGTCGCTGGTCGTCTGGGCGATCCGCGAAGGCCGCCAGGCGGCACGCTCGATCGACGAGGCGCTGATGGGGACGACCGTCCTGCCGCGTTAAGGGCTGACCGCCGTGGTGGTGTCGGACGCTGCCGCTGTCGCCGGACTTGCCTTCGGCGGCCGGGAAAAGTCGTCGGCGCGGCCTGGGGAAGCCTCCGGCGCCTTGCCCTCGATCACCAGCCTTTCGCCAGGGAGAGCCGGATTGGCCTTCGGCGGTGGGGCAGCGCCGAGCAATTCTGTGCCGCCGTCGAGCGCGGGATCGCTGAGCAGCATGGGTTGGGTGCGATCGATGACGATAGGCGCGGCCGCTGGAGCGGGGGTCTCGACCGGTGCGCCCGCCGGCGCCGTCGTCGGTGCCACGCTTCCCGGCGCGGCCAGTCCAAGGATCTTAAGCAGCGGCTTTTCGGTGTAGAAGGCGAGCTTGCGCTTGCCGGCTTTGGACACGTTGATGCCGTCATCGGCGCGCAGTCGCACCGGCTGACCGTTCATGTCGGGGCCAGAGGTGACGAAGGCGCCGTTCTCGTCGACGAAGCCGTCCCAGACATCGACGAATTCGCCGCCGTGGCTTTCGGCGGCCTTGTGGTAGATGTCGTTGAAGGCCAGCATGTCGGAGGTCATCTTCGGCACCCGGAAGGCCGGCATGCCGACCCACAGGAAAGGCACCTTGGCGGTGGCGATTGCCTTGCCGAGCTCATCGGTGCGGCGCTCGTATTCCTTCGTCCAGTTTTCGGAGCGGGGCTGTTCGCGTACGTCGCCGACCTTCATCTGCTGGCGGTCGTTCGACCCGAGCATGACGACCACCGCGGCGGGTTTTTCGGTGTCGATCAGCGATTTGATCTGTTCGGGCCAGTTGTAGAAATCATCGCGCACGAAGCCTGACGAGCCATTGCTGCGGACCACGATCCTGACGCCGGTATTCTCGGCGAAGGCTTCGTCCAGACCCTCGGCGAGGCCGGCCGCCATGAAGTCGCCGACCACCAGGACGGTGCGGGCGTCCGGCGCTTTTTCGACCACGGGCGTTGCCGGCTCCTCTGGTGGGCGAGGCGCACGCGGTTTCTTCTTCGGCTTAGGTCTCGCCTTCTGGATGTCCTGCGGCGGCTCGACCCGCTCGCTGCGGCGCGGAAACAGAAGGTCGCGCAATGACCAGCCCCGGCTTTGCTGCGGCTGTTCCTGCGCCATGGCTGGGGCATGGACAGCTCCGGCCACGGCAATGGCGAGCACGGCGAAGGCCAGGATCAGCACCGGCATGCGACGGACGAACGTCCCGATGCGCGTAGGCCAAACCAATCGCTCCCTCCCTACTCAACTTCGTCAGGCTCTATTTCTGCCTGAGCCATTTCAGCACTTCCAAGCTCGGATAGCCATCCTGGGTCAAGCCAACCTTGGCCTGATAAGCCATGATGGCCGTCTTCGAGCCGTCGCCGATCTTGCCGTCGAATTTGCCGTCGTAAAGGCCGTGCTGGGAAAGTCGCTTCTGCAACTCCTGCCGTTCCTCGAAGCTGAGCTTGGTAAAAGGCCGGTTCCAATCCTGGACCAGGCCGCTGCCACCCGCGATCTCATCGGCAAGCAGACCGACGGCGAGCGCGTATTTGTCGGCATTGTTGTAGGCCTTGATGACCGAAAAATTCCTGACCATCAGGAAGGCCGGCCCGCCACGGCCGTCCGGCACTTTCAGCGTTGCCTTGTCGGTGAGGTTCTTGAACGGCTTGCCGCTGGCGCGGCCCACGCCGAGCGCCTGCCATTGCGCCAGGGTCTTCGACGCGGCGGGAAGTTTGCCGGCCGGCAACGCGACCTCGTAGCCCCAGGTCTTGCCGGCCTGCCAGCCATTCTTCTTGAGCAAATTGGCTGATGTCGCCAGCGCATCGGGAATGGAATTCCAGATGTCGCGCTTGCCATTGCCGTCCATGTCGACGGCATAGTGCTGGTAGCTGGTCGGGATGAACTGGGTCTGGCCCATGGCGCCCGCCCAGGAGCCCATCAGGTGGCTTTCGTCGATATCGCCGGTCTGCAGGATCTTCAGCGCCGCTACCAGCTGGGTGCGGGCGTATTTCGACCGTTTCGCGTCGCTATAACCCAAAGTCGCCAGCGAACGGATGACGTTGCGCATGATGTCGTCGCGCTTGAGAATTTCGCCATAGTTCGATTCCATCGACCAGATGGCCAGGAGAACGTAGCGGTCGACGCCGAATCTCGCCTCGATCCTGTCCAGCCAAGGCTTCCATTTCTTCGCCATCTGCTGCCCGACGGCGACGGACTGGTCATGGACGCGGTTGTCGAAATAATCCCAGGCGGGCGCGGTGAATTCGGGCTGGGTGCGGGCCTTTTCCAGCACCACCGGATCGGGCTCGTTGATGCCCCGGAAAGCCTGGTCGTAAACGGCGCCGGAAACGCCACCCGCCACGGCGGTGGCGCGGAAGCCGGCGACCCATTGCCGGAAACCGGCGTCGGCGAAGGCCGGCCCGGTGGGGACAAGCAAAGCGAGCGAGAGGCTGGCCGCCGTCATGACGCTGGCGAAACGTTTTGCGGCATTGCGAACGGACATCTTTTCCTCCTTCTCTGTCCCAGGAAAGACCATTCTTCGCCGAACCGGGTTAGGAATTAGTTTACCATAGGCGTCGCCTGGAACGAAAAGACACCTCGATGCTTTAACCGGCGGGAGTTTCCCTCAGCCGTCCCACTAATCTTCAATTCCGGCGCGAAAATGTCGGGGGACGGGGATTGCGGAGCTGGCCAGCAAACGGATAATTGAAAGTATGAAGAGAGTTCGCAAGGCAGTTTTCCCGGTCGCCGGTCTCGGCACGCGGTTTCTCCCGGCCACCAAGGCTGTTCCCAAGGAGATGCTGACCGTCGTTGACAGGCCAGTCATCCAGTATGTCGTCGACGAGGCGCGCGAGGCGGGCATCGAGCATTTCATCTTCGTCACAGGCCGCAACAAGGCGGTCATCGAGGACCATTTCGATATCCAGTTCGAACTCTATGATACGCTGGCACAACGCGGCAAGGACGAGCAGCTTGCCCGCCTGCAGCGGCTGCAGCCGGCACCGGGGCAGACCAGCTTCACCCGCCAGCAGGTGCCGATGGGTCTTGGCCATGCCGTCTGGTGCGCGCGCGAACTGGTCGGCGATGAGCCGTTCGCCCTGTTGTTGCCCGACATGATCATGCAGTCGGAAAAGAGCTGCACGAAGGCGATGGTCGAGCTCTACGAGGAGACCGGCAACAACATCATCGCGGTGCAGGAATGCGACCCGGCGGAGGCTCATAAATACGGCATCGTCGGGCGCGGCGAAGACACGCATCACGGCTTCCGCATCACCGAGATGGTCGAGAAGCCGAAGTCGGGCACCGCGCCGTCCAACCTCTACATCAACGGCCGCTACATCCTGCAGCCCGAGATCTTTAGGATTCTGGAAGGCCAGGAAAAGGGCGCAGGGAACGAGATCCAGCTGACCGACGCGATGCTGAAGCTGGAGAAGCAGCAGGCCTTCTACGGCTACCATTACAAGGGCCGCACCTTCGATTGCGGCTCGCCGGAAGGTTTCGTCGAGGCCAATGTCGCTTTCGCGCTGTGGCGCAACGACATGAACCAGAGCATGGCCGGCGTCATCCGCACGCTGCTCGACGAGATGAAGCCATCAGAACGGCGCGGGGCAGCCTTCTAGGGTATGCCTGATATTCAGGTGATGCCGGCCTGCGAATGGCCGCTCCTACGCTTCCCAGTTCTACTGCGTCGCAGTAGAATTGTGCTCACGTACATAAAGTACGCTCCGCTGCGGTTCTCGGTATCAGCCATTCTCGACTCGGCCCGACCCTGACTCTCGCCATGCCTTGGCGCACACGCCTTCAGCGCTGCACCTTCACGCCGACGAAGATGCTGTTGGCGGTGTAGTCGCGGCCGGGCAGGTTACTGGTCAGCTTTTCGGTCCTTACCCTGCTGGTGAGGCCCGCATAGCGGTTCAGCCACCAGGTCAGCCCGGCCTCGGCGCTCAAGATCCTGTCATGGCCGTCAATGCCGACATAATCGCGCCAATCCAGGCCCAAGGCCGCATTCGCGGTAAGATTGGATCGGATCACGCGCTCGCCCGTCAGGCGTCCGGAGTAGAGGATATCGCCGCTTTCGCCCGATGTGGTCGTGGTCTCGACGGTGGTCTTGCCGGTCAAGCCGATGGTGGTGCCGCGCTGCGGCGACCATTTGAGGTCGGCATTGAGGGTGGCCCCCGAAATCGCTTCCAGGCTGTTGTCGTCGATCGCCTCCCTGAGCCAGCCGGCCGAGAATTCGCCCGACAGCTTCTCGCCCATGTCGAGTTGCAAGCCGGCGCGGGCGCCGAGACGCGTCGAGGAGCGCTCGAAGCCTTCATTGTCGATGCGCTGGTCGTAGGCCCGGCGGCCGACCTCGATCTCGGTGAAGGGCGTGAGCGCTGGGGATATCTCGTAGCCGGTGCGCAAGGTTGCCGTGTAGAGCGTATTGTCTTGATCTTTCTGCGACAGCGAGGTGCCGTCCGAGAGCTTGGCGTCACCATAGAAATCGTGCGAGACCGCCCCGGTCAACGTGTACTGCATCTTGCCGACGGCCTTCTCGACGCCGATGCTGCCGTCGATGGTCTGCCGCAGCGGCTGGGTGCTGACGCCGGCGATGGCATCGGGCGAGGACGCGGATTCCGGCACGGCTTCGTAGCCGAGCTTGGCGATGGCGCGCAAGTCATTGTCGAGGTCGACATTGAGCTGGCCTTCGATGCGGCCCTGCGCGTCGTGAACCGGGTAGCCCGACACGGTTTCACGGAAAATTCCGTAGCCGTCGATGGTCGCGGCGTTTTCACGCCAGTCGGAAGCGGCGGTAAAGCGAAGAGCCGTCTCGGACAGCAGCGCTGATGTGCCGGCACTGCTCGAATCGCCGTTCGTCGTCGCCGTCAGCCCCTGTTCGATGGTCGGCCGGATGATGAAGGAGCCCCATTTGACGCCGGTTGCGGCGAACGGATCGTCCTCGGGTTTCTTGTTCTGGCCCTCGATTGCAGCGGTGCGCTCGGCGCCGGGGTCGAGTTTCTGCTTGTCCGCACTGTCGATGGTGAGTGCACGGCGATTGGCCGCTTCCTGATCCGCCGCGATATCGGCGGTGTCGTCCGTCGCGGCCGTCGTGGCGGTGGTGGTTGGATCCGTAGCCGCCATGGTGTTCTTTTTTTTCTTCTTTTTGTCGGCGACCTTGTCCTTTGCCTTGTCGGCCGCATTCTGCCTGGCGGTCGAAGCGCGGCGTGGCTTGGGCGGCGTGGGCGCGTCGGCAGAGGCATCGTCGCTGGCCTGGGGCGGGTCGAAGACGCTGGTGGTCGAGTTCGCGGCGTCCGCGTCGTCAGGCACGGCGCCGGCGCTGGCCGGCAGATAGGTTCGCGCCGGCGCATTGTCCTGCGCGGCCGCGTTGGCCGCCGCTTGCTGTGCAAGAACCAGGTTTCTCGCCTTGCGCTGCTGGTCGGACAGGATCGCCGATTCCGACACTTCTCCGCGCAATTCCGTTTCCTGGGCATGGAGTGGCGTGGAACGCAGCAAGGCAAGGATGCTGGTCGCCAGCAGCAAGGCGCAGATCGCCTTGCCCTGTCGTCCTCTCAATTTTTCTGGCTGGACCCCGGACATCGCCACCACTGCCTGCGCGGCGCACGCGCGCCATACTTACCGAACCGTAAATGGGGATGGTTAACGGAGGGTTGAGGTCGCGCGCGCCACTGGCTCCAAACGCGGATTTCCGCGGGCGACAATGCGGGTCTGCGTCGTGCCTTCCATTTGATCCTTGTCGTCGTCCCCAACGACCGCACACATCCGGCCGTCATGCAGAGGCCATTTCTGTTGGACAGGCGGGCGGCAAAGCGCTAATCGCATCACCCATGCATGCGAGATCTCTCGATAAGAAGCCTCTGGACAGGCAAGCGTCGATCGAATCGGCGCTTAGAACGGTAACAACCGAACAGGCGGGAGTCGCGGCCCTTGCCGAGGCGCTTGAGAACGGACTGGCGGCATCCTTTGCCCAGGCCGTCGAGACGATCTCGAAGATCGAGGGCCGGCTCATCGTCACCGGTGTCGGCAAAAGCGGCCATATCGGTTCGAAGATCGCCGCTACGCTGGCCTCGACCGGCACGCCGGCCTTTTTCGTCCATCCCGTCGAGGCAAATCATGGCGATCTCGGCATGATCGCCAGGGACGACGCCATCGTCGCGATCTCGTGGTCGGGCGAGAGCAAGGAGATGATGGGCATCGTCGCCTATTCTAGGCGCTTCTCCATTCCACTCATCGCCATCACCTCCGGAGAAACCTCGGCGCTGGCGCGCGCGGCCGACGTCGTGCTGCTTTTGCCGCGCACCCCGGAAGCCTGCCCGCACGGCCTGGCGCCGACGACGTCGACGCTGCTGCAACTGGTCATCGGCGATGCGCTGGCGATCGCGCTGCTCGAGGCGCGCGGCTTCACGCCGGACCATTTCCGCACCTTCCATCCCGGCGGCCAGCTCGGCGCCAACCTGACCATGGTCTCCGAGATCATGCGGGTCGGCGAGCAGATGCCGCTGGCTTCGCTCGGCACCAAGATGCCGGAAGCGGTGATGACGCTGTCGCAGAAGAAGGTCGGCTGCGTGCTGATCGTCGACGCCAATGGCGAGTTGGCCGGGATCATCACCGATGGCGATGTCGCGCGCAACCTGCACCGCAACCTGGCCGACGTCATCGTCGACGAGGTGATGACCCGCACACCCAAGACGGTCGACCCGCAGACGCTTGCAGGCACTGCGATCGCGCTGCTCAACGAGCACAATGTCGGTGCGCTGGTGGTGACCAGGAACAACATGCCGCTGGGCGTGGTGCATTTCCATGACCTGCTGCGCATCGGCGCTGCCTAAGATATTGATCTTCAGGTGAGGCCGGCCTGCGAGCGAAGGATTTCTGCGCTTCCGGCGTAGGCCGGAGCGCACGGACTTAATGTCCGCCCTGCTCGTCGCAAGAGCGACCCCGAAACCCATCGTTCACGACTTGAATCTCAAATACTTTAGCACGTTGGCACTCGCTGGAATTCAGACCCGCTCCACCGTCAGTTCCAGATCCGTGTCCGCGGCGCTTGTCACACGCACCTGAGTGCCGGCGGGCAGATCGGGGCCGGAGACACGCCACAGCGTGTCGCCGAGCTTGATGCGGCCACGGCCGTCGCGGATCGGTTCGGCGAGCGTCGCCATCCTGCCGACCATCTGGGCGCCACGGCGATTGAGCAGCGGCTGATCGGTTGGCTGGTCGTGTCCGCCCATGAGTTTCTTGCCGACAAAGGCTGAAACCAGCGACAGCACGAGGAATAGCAGCACCTGGACCTGCCATGTCCAGATGGCGACATCCCAGATCAGCAGCGACACCGCGCCGACGATCAGAGCGGCGATGCCGATCCAAAGCATGAAGAAACCCGGTGCGATGACCTCTACCACCAGCAGCACGAAGCCCAGAACCATCCAGTTCCACGGCCCGAGTTCAGAAACGATGCGGTCGATCATGAGAGTGGCCTATCTCAGTTGTCGGAGGGCCTGACGACAGGCGGACGTGCCGCCTGCCTTTGCGCACCGGTCGTGCCTTCGCTGCGAAAGACTTCCTTGGCGATTTCGCCGATACCCCCGAGCGAGCCGATCAGCGACGATGCCTCGAAAGGCATCAGCACGATCTTGCTGTTGGTGGCGGTGCCGATCTTGCCCAGCGCCTCGGTGTATTTCTGGGCGACGAAGTAGTTCAGTGCCTGGACGTCGCCCTTGGAGATCGCTTCCGACACCACCTGGGTGGCGCGGGCTTCCGCTTCGGCGGAGCGTTCGCGCGCCTCGGCGTCGCGGAAGGCGGCTTCCTTGCGGCCCTCCGCTTCGAGGATCTGCGACTGCTTGAGGCCCTCGGCGGCCAGGATCTGTGCGCGCTTGTTGCGCTCGGCGGTCATCTGGCGGCCCATCGATTCGATCAGGTTGGCGGGCGGGTTGATATCCTTGATCTCGACGCGGGTGATCTTGATGCCCCAAGGATGCGCGGCCTCGTCGACGACGCGCAGCAGGCGCTCGTTGATGGCGTCGCGGTTCGACAACAGCTCATCGAGGTCCATCGAACCCATGACGGTGCGGATGTTGGTCATCGTCAGGTTGAGGATGGCGTTCTGCAGGCCGGCAACCTGATAGGCGGCCTGTGCCGCATTGAGGATCTGGTAGAAAGCGATGCCGTCGACACCGACGATGGCATTGTCGCGGGTGATGATCTCCTGGCTCGGAACGTCGAGCACCTGTTCCATCATGTTCATCTTGGCGCCGATGCGGTCGACGAACGGAAAGATGAGGTTCAGGCCGGGGCTCAGTGTCTTGGTGTAACGACCAAAGCGTTCGACGGTATAGTTGTATCCTTGTGGGATTGTCTTGATGCCCTTGAACAGCACCAGTACGACAAGCGCCACCAGAACAACGACCGCAATATCGAAACCACTGAAATCCATTTGGCCCTCCCTCATGGGCAGGCCGCGCGAGCCATTCCCGCGCAACCGGCTTCACCAAAGACTTAAGTGTGTTTCAGGAACGTTACAATCAGGTGATGAGGGATTGTTTGTGGGTATGCACTCAGCGGTTGAAGGCAAACAGGCTTGCATACGTGTCTTCAAGCCCGCCGATCGAAGCAGAGATGATCTCGGCGGCGATGCGCGAGAAGGTAATGCCGTTGCCGCCATAACCCATCACGGCATGGATGCGCGGGTGCCTGGGAATGGCGCCGATGTAGGGGAGGCCAGTGGTCGTGGTGCCGAAGGAGCCGGTCCAGGCAAAGTCGGGCCGGGTGTCGAGGTGCGGAAACATCAGGTCGAGTTTTGCGGCAATGCGGGCGCTTTTGTCGGCTATCAGCTTATCGCGCCGCGTCTCGTCAAGGAATTCCTCGTCCTCGCCGCCGCAGATGACCCGGCCATCGGCGGTTGCCCTGACATAGAGGTAGGGATCCGACGCCTCCCAGATGAACGCCGCGCCCGGCCAGAGCTTCCGTGGTTGCGGACATGTCGCAATCGCCCATGTCGAGATGACCCGGTGAGCGGCCGCCGGCACGATGTCGATCAGCTCGTAACCGGTGGCCAGGACAACATGCCGTGCCGTGATGGTGAGGCCGTCCGTGGTTGCCACCACCACCTCATCGGCGCTGTCCTCGATCGCCGTCGCTTCGACGGGAGCGTATAAACGTGCCTTGCGCTCCAGCGCCTTGAGCAGCAGCCCTGCCGTCAGCTTGCGAGGGTCGAGCGCGATGTTGCCATGGCTCAGGATGGCGCCACCCCGATCGATGCCGAATGCTCCGGCCAATGGCGCCGATGTAAGATAGGTCGCGCCGATGCCGGCCATCTGCCGCGCCTCGGCTTCGTCCCGGAGTTCCGATGGGCCGAGCACGGTGCCAGCCAGATAAAGCGATTGGGTGCGGCTTATGCCGCAGTTGATGCCGAGTTCGGCGATGCGGGCGGCAAGGTTGGAAACGGCTAGCCGGGAGCGTCGCCAGGCCTGCCGTGCCTGGCCCTTGCCGATCATCATCGAGAGCGTTGAAAGCGGCTGGTCGATCTCGAATTGCACAAGCGCTGTTGTTGCCGCCGTCGATCCTTTCAGCGGGCCACGCCGGTCGATGCAGATCACGGCGTGAGCGCCGGCTGTCAGCGCCTCGGCCATCATGGCGCCGCTGATGCCCATGCCGACGATCAGCACATCGGTCTTGACGTCCCGGGTCAGACTGCCAGTCGGTACCGCGGGCGCCCGATAGGCAGACCAGACGGGCCGGCCAGTGCTGAGGTCAAGTTTGCGGAGCATTGAGTTCTCCGGAGGCGCTGCTCAACGCTCCGGAGCTGGTGTTGTTCCGGCATCAAGCCCAGCCTGACAGCTCGCGCCGTACCATCGCTTCGATCACCGCCATGCCTTCAGGGCTGTCATTCAGGCATGGTATGCGGGCGAAGTTCTTGCCGCCGGCATGGTGGAAGGTCTCGGCCGCTTCGCGGCCAATCTCATCCAGCGTCTCGATGCAGTCGACTGAAAACCCCGGATTGACGACGGCGATCGACTTGACGCCGTCCTTGGCCAGTTTCTCCACAGTCTTGTCGGTGTAGGGCTGCAGCCATTCTTGCGCCCCGAAGCGTGATTGGAAGGTGGTGATCAATTTTCTCTCGTCCCAGCCGAGCCTGTCGCGCAGCAGCCGCGTCGTCTTCAGGCAATGACAATGATAGGGGTCGCCCTTCTCAAAATAGGGTTTTGGAATGCCGTGATAGGAGGCGATGACCACCTCGGGCCGGAAATCCAAGGTCGCCAGATGCCGTGCGATCGAACTGGCCAGCGCCTCGATGTAGACTGGCTCATCATAATAGGGCGGCACGCTGCGGACGGCAGGTGCCGCCCGCATCTTCATCAAGGCGCGAAACAGCTGGTCGTTTGCGGTGGCGGTCGTCGTCGCCGAATATTGCGGATAGAGTGGAAAGCTCAGGATGCGATCGCAGCCTTGTGCGACCAGCCTTTCGGCGACGCTCGACGTCGAAGGGTTGCCGTAGCGCATCGCCCAGTCGACGACCACGTTGGGCAGATCGCGTAGCGCCTCGGCCAGTTTTTCACCTTGTGCGCGGGTATAGGTACGCAAAGGCGACTCGTTCTTCTCCCGGTTCCAGATCCTGGCGTAGTTGGCGCCCGACTTCTTCGGTCGCGTGGTCAGCACCAGTCCATAGAGGATGGGATACCAGATCGCCTTGTTGAGTTCGATAACGCGTGGATCAGACAGGAACTCCCTGAGATAACGCCACATCGGCCTGAACTCGGTGCCGTCGGGTGTTCCAAGGTTGACCAGCATGACCCCTATCTTGCCGATCTTGACGGGGGGATGCCCGACCGGTCGTGGGCCAGGGGCTTTCGCGGCTTTGGGATCGACAATAGTGGAAAGCGGCATATGGGTCTCCGAGACGTGAACCTAACCATCCTGCAGGAGCTTTCAATGCCGCGTCTGGCCGCACCTTGTAGCATGTCGCGGCGGATAGGATTCGCCCGACCTGCCGTAAGCTTCTGATAACCGAGGACACCTCCGGGCGACATGCATCAGGCCATGGAGATATAAACCCGCCCGGTTCCCCGGGCGGGCGATGTGGCGGAGCTGGACGAAATTACTTCGCCGGGATGGTCAGTGTCGCGCCCGGCATAAGCCGATGCGGCCTTTGGCCCTTGTTCGCCTCATAGATGAGCTTCCACTTGGTCGCATCGCCATAGGCCTTCTTCGCCAGATCCCAGTAGGTATCGCCGGTCACGACGACATGATTGCCGGTGGCTGGTGTGGCTTCAGCGGGCTTTGCCGGCTCGGCGGGCGCGGGCGTCGCAGGCGCAGGAGTGGCCGGCGCGGGAGTGGTCTCGGCAGGCTTCGCCGGTTCGGCAGGTGCCGGCGGGGCCGGTGGTGCAGGCGCGTTTTCCGTCGATATGGCTGGCGGCGTGTTGGCGATATCGCCTGAGTTGGCAGGCAATTCCGGCATTGCCGGTGCAGCCGGTTTGGCAGCCTCGGCCGGTGCCGGCGCTGCCGGTGCGGTCTCCGCCGGCTTTGCTGGTTCGGCGGCGGGAGCTGCCGCTGTCGTCGCCGCGATCTCGGTGATGCGGCCGTCGAGCTTCGGCGTATAGGGCCGGTGCGCGCCGAGATAGTCGGCCACGACCTGTTCGAGGCCAGGGCCGTAGTCGTAAGCGTTCTTGGCCTTTTCGGCGAAGACCTTGTAGCCGTCGCCGCCCTGGCGGACATAGTTGTTGGTGGCGACCAAATAGTCCTTGGTCGGATTTATCGGCGTCCAGGCGCCATTTTCCATCACCTCCACCGACTTGACGCGGCCGGCATTGGGTGCGACCGATCTGTCGAAGGAATATTTGAGGCCCGCCACCTGCGGGAAGCGGCCGGCGCCGTCCTCGATCTGGCTAAGCCCGCCTTCGAGGCCGGCGACCAGGTCCTTGCCGGAAATCTGGAAGGTCGCCAGCGTGTTTTGAAACGGCAGCACGGTCAGCACCTCGCCCATGGTGACGGTGCCCTTGTCGATGGAAGCGCGCAGGCCGCCTCCGTTGGAAATGACGATCTCGACACCCTGTCCCTTGACGCGGTCGAGGATGGCGTCGGAGACGAGATTGCCCATCGCGCATTCCTTGGCGCGGCAGCTTTCGCGGCTGCCGTCGATGACATCGGTGGTCTCGGCCACTTCCTTGTTCTTCAAGGCCTCGATCGGCGCGCCAAGCTCCTTGATGCGGACGAGCACGGCCGGGTCCGGTGTGATCGACTTGTCGAGATAGATCGGGTCGCCGCTTGCCGATTTGACGACGCCATTGTCGTCGAAAACCACCTTGAACTCGCCGAGATATTTCGAATAGGACGCCGCCTGCACCACCGGCACCTTGTAGCCGCCGGGGTTGTCGACCATGGTCGGGTAGGGACCAGCCGCCTTCGGATCGGTATTGGACAGAAGCGTGTGGCTGTGGCCGCCGACCACGATGTCGATGCCAGGGATCTTGGCAATGACGTCGCGCTCCCTGTTGTAGCCGATATGGGTCACGGCGATGATCTTGTTGACGCCTTCTCCCTTGAGTTTCTCGACCTCGGCCGTGATCGACTTGACATCGTCCTCGATTTTGATGTTGGGGCCGGGGGAGGCGAGTTCGGGCGTGTCGTTGGTGGCGGCGCCGATGATGCCGATCTTCTGGCCGCCGACCTCGACGACAACAGACGGCTTGACGCGGTCGCCGAGCTTGGACTGCGCGTTGGCCTTGACGTTGGCGCCGAGCACAGGGAACTTGATCATGTCGAGGAACGGCGCCAGCGCCGCCTCGCCGTCGTCGAATTCATGGTTGCCGAGTGCCATGGCGTCGAACTTCATGTCATTGAGGAACTCGCCTTCGACCTTGCCCTTGTAAGTCGTGTAGAACAGCGAACCCTGGAAATTGTCGCCGGCACTGAGCAGCAACACGTTCTGGCCTTCCAGCTTCTTGCGTTCCTGGGCAATGGCGGTGATCAGCCGGCCGGCGCCGCCGATGCATTCGCCCTTGGTCTCCTCCTCGGCCGAGCAGGTCGATTCGTATTTGTTGTTGCCTTCGATGCGGCTGTGCCAGTCATTGATGTGCAGGATGTTCAGTGTGTAGTCGGCAAAGGTTGCGCCGGCCGACAGGCCAAGCGTCGACGCGGAAAGGGCGGCAATGGCGGCAAGCTTCTTCATCTTCGTCTCCCGGTAGGCTGATCAGAGGCGTCTGGCGCCCTTGCTTGACTGGGTATTACAGCCAGCGTTTCGATCATGTTCCCATCGCGTCCGGGCCGACGCAAGGGGAAATGCGGCGGTATCTCCAGGCGCGAAACCCGGGGTATTTGCCGGCACAAAAAAAGAACGGCGGCCGAGGGGCCGCCGTCTTATGTGACTGGATTGTTCGCCGAGTTCAGGTGCGCCGCGTCAGCACGAAATTCTGGCCGGCGGAGCTGGTGCAGTTGAGCTGGCTGGTCGACACCATCAGGCAATTGAAGCTTACCGGGGTTTGGCGGATCAGCGAGGTGCCGTTGATCTGCACCGACGTGGCGCCGGTCATCGTGTAGCTGCCATCGGCAAGCTTCTGTCCCGTGTCGGTGGCGACGGTCGTGAAGGTGCCGCCGGTGAAGGTCGACAGGCCGGTGCCCTTGGCATCGATCCAGGAACCTTCGACCCCTTTCGGGGCGGCGGCCATGGGCGGCGTATCTGGGCCGCTGGTGGCACAGGCAGCAAGCATCGAGGCAAGGGCGCCCGCCAGGCCTGTCGAAAGAACTTTGCGCGCAATCGTCATATGAAATCCTCTCCAAACGCGTCGTCCCAGAAATCGGGCCGATTTCTGGGAATGACGCGAACGTCCAAAGTGCCGGGGTATGCTTTAAGCGTTCAACGGACGCACATCGCCACCCCAGGCCGCCTCCCTTCAATCGCCCGATTTCCGGGCGATTGCAAGGCAATGGAGCATGGTCCGGGTGGTGCTATCGGACGAGGATGTTGCGGAATTGCCACGGGTCGCTGCGGTCGAGGTCCTCCGGGAAGAGACCCGGGCGTCTGTCGAGCGGCGTCCAGTCGGTATAATAGCCCTTGACCGGTCCGAGATAGGGCGACTGCACGTCCAGGCAGCGTTTGTAATCCATCTCGTCGGCCTCGACGATGCCGGCGGCGGGATTCTCCAGTGCCCAGACCATGCCGGCCAGGACAGCCGAGGTGACCTGCATGCCAGTGGCGTTCTGGTAGGGGGCCAGCTTGCGCGCTTCGGCGAGTGACAGCTGCGAACCGTACCAGTAGGCATTCTTGTCATGGCCGTAGAGCAGGACGCCGAGCTCGTCGACACCGTCGACCAGTTCGTTCTCGTCGAGCACGTGGTGCACCGGCTGCGGCTTGCCGGCGGCACCGAACATCTCGTCCAGCGACAGCATCGCATCGTTGCAGGGATGGTAGGCGTAGTGGCAGGTCGGGCGGTATTGAACCTTGCCCTTCTTGGAGCGCACTGTGAAGAAATCGGCGATCGAGATCGCCTCGTTGTGGGTTACCAGCAGGCCATATTGCGGTCCCGGCGTCGGGCACCAGGAGCGTACGCGGGTGTTGGCGCCGGGCTGCTCCAGGTAGATCGCGGCCTTTGAACCATGCTTGTGCTTCTTGCCGTTCTTGGGCATCCAGGTCTCATGCGTGCCCCAGCCGAGCTCGGCTGGCTGCAAACCCTCGGAGATGAAGCCCTCGACCGACCAGGTGTTCCAGAACACATCCATCGGCTTGGGCTTCTTGGTCCGCTGGGTGTCGCGCTCGGCGATGTGGATGCCCTTGACGCCGGCCTTCTTCATCAGCTTGGCCCAGCCCTCGCGGTCGTCCTGCGATGGCTCGGAGAATTCCATGCCAAGATCGGTGGCGAGGTTGACCAGCGCCTGCTTGACGAACCACGACACCATGCCGGGATTGGCACCGCAGGTGGATATCGCAGTGGCGCCGCCCGGCTTGTCGTGCTTTTCCTTGATCAGCGCCTCGCGCAACGCATAGTTGGTGCGGCTGGCGTTGTCGGCCTTGGCGTCGAAATAGAAGCCAAGCCAAGGCTCGACGACGGTGTCGATATAGAGCACGCCGAGCTTGCGGCAGAGCCGCATCAGGTCCACCGAGCCGGTATCGACCGACAGGTTGACGCAGAAGCCCTGGCCACCGCCATTGGTCAGAAGCGGCGTCAAAAGCTTCTTGTAGTTCTTCTCGGTCACCGCTTCCTGGACGAAGGCGATGCCGCGCTCGTCGAGCAGCTTGCGATCGGTATCGCGCGGGTCGAGGACTGTCATGCGCGACTTGTCGAACTTGAAATGGCGCTCGATGAGCGGCAGCGTTCCGCGTCCGATCGAGCCGAAGCCGATCATCACCACGGGGCCGGTGATCTCACCGTAAACGGGCCAGTTTTCGTTCGCCATTTTATCGAGCACTCCTTCAACTACGTCCAAAAGCCGGGCAACTGCGTTCAAAAGCTGGGCAACTGCGTGCAAAAGCCCGGCATTTTCGCCCAACGGCCATGCGCTACATCACAGATCATTGTCACAAACCAGCGAAAAGCGCCAACCAGCGACTACGCGTCCTTGGCCATTTGGTTAAGGACAGCGATCAGCCGATCGCGATCCGATGTCAGGCCCTTGTAGTCGAGCTGGGCGACATCGAGTGCTTCGAGCTGCGCGGCAAAGGACGCTGCCAGCGTCGCCCGGTCCGGGTGCCGCGCCAGCACAGCGAGCGGGTCGAGATGGATGCGGATGGTGAACAGGATGTCGCGTGAGGCGGGCAGTTTGCGCAGCGTCTGGCGCTCGACCCGGATGAAGGCGTGCGTCTTCACGTCACCGTCGGGGAAACGCGTCGGCCGGCTGGTGGCGCGGTCGATGCGCTCGATATTGGACAGCGGATGGTAGAGTGCATCGCCTGATTGGATCGACCAATTGTAACGTTCGACGGCCTGGCCCTGCAGGCCATCGAACATCCGGTTGATCAGATCGGCCGGCCTTGTGCCTGGGCCGAAGCCCGGCACCGGCTCGTGGATCTGCTGCAGCGGCTTGCCGAATTTTTCGACAAGCGACCAGGACGAGGGAAAGCACAGCGAACCCGCGGCGAGCCGCCAGCCGTCTTCGCCCCGCCGCATGAGGATCAGGTCTTCCTGGACCAGCAGCGAGGCCGCGACGAGGGGGGCGCCGGCGAGTCTGGAGGGGATCGTGGGACGGCTCGTCGCACCCACGACCGCAACGCCCGCATCGCTGCGCCGGTGGGTGTCGGGAAATCTTTCCGGCAGGTAAGCGCCGAGCAGTTCGAGCACTTCCTGCTGGGCGTCAAGCGTACCGTCCTGCTCGACGAAGACGCGTTCAGGGATTTCGGCATAGAGCCGGCGCTTTTTAGCGAGGTAGGGCAGCAAATGGCCGTCTACCTCGATCCAGTTCGCGGGGTCGAGCGGCTTCAGCCCGATGGTGAAGAGTTTCGACGAGCCGTCATACGGCGTGTGGGCGGGTAGGGACGTCATGCCTCAGATCAGTTGACTTCAGATTAGTTTGGCCGGGATCAGCCCGCGCAGCGAATTGCCGACGAACAGCGCCTTGGCGGATTTCAGGTCATTCAAGCTGTAGATCGCTTCACCGGCGCGGCCTTCATCCAGAAGCGCGCCGCGCAGTACGCCAGGCAGCAGGCCGCAATCGAGCCGGGGCGTTGCCAGCACGCCGTCGCCGAAATCGGCGAAGACATTGGTGATCGTGCCTTCGCAAATCTCGCCGCGCTCATTGGCCAGCAGCACCTCATCGGCCTGGGTGACGAGGTATTCGGAGCGGGCATGGGTGTAGGGCTGCCGCCGGCTGGTCTTGTGGCGCAGCAGCGTGTTGCTCGAATCGAGCCTCGTCCGCGCCAGCCGCAGTGCCCACACCTTGTCGGCGGCAAGCGGTTCATAGGGCTGCGCCGAGGCGTTGGCCCGGCCATTGCGCGACAGGGCGAGCCGCGTGCGCATGGCGACGGGCGATCGATCGACCGCGTCGCTCAGGGCCTCGCCAACCCTTTGCGGATCATAGCTGAAGCCCAGTTCCGCCGCCGAGCCATAAAGGCGCGCAAGATGGCGATCGAGGCGCAGGAAGCCCGAGGCGGGCTCCCAGCGCATGGTCTCGATCAGCTCGAAACCGGCGGTGTCCCCGTCGCGAAACGGGCTTTGAGCAGACACTCCTGGTACTCCTCTTCCGCGACCGAATCGAAGACGATGCCGCCGCCGACATTGTAGACGGCCTCGCCGCTGGCAAAGAGCGAGATGGTGCGGATCGCCACGGAAAAGCGCATCGTGCCGCCGGGCGCGATCCAGCCAATGGCGCCGCAATAGACATCGCGCGGCGTGGCCTCCAGATCGTGCAGGATCTCCATGGCGCGAATCTTCGGCGCGCCGGTGATCGAGCCGCAGGGAAACAGCGCCGCGAATACCTGTCGTATCGAGAGGCCGGGCAGCAGCTTGGCCCTGACGTCGCTCACCATCTGGTGCACGGTCGGGTAGGTCTCGATGCGGAACAGTTCCGGCACCTCCAGCGTGCCGACCTCGCTGATCAGCGATATGTCGTTGCGCAGGAGGTCGACGATCATCCGGTTCTCGGCCTGGTTCTTCTCGTCATTGCGCAGGAAATTCTTCTGCCGCTCGTCCTCGTCCCCGGTTGCGCCGCGCGGTGCGGTACCCTTCATCGGATGCGTCTCGATCATCCCCGCTGCATCGATCTCGAAGAACAGTTCGGGCGAGCGCGACAGGACGATCGGGTCGCCCAGCGCGATCAGGGCGCCATATTTCACGGGCTGGCGTTCGGTCAGCGCGTCGAAGGCGGCGAGCGGATCGCCGGACCATTGCGCGTGCACCGGAAAGGTCAGGTTGCCCTGGTAGCAATCGCCTTGCCTGATGTGCCGATGCAACCGCGAGAACCGCTTCTCGTAGTCCTCGAACGACCACGTTGCCCTTGCGTCGAAGATCGGGCCGTTGGTCGGCGTGCCTGGCGGCGGCACCGCTTCTTCATCAGGAGCATCGAAGACCCCGAGGCAGACCAGCGGGGCCCGGCGCCGGCCCGGCAGCAAGGGAACGAGTTTCGGTTCGAGCAGGTAACCGGCCTCGTAGGAGAAATAGCCGGCCAGCCATTTGCCGGCATCGTGCGCGGCCTGCGCCGCTTGCAACGCCGCCGGGAAGTCTTTGGGCTCATGCGCAACGATGACATCGGCCGGCCGCTTGAAAACGAGCTGGCGCGCGCTTTCGTCGTTGCGGAAAATTGCTGCGGGCAGGGACATGGGAACCGGGATCGATGGAGCTGACGATCGCTCTATATAGGGGGCCGGGCGCGCGCAATCGAGGGAACGGCACCCTGTCCCTCAAAGCCGACCTTTGCCGGATCGAACCTTGCCGACAAAAGAAAGCGGCGGCGTCCTTGGCGCCGCCGGTCGCATGGCCTCTGTATCCGTCGTTCAGGTATTGCTGGCGGTGCCGGCCGTCGGAAACTGCTTGGCGAATTCGGCCTCATTGCCAGCGGCGAGCAGCTTGGCCTGCTCGATCCAGCGTTCGCGCGCGATGCGGCCGTCGAAGTTCATCACCTCCTCGATCCGCTTGATGTCGGCTGGTGTCCAGCCGGCGATCTGGGCGTATGTGGTGACGCCTTGCGCCTTGAGCAGCTTTTCGTTGACTGGGCCGATGCCGATCAACCGGCGCAGATTGTCGGGCTTGCCCGACGCCGGCTTGGCCGCTGCCGGTGCGGTCTTCTTTGCAGCGGGTGCTGCCTTGGGCACGGTCGAAGTCTTCGCCGGAGCCTTGGTCGTCGGAGCCTTGCTCTGCGAAGCCATGGCTGCCGGTGCCGAAGCAGTTGCGAGTTTGGCGGCCGCGGGCTTCGGTGCTGCCTTTGCCGGGGCCGCCTTCGCGGCGGCTGGCTTGGCTGCCGCCGCACCGGATTTTGCAACGGCTGGCGTCGACATCAGGGCTGCCGGTGGCTGACTTGACGCCTTTGCTCCGCCGGTGCCCGACGAGGCCTGGGCCTCGCGCAGCTGACGCTCGAGGTCGGAGCGGCTCTTGCCGCATGCACTGAGTTCGCCGGTCAGGCGGTCGCTGTCGGCGCGCAGCTTGTCGCGCTCGCTGCGGGTGCGATCGAGGTCGCCGCGAAGACTGTCGAGCTCACCGCGCAGGCGCCCCCAGATGAACCAGCCGACCAACACGCCTACCAACAACGCCAGGACCACGTAGAAAAAAGTGCCCATTGTCTCTCTCCAGTCAGATCCGTCTGCCGTGGGTCATGGCCTTCGGCGCAGGACTACTCGATGATGGTTCCGCGGTTCGCGGAACAGCCGGCTTCGGTCAAGCTGTCGGCGATCGGCTTTGCCTGCCCATGGCCAACGGCCGTTGTCGCGTTCGCCTGATCGCCACGGCCGGCTGAGATTTCCCTCGCCGATCCGCATGCGCTCCGGCTGAGCTTAAACGGAAAGCTACCATAGAGCTTGCGGAAAGCTATGGGAAAACGTCGATGTAGAGTTCTTCAAGAACAAATATTTAGGGCAAGAAAAGCGCGACCCGAACATGCATTCCGGCTAAACTGTTCTTGCCGGGCGAGAGGCGTCTCAATCGTCGAGCGTTTCCAGTTCGTCAATCAGGCCGCCGATGACGCCGAGCCCGATCTGCCAGAAGGCCGGATCGGTGGCGTCGAGGCCGAAGGGTGCCAGAAGCTGCGAATGATGCTTGGTGCCGCCGGCACGCAGCATCTCGAAATATTTGTCCTGAAAGCCGCGTTCGGCATTCTGGTAGACGGCATAGAGCGAGTTCACCAGGCAGTCGCCGAACGCATAGGCATAGACGTAGAAGGGCGAGTGGATGAAGTGCGGAATGTAGGTCCAGAACACCTCGTAGCCCTCGCGCAACTTGATCGCCGGTCCGAGGCTTTCGGCCTGCACCTCCAGCCAGAACTCGCCCAGCCTGTCGGATGTCAATTCGCCGTTGCGACGCTCGGCATGCACCTTGCGCTCGAATTCATAGAAGGCGACCTGGCGCACCACGGTGTTGATCATGTCCTCGACCTTCTGGGCGAGCATGGCTTTGCGCTCGCGCCGGTCGGTGGTCCGCTCGAGCAGCGAGCGGAAGGTCAGCATCTCGCCGAAGACGGATGCCGTCTCGGCCAGCGTCAGCGGCGTCGAGGCCATCAGCGCGCCCTGGCCGGCGGCCAGCACCTGATGCACGCCGTGCCCAAGTTCATGCGCCAGCGTCATCACGTCGCGCGGCTTGCCCATGTAGTTGAGCAGCACATAGGGGTGAGCCGAGGGTACGGTCGGATGTGCGAAGGCACCCGGCGACTTGCCCGGACGCACCGGCGCGTCGATCCAGTTGCGGTCGAAGAAGGTGCGCGCGATCTCGGCCATCTCGGGCGAGAAGCGGTGATAGGCCGACAGGACCGTGTTCCTGGCCTCATCCCAGCCGATCACCGCCTGCGGCGTCTCCGGCAAGGGCGCGTTGCGGTCCCAGTGGTTCATCACCTCCATGCCGAGCCAGCGCGCCTTCATCGCATAATAGCGGTGCGACAGGCGCGGATAGGCCTCGCGCACGGCGGTGGCGAGCGCATCGACCACGCCGCGTTCGACGCGGTTGGCGAGGTGGCGTGAATCGGCAATGTCCTCGAAGCCGCGCCAGCGGTCCGAAATTTCCTTGTCCTTGGCAAGCGTGTTGGTGATCAGCGTAAAGGTGCGCAGGTTCTTGCGGAAGGTCGTGGCCAACGCCTCCGAGGCGCGGCGGCGGACCTCGCCGTCGGCATCCTGCAAGCGATTGAGGGCCGGCTCCAGCGTCAGTTCCTCGCCGTCGATATCGAAGCGAAGATCGGTCATCGTCTCGTCGAACAGGCGGTTCCAGGCGCCGCGCCCGGTTATCGATTTCTCGTGGAAAAGCTGCTCGACACGGTCCTCGAGCTGATAGGGCTTGTCCATTCTGAGATCGAGCACCCACGGGCGGTAATGCCCGAAGGCGGGATCGGCGGCCAGCGCGCCCTCGATCGCCGCATCGTCGATCAGGTTCAGCTCGAGCGCGAAGAACAACAGATGCGCGCTGGCGTCGGTCATCTTCTCCTGGATGTCGCCATAGAGCTTGGCGCGCTGCGGATCGGCGGTGTTGCCGGCATAGACAAGGCCGGCATAGGAGACGATGCGGCCGATCAGTTCCTCGAGCGCCTCGTATGCGGCCAGTGCCTCGCCCAGCCTGCCGGTAGTTCCGCGCCCGGCCTCGGCGGCGAGCGTGCCTTTCCAGCGGGCCTCGAATGCGACGGCGTCGGCCGCCGCCTTGGCAATGTCACGCTTCAGTTCCGGCGCGTCCATGCCGGCATAAAGGTCGGCGAGGTTCCATTCCGGCAGATCGCCAAGCCCGGCAGCGCCCTGACCGGACGCTGGCGCTGCAATCCGCCGATCAAACATCATGCGCATCGAGATACCTTCTTTGAATCAAATGGCCTGAGTTGAATCACGTGGCCGCAATCACGGAGCCGGACTCAACGGGAATGGAGAAGCCGGTCAAATCCTAAGGAATTCGTTCACCGGGTTTTTTGAAACCTTATTTAGAACCCTGTGCCAAGATGATCCATGGGGTTTTCGGGCGCGGGCGAAGCAAGACAGTCATGACAGGTTCCATACTCATAGTCGATGACGATCCCGTGCAGCGCCGGCTGCTCGAGGCCGCGGTGACGCGGTTCGGCCATACCGCGATCGTTGTGGATGGCGGTACCGCCGGCCTCGAAGTTCTCGACGGGCCTGGCGCCCGCGATGTCTCGGTCGTGATCCTCGACCTGGTCATGCCCGGTCTCGACGGCATCGGCGTGCTGAAGGCGATGCGCGAGCGCGACATCAGCGTGCCGGTCATCGTGCAGACCGCGCAGGGCGGCATCGAGACCGTGGTTTCGGCGATGCGCCACGGCGCTTTCGATTTCGTCGTCAAGCCGGCTTCGCCCGACAGGCTGCAGGCCTCGATCTCCAATGCGCTCAAGGTCGAGGCGGTAGAGGGCGAGGTCAAGCGCACGTCGCGCAAACGCGGCGGGCTGCTGACCTTCAGGGACATGATCACCCATAGTCCGGCCATGGACCGGGTGATACGTCTCGGCCAGAAAGCGGCGGCCTCTCACATCCCGATCCTGATCGAGGGCGAGTCGGGCGTCGGCAAGGAACTGGTGGCACGTGCCATCCAGGGCAGCGGCGACCGCCGCTCGAAACCCTTCGTCACCGTCAATTGCGGCGCCATTCCCGACAATCTGGTGGAATCCATCCTGTTCGGCCATGAGAAAGGCTCGTTCACCGGCGCCACCGACAAGCACACCGGCAAATTCGTCGAGGCGCATTCCGGCACGCTGTTCCTCGACGAGATCGGCGACCTGCCGCTCGACGTCCAGGTCAAGCTGCTGCGCGCCGTCCAGGAAGGCGAGGTCGATCCGGTCGGCGGCCGCTCGACCGTCAAGGTCGACATCCGGCTGATTTCGGCGACGCACCGCAACCTCCTGCAACAGGTCAAGGACGGCAAATTCCGCGAGGATCTGTTCTACCGGCTGAACGTCTACCCGATCTTCGTGCCGCCGCTGCGCGACCGCCGCGACGACATTCCTCATCTGGTCACGCATTTCATGGAGAAGGTGGCGCCGGCCGACCCGCGCCATCGGCTGAAAGG
Organism: Mesorhizobium sp. CO1-1-11; assembly: GCF_020164995.1. NCBI lineage: Bacteria > Pseudomonadati > Pseudomonadota > Alphaproteobacteria > Hyphomicrobiales > Phyllobacteriaceae > Mesorhizobium > Mesorhizobium sp. CO1-1-11. Next base: position 134,712 of record NZ_JAIUHE010000003.1, read on the forward strand.
CATTTCGGCGGCAGCACTTGCGGTGCTGCAGGCTTATGACTGGCCCGGCAACATCCGGCAGCTCGAAAACGCCGTCTTCCGCGCCTCGGTGCTGTGCGAAGGTGATGTGTTGACCGCCGATGACTTCCCGCAGATCCGCGCGCAGGTGGAAGGCACCGTCAATCTCGACGCGGACGACACGTTGGAAGCAAGCAGCGTTGCGCCGCCGCCGTCGCTGGAGCCGCGCGACGAGGACGTCGTGCCCGACGAGACCGCTCCGGCGGCTGTGCTGCCGGCCGGGGTCCAGGCCCGCTTCGGTACGCTGCGGGCGCTCGACGAGCGCGGCAATGTGCGTGCGCTGGCCGATGTCGAACTCGAAATGATCAAGCTCGCCATCGATCACTACAATGGCCAGATGAGCGAGGTCGCCCGCCGGCTCGGCATCGGTCGCTCGACGCTTTACCGCAAGCTCAAGGAATATGGCATCGACCCGGAAACCGGCCGCGTCGACAGGCTCGCTTCCTGAGCCGCAAGGCAGGCACCAGTTTCCCTCGTCATTATATGGTTCGACAGAGCGCCGTCGCCGGATAATGGCGGCGCTCGACGGGGTATTGTTCACGCATTGAGGCCGACGGTAACAGATCGTGTTCGGCCCAAGCCGGAATCCTGATCTAAACCAGCGGTTTACCAAGAAACCTTGCGGACAATTTTTGACGGGATATCGCCATGGTCTTACCGCATTTTGGCTTCAATAAGCGATGATTAACCATTAGGATCGATATTCGGATGTGAAAACGACACGTCCGTTTGGGCAAATCCGGGGACAAACGGCAGCCTGCAAGGCCTTTTGATTTGAACAGAATCGAACGACTCACAAACGGGCGGCACTATCATTTGAGCGTCTGGCCGAGATGGTTGGCGGCGGTGATTGTCGCATTTGGTTTTGTTGCCGCGGCCGCCACGGGCGCCCAGGCCGAAGTTCGTTCGCTGAAGCTCTACCATCTTCACACGCATGAGAAGGCGGAGATCGTCTACAAGCGCAACGGTCGCTACGTTCCCGAAGGCCTGAGGAAGATCAACATCATTTTGCGCGACTGGCGTCGCAACGAGCCGACCAAGATGGACCCGCGTCTGCTGGATCTGGTCTGGGAGGCGTATCGGGAAAGTGGCGCCACCGATTATATCCAGGTCGTCTGCGGCTACCGTTCGCCGTCCACTAATTCGATGCTGCGCAGCCGCAGCCGCGGTGTCGCAGAGAAGAGCCAGCATATGCTTGGCAAGGCGATGGATTTCTACATTCCCGGCGTACCGCTGAAGAAGCTGCGCAACATCGGCCTCAAGATGCAGGGCGGTGGCGTCGGCTATTACCCGACCTCCGGTTCGCCATTCGTCCATATGGATGTTGGCAATGTGCGCCACTGGCCCGGCATCAGCCGCCAGGAACTGGTCAGCCTGTTCCCCAATGGCAAGACGCTGCATGTGCCGAGCGATGGCCGGCCGCTGCCCGGCTATGAACAGGCGCTGGCCTCCTACAAGTCGCGCAAGGGTTCGGGCACACCGAATATCGAAGTGGCCAGCGCCGGCGGCAGCGGCAAGAAATCCGGCGGGTTCCTCGCTGCCTTCTTCGGCGGCGGTGGCGATGACGAGGCCGACGACAGCGCAGACGTCGAGACCGCTTCGGCCGCACCCGCGCCCAAGGCTAGAAATCTGAAGCCGGCCGCGACAGCCAAGAGCGGCAACCTGCCTGGCATTGCCATCGTGGCCCCCGAGAATGCCCAGCGCGCCGACATTCCGCAGATTGCCGACGAGCAGGCTCCGGAACCGGAGAAGGACACGCCGGAGACAATCATCGCGGCGCTGCCGGCCAAGGAAATCCCGCTGCCCGATTTCGCGCCTCGGCCGAAGGCCGATGTCGGCGCACAGACGCCTGAAAACGTTCCCTTCGCCACGGCGGATGCGACGACCACCACGGAACAGGCCGTGGCGACCGCGCAGGCGCCGGCGAACATGCCTTTCGGCAAGGCCGATCCGGCGCTGGCAGCGGCAGCCGATCCGGCGCAGGTCGCGGTCAACAATATCCCCTTGCCGACATGGCGTCCCGAACGCACGCTGCCGGCGGATCTCGCGCCGCCGCCCAGCAAGGACGTGCTGATGGCGCTGGCCGAAACGGCTGACCAGGGCAAGACCGCGACGGATGCGTTCTCCGTGCTGCCGACGGCGCGTCCCGAGCCGGCCAAGCCGGATGCCGTCAAGGCCGTGCTCGACGAGGCCAATGCCAAGGCCGGCACGGCCGACGAATATCAGCTCGCCTCGCTGGCCGTGGAACCGCGTTCAGCCTTCAACGATCCGTCCGGCGTCGATGCGGCATCGCCGCGCCAGGCTGTTGCCGGCCGGCCGGCCGGTTCGGATCCGGCCGCCGCGATCGGCGCCGGTGTGAAGACGACCCGCAAGGAGGCCAGGGCCACCGCCCGCGATCAGAAGCCTGGCCCCAGGGCCGTAGTGGTTGCCGCAGCGCCGCAGGCCGCCCGCTGGGCACTGACCAGCGGCGAGAACGTCGCCACCGTTTCGAGTGCGACGACTGCGCCGGGTTACGCCTACAACATCGTGCATACGCCGCCGAGCGAGGTCTATACGGCCGGCTTCCAGCAGGACAATCAGGTGGCCGACGCCAATCGCTTTACCGGCAACGCCGTCAAGTTCCTGTCTGTCGCCCGCTTCCAGACGAAGTAACGAACAGGCCGCAGTATGCCGAGGCCGCGCCGGGCGATCCGCGCGGCTTCTTGCTGTCCCAGGGTGCGATGCATGCGGTCTCCGATCCCTGAGGATCACGCGCGGCTGAACTTCTCGTGAAGCGGGAACGGCCCACTCATTTCCGGTTTAGTGTGGGTACGCTCCAACCCGAGGATATTCATGAAAAAGATTCTACTGGCATCAGTTATGGCGCTGGCGGCAGCATCGGCCGCGATCGCGCCATCACAGGCGGAGACCGTTGTCGTCAAGACCGACAATCATATGCACATGATGAAGAAGCACTGCCGCACCAGGGTGGTGACGCACTGGCGGCACCATCACAAGGTGACGGAGACGGTCAAGGTCTGCAACTGATCGCAGTCTGGACTAGCCAGTCAAAAAGGCCCGGTCGACGCTCGTCGGCCGGGTTTTTCATGCCGTGCGGAAAGACGCTATTTCCCGAGTTCGCTGGCAGCGCGTGCGAGCGCTTCGATCTGATCCCACTTGCCGGCCTTGACCATGTCGTCGGGCGCCACCCATGAGCCGCCGACGCAGATGACATTGGACAGGCTGAGATAATCGGCCGCGTTCTTGCCGGTGATGCCGCCGGTCGGGCAGAACTTGACGTCCGCCAGCGGCGAGGCAAAAGCCTTGAGCGAAGCGATGCCGCCGGACTGTTCGGCCGGGAAGAATTTCAGGAAGCGCAGGCCGGCTTCGCGCGCGGCCATGATCTCGCCGGGCGTGATGGCGCCGGGCAGCAGCGGAACCTCGCTGTCGGAGGCGGCAGCCAGAAGCTCGCGGGTGATGCCGGGGCTGACGATGAAGCGCGAACCGGCCGCGGCCGCTTCGTCGAACTGGCTGGCATCCAGAACGGTGCCGGCGCCGACGATGGCTTCCTCGACTTCGCCCGCCACGCGACGGATCGCTTCGAGCGCATCCGCGGTCCTCAGCGTGATCTCGATCGCCGGCAGACCGCCACGCGCCAGGGCACGGGCCAGCGGCACCGCATCGGCAACGTTGGCGATCTTCAACACCGGAATGACCGGCTGGCCATTGAGGAGCGACAGGAGGTTCTCGGTCTTGCTGGACATTCGGTCTCTCCTTGTCGGGGGCGTATCGAAGGGAATTTCAACCGATTAGCAGACAGGTATTGCCCTGTCCACGGAACCCATCGCGGCGCGATGTCACGCGTTGCCGCTCAGCTTAAAGGTTCTTTCCCGACAGGGCCATGACAGACGGATCGAACCCGTTTCACTTGAATCGGCTTCTACTAGCGTCTAGTTGCTCTGGCAATGACAACACTGCCCGCGCCATCCCAGCCAGCCCGCGTCGCCGCGCTCTACCGTTTTGCCCGGCTCGATGCTTTCGAAGCGTTGCGCGCTCCGCTTGCGGCCTTCTGCTGCGGGCGCGGCATCAAGGGCACGCTGCTCCTGGCGCATGAGGGCATCAACGGCACCGTCGCCGGCAGCGACGAAGCGATCGCCGCGCTGATCGAACACATCGAAGCGATCGACGGCCTGTCGGGTCTCGAGGTCAAGTACAGCAGTGCCGCGGCCATGCCTTTCCACCGCATGAAGGTGCGGCTGAAGCGCGAGATCGTCACCATGGGCGTCGAGACCATCGACCCGGCGGCAAGTGCGGGCACCTATGTGGAGGCGGGCGACTGGAATGCGCTGATCTCGCAAGCCGACACGATCGTCATCGATACGCGCAACGCCTATGAGGTCTCGATCGGCAGCTTCAAGGGCGCCGTCGACCCGGCGACGGCGAGCTTTCGCGAATTCCCGGCCTGGGTGGAAGCGCATCGGGCGGATCTCGAAGGACGCAAGGTGGCGATGTTCTGCACCGGCGGCATTCGCTGCGAAAAGGCGACCGCCTATGTGAAGTCACTCGGCTTCGAGGACGTGTTCCACCTCAAGGGGGGCATCCTCAAATACCTTGAGGAGGTTCCAGCGGAGCAGAGCCTGTGGCAAGGCGAGTGCTTCGTCTTCGACGAGCGGGTTTCGGTGTCGCACGGCCTCACCGAAGGTGATGCGGAGCTTTGCCGTGCCTGCCGCCATCCGCTGACGGCAAGCGAGCTGGCTTCGCCTCGATATGCCGCCGGCGTTTCTTGCCCGCATTGTTTTGACGCCCGCTCGGACGAAGACCGGAAGCGCTACGCGGAGCGGCAGCGACAGGTCGAGCTCGCGCAAGCGCGGGGCAGGGGACCGCACATCGGGTCCTGATCGAGGGCGCCGGGGCCGGGCAAACCGAGGCACTGTCATTGCAATGTCAAACTTCGGGACCTACGTCTTCGGCGTTCGAAACCTGCCCGTTCGGCTGGGCAAATCCTGGAGGCATCGATGTTCGATCCCAAGAAGCTTCTCGACGATCTGCTCGGCTCGCAAGTTCCCGGTGCCAGCGGCACGGTCCGCGACAAGGCCGGCCAGGCGGTGCAGATGGCCAAGGACAATCCGCTGGCCGCCGGTGCGCTGGCCGCCGTGCTGCTTGGGACCGGCGCCGGCCGGCAGGTGACGGGTGCCGCGGTGAAGCTCGGCGGACTGGCCGCCATCGGTGGTCTCGCCTACAAGGCCTACCAGAACTACAAGGCCGGCAACGCACCGGAACAGGTGCCCGCCGCCGGCGAGCCGGAATTGCTGCCGCCGCCCAAGGACACCGCCTTCCACCGTCGCAGGCGCCGCAAGGCGAGGATGAGTTCACGCTGACCTTGGTGCGGGCGATGATCTCGGCGGCCAAGGCCGACGGCCATGTCGACGACGAAGAGCGCCGGAAGATCGCCGGCAAGCTCAGCCTTGCCGGGATCGGCACCGATGCGGAAAAATTCCTGATGGCGGAGATGGAGAGCCCACTCGACCTCGACACGCTGGTGGCGGGTGCTCATACTGATGCGCAGAAGCTCGAACTCTACACGGCGTCGCGCCTCACGATCGACCCCGACACGCGCGCCGAGCGCGGTTACCTCGACCTGCTTGCCGGGCGGCTCGGCCTGCCGGACTCGCTGATCGACCATGTCGAGGCGACGGTTTCGGCGGCGAAAGTGCCCACGGCCGAGGGTACGCCACCCAATCCGCAGTGGTAACCCGGATTGGCACACAGGCCGTGGAGGCGTTAACCTTTCGTTAACTCAGGAAGCGCATGATTCTACACAGTCGGATCGGCTTTTCCTCCTCCCAAGCCCGGTTCAGATCAGGGCGGTCGCCAATGACCGCCCTTTTTGTCCGTCCTCGCCGGCTGCCCTCCAAATAAATGGGTTCACTTTTCGAGGCCATGTCCCAGTGGCCGCGCTTGCCATCGCTGCCATCATTTGCGATGCCTTCTCCACCCGAACCAAATTTGTAGATCAGGCGAGCACGCACATCGCTGCCGGAGGACATCAGCCATGACCGAGCAAAAGACCGCCATCGTCACCGGGGCCGGCACCGGGATCGGCAAGAGCGTAGCCACGGCATTGCTCAAGGCCGGCTGGAATACGGTGTTCTGCGGGCGCCGCAAGCCGGTGCTGGATGCCGCGATCGCCGAGATCGGGCCGACCGAGGCCAAGGCATTGGCGGTTGTCTGCGACATCAGCAAGGCCGGTGAGGTCGACGATCTGTTCGAGACCGTGGCGGAGGCTTTCGGGCGGGTCGATCTGCTCTTCAACAATGCAGGCATGGGCTACAAGTCGACGCCGATCGACGAGATCCCGGTCGAGGTCTGGAACGATATCGTCGGCGTCAACCTCACCGGATCTTTCTTGTGCGCGCGCGCGGCTTTCGGCGCCATGCGCAAGCAGAAGCCGATGGGCGGCCGCATCATCAACAATGGTTCGGTGTCGGCCTATGCGCCGCGCCCGGGCTCGGTGCCCTATACGGCGACCAAGCACGCCATCACCGGGCTGACCAAGACGCTGGCGCTCGATGGCCGCCCCTATGACATCGCCTGCGGACAGATCGACATCGGCAATGCATTGACCGACATGGCGCAGCCGATGACCGTCGGCGTGCCGCAGGCCAATGGCTCGATATCAGCCGAAGCGGTGATGGATGTCCAACGCGTCGCCGACGCGGTCTTGCACATGGCCAGCCTGCCGCTCGACGCCAACGTGCTGTTCATGACCGTGATGGCGACCAAGATGCCGTTCGTGGGGCGTGGGTGAGCAGCGGGCGCTGGCGGCGCTTTTGCCCGTGCCTCATTTTTCCGCCAGCGGCACGCCGGGCTTGAAGAGTAGAATGGGCCTGATCTCGTAAACGGCGGTCGGATTGACACGACGAAGATCGCGGGCGATCGCGATGGCGTCATCCCTGGTGACGCAGTCGACGACATAGAGGCCGAGCAATTGTTCCTTGGTCTCGGCGAAAGGGCCGTCGATGATCATGCCGTCGCCCGGGCCGCGCAGGGTGAAGGCATCCTGCGTCGCCCCCAGACGCGCCGACGGTCCAAGCGTGCCTTCCGCATGAAGCCTTGTGTTGATCTTCAGCAGGTCGGCCATCAGCGCCGCATCTTCCTGAGGAGTCAGCGCCTTGATCGCATCTTCCACGTGATAGGCAAGTATTGTATAGAACATGCGAGATTCCCCCATTGGTCCTGATACGGGAATTCGTAGCCGTTTTCGGTATGCCCGCACAGCCTTGGCTACGCGCCTCCGGACGGCTCATGACACCGTCATGGAATGCGGTGGCAAGCTATCCGGCTCGCGCGGCGACGCTGAGCCTCACTTGGCCAGAAACGCCCCGATCCGCTCCAGCGCGCGCAGGATGTTCTCCTCGGAATTGGCGTAGGAGAGCCTGATGTAGCCTTCGCCGAGAATGCCGAAATCGGGGCCGCCGATCAGCGCCACACCGGCCTCGTCGAGCAGGGCCGAGGCGAGATTCTTGGCCTTCCAGCCGGTCTTCGAGACATTGGGGAAGGCATAGAACGCGCCCTTGGGCGTGATGCAGGAGATGTTTGGCAGGGCATTCAGGCCCTCGACCACGATTTTCCGGCGGTTGTCGAAGGCGCGCATCATGGTGTCGACGTCATCCTGCGGGCCGTCGATCGCCGCGATGCCGGCGAACTGGCTTGGTGCGTTGACGCAGGACCAGCAATTGACCGCCAGCTTGCGCACCTTGTCGTAGAGGTGGGCGCCCTTGTCGCCGTTCGGCCAGATCGACCAGCCCATGCGCCAGCCGGTCATCGCCCAGGTCTTGGACCAGCCGTTGAGCACGATCAGCCGGTCACGGATCTCGGGAAAGCCAAGCAGCGAGCAATGCGTCTCGCCGTCATAAGTCATGACATCGTAGATTTCGTCGGAGAGAATGGCCACGTCTGGATGCTTCTCAAGCCCCTTGACCAGCTTCTCGATCTCGGCGCGCGGGGTGACGCCGCCGGTCGGGTTGGCCGGCGAGTTGAGGATCAAGAGCCTGGTCTTCGGCGTGATCAGCCCCAGCGTCTCTTCGGCCGAGAAGGCGAAGCCGTTCTCCTCGCGCATCGGCACCGGAATGGGGGTTGCACCGGTGAACTCGATCATCGAGCGGTAGATGGGAAAGCCGGGGTCGGGATAGAGGATCTCGGCGCCGGGCTCGCCGAACATCAGGATGGCGGCGAACATGGTTGGCTTGCCGCCGGGCAGGATCATCACCGCCTCCGGCGAGACCTCGACGCCGGTGGTCGTCAGCGTGCGCCGCACCACCGCCTCGCGGGTCGCCAGCAGGCCATTGGCCGGCGTGTAGCCATGGTGGCCGTCACGCAGCGCCTTGATCGCCGCCTCGACGATGTGCTGCGGCGTCTTGAAGTCGGGCTGGCCGATGCCGAGATTGACGATGTCGCGGCCCTGGCTCGCCAGCGCCGTTGCCCGCGCCAGCACGGCAAAAGCGTTTTCCTCGCCGAGACGGTCGAAGGCCGAAATCGTGTGGAGCATTTTTCCCGTCCCTGTGGTTCTTACTGTTGGCGAGCGTTTTTGTGAGCGTCCGCCCGCAAAAGTCAAACGGATTGGAGTTTTCGGTGTCGGAAAATATCAAAGACTGGCAGCCGCGCCCGCGCCCGGAGCGCAAGGTTCTAGAGGGCCGCTATGTCAGGCTCGAGCCATTGAGTGCCGCAACACATGGCGACGGCCTCTATGAAGCGTCGTCCGTGGCCGACGTCGACGGCCGCTTCGCGTGGCTGCCCGACTATCCGCCGGAAACCCGCGCCGCCTTCCAGCCCTGGCTGGACAAGGTGGAGGCGAGCGAGGATCCGCTGTTCTTCGCTATTGTCGACAAGGCAAGCGGCAAGGTCGCCGGCCGCCAGACGCTGATGCGCATCGATCCGACCCATGGCGTCATCGAGATCGGCAACATCTACTGGGGACCCCTCATCTCGCGCAAGCCGGCGGCGACGGAAGCGCAGTTCCTGTTCATGAAATACATCTTCGACGAACTCGGCTATCGCCGCTACGAATGGAAGTGCAACAACCGCAACGGGCCGTCGAAGCGCGCGGCGGAACGGTTCGGCTTCAAGTTCGAGGGTATTTTCCGCCAGCATCTCATCGTCAAGGGTGAAAACCGCGACACCGCGTGGTATTCGATCATCGACAAGGAATGGCCGGCTCTGCGCAAGGCTTATGAAGCCTGGCTCGATCCGGCCAACTTCGACGCCAATGGCCAGCAGAACCGCCGGCTCGAGGATTTTCGCGCGGAATTCGGCGCCTAACGGGAGTTTGCCATTTGGCGCATATCCACGATCACAGCGGGCACGATCACGGCGGTGGCCATGTGCACGGCTCGACGGACAAGAAGCGCGTGCTGATCGCGGCCTGCCTGACCGCCGGCTTCATGGTGGCCGAGGCGCTAGGCGGCCTGTTTACCGGGTCGCTGGCGCTGCTGGCCGATGCCGGCCACATGCTCGCCGACGCCATTGCGCTCGGCCTGGCCTGGTATGCCTTCCATCTGGCGGGCCGGCCGGCAACCGGCCAGCTCACCTACGGCTTCGGCCGCGTCAAGACGCTGGTGGCCTACACCAATGGCATCGCCATTTTCGTCATCGCGCTGTGGATCGTCTACGAAGCGTGGGATCGCCTGCTGACACCGGCGCCGGTGCTGGGCGGGCCGATGCTGGTGGTGGCGATCCTCGGCCTGCTGGTCAATATCGGCTCCTTCCTGGTGCTGCATGGCGGCGATCGAGACAACCTCAACATGCGCGGCGCCATCCTGCATGTGCTCGGCGACCTGCTCGGCTCGGCAGCCGCGATCGTCGCGGCGCTGGTCATCCTGGCGACCGGCTGGACGCCGATCGACCCGATCCTGTCCGTGCTGGTCTCGCTGCTGATCCTGTCCACCGCGTGGTCGCTGATGCGCGCCGCCGCCCACGTCCTGCTCGAAGGCGTGCCGCCGAGCCTCGATCGCGACCTGATCGCCGGGGACATTCAGGCAACGGTCCAGGGCGTGCGCGAGGTGCACCATATGCACATCTGGTCGCTCGACGGGTCGAGCAGCATGGCGACGCTGCATGCCTGCCTCAACGAGGGCGTCGATGCCCATCAGGCGGTCAGCGCCATCAAGAAGCGGCTTGCCAGCGAGCACGGCATCAGCCATGCCACCGTGGAACCGGAATTCGGCCGGTGCGCCGACGATGGCGACGACCATCATCACGAGCATGAGCACGATGCGGCCGCGCATCACGGCCACTATCACTAGGATCGATCGATGACCATTGATCGGACCTGCCTCAGGAGTCCTCCAGCTTTGCAACTCAGCTCGATGAACGACCGCCGTTCCGGTGCGGCATGATGGACCGTGACACGCGCAATGCGGCCATTGCGGCGGTCTGGATCATGCTTCTGTTCGGCATTACCGCTTTCTACCTGCCGACCGTGATGTTGGCACTCGGCAGTTATTCGACCGTGCTGGCGGGTATCTTCGGCACCGTCTTCGTGCTGGCGTTTTTCCTGGTGTTCTGGTTGCGCGCGCGCACCCAGCGCAAAAATCGGAAATAAGGGATATCGGACATGCGCATTCTGATCACTGGCGCCGCGGGCATGGTCGGCCGCAAACTCATCGCCCGGCTGGCCAAGGACGGCACGCTGCGCGGCGAGAAGATCACGGCGCTCGACCTCCACGACATCGTGCCGCCGCAGGCGCCAGCCATGGACGGCGTCAGCGTCGCGCTGCACACGGGTGACCTTGCCGTAGCAGGCGCCGCGGAAAGCCTGGTTGTGTCGCGCCCCGATGTCGTCTTCCACCTCGCCGGCATCGTGTCGGGTGAGGCGGAAGCGAATTTCGACCTCGGCTACCGCGTCAACCTCGACGGCACGCGTGCGCTGTTCGACGCCATCCGCCTGGCAGGGTTTGCGCCGCGCGTCGTCTTCACGTCGTCAATCGCCGTTTTCGGCGCGCCGTTCCCGGATGTCATACCGGACGAATTCCACCCGACGCCGCTGACCTCCTACGGCACGCAGAAGCAAATGAGCGAAGCGCTGCTGGCAGACTATTCCAGGCGCGGCTTCTTCGACGGCATCGGCATCCGGCTGCCGACGATCTGCGTGCGGCCCGGCAAGCCCAACAAGGCGGCGTCCGGCTTCTTCTCCGGTATCATTCGTGAACCCTTGAGCGGGCAGGAGGCGATCCTGCCGGTGCCGCGCTCGGTCGTGCACACCCATGCCAGCCCGCGCTCGGCGGTGAGTTTCCTGATCCATGGCGCGGAGATCGACAGCGCAGCCGTGGGACCGCGCCGCAACCTGACGATGCCGGGTGTCGCCGTCACCGTTGGCGAGCAGATCGAAGCGCTGGAACGGGTGGCTGGATCGCAGACGACAAGCCTGATCCGCGAGGTGCCCGACGAGACGATCTGGGCAATCGTCAAGGGCTGGCCGACCCGCTTCGAGGCGCGGCGGTCAAGGGAACTTGGCTTCAGTGCCGAAAAGAGTTTTGACGAGATCATCCGCGCGCATATCGAGGATGAGCTGGGCGGCAAGATTCCCGGTCAGTAGCGCACGGTGCCTATCCCATTCCAACGGAATGGTAGGGTCTAAACGCTGCCCGTCAGGCTCGCGGACAGCAGCAGCAGTCCGAACAGGAAGACGAAGGCAGCGCCGCCGATCTCGACGATCGAGTGGATGCGGTTGCCCATGCGGCCGTCGCCGGCGAAATACACCGCCCAGTTCTTGGCGGTCACCGCGAGTGTGGCCAGGGCCGAGACGGTGATCGCGGTTCCGATCGACATTGCCAGCACCGACAGCAGGCCGCCGAGCCAGAGCCCGTTGAGCAGCGCGAAGCTGAGAACGATCAACGCACCGGAGCAAGGGCGGATGCCGACGGCGGCCACCGCCGACCAGGCGGTGCGCCAATCGAAGCGGTCACCCGACAGCAGCGCCGGATCAGGTGCATGCGAGTGGCCACAGGTGTCGCAGACCTCGCCGCTGGCGTGGTCGTGATGCGCATGATCATGCGCGCCATGGCCGTAATGATCGTGCGAATGGCCATGCCCATGGTCGTGATCGTCAAGCGCGTGCAGTGCGTGGGAATGAGCGTGCGCCGCATGGTTGTGAGCGCCATGCGAATGGCCGGCATGGGAATGACCGGCGTGAGCCGCCGACAGGCTGTAGGCCGGGCCCTTGCCAAACAGGCGCAGGACGGCTGGGCCGAGCTTGCGCCACAAAAGCCAGGCGCCAAAGAGGGTGACCAGGGCAAAGCTCATGATCTCCATGAACCAGGCCGCATCGGTCATCGAGATGGTGGTGCCGCGCAGGACGAAATAGGCCAGCAGCATCACCAGGATCGCCGTCAGGCCCTGCAGCAGCGCCGAGACGAAGGACAATAGGATGCCGCGCTTCAGCGCCACTTCGTTGGCCACCATATAAGACGAGATCACCGCCTTGCCGTGGCCGGGGCCGGCGGCGTGGAAAATGCCATAGGCGAAGGACAGGCCGATGAGTATCCAGATCTTGCTGTTGTCCTGGCGCATTGCCTTCATGGCGGTCGCCAGCGCGCGGTAGAATTCCTGCTGCCTCAGATTGATCCACATCAGGATATGGGCGAACGGACCGGTGGTGGGTGCCATGCCGTCATTGACGCCGATGCCGAGCGAACTCTGGGCGTGCGCGGCATTGGCGAAATCCATCATGGCAAAGGCAAGGGCCAACAGGCCGACTGCCAAACGCAGGGACGGTTTCGAACAGTTCCCGATCGGGTTCACCGGATCTATCCTTCTGGCTGACAGGTCAGTTCGAGTTTGGTGGCAAAGATCTTGCTCATGTCGGTGCCTGTCGGATCGTTGAAGAAGGCATCCGTCAGGGTCTTCTGGTTTTCCTTGATCGCTTCGTCCGGGTCCGGCCGGACGACCTTGCTCGTGCAGTTCGACGGCAGGCCCTCGACGGTGATGTTGGAATCCTCGGTGAAGTCGATCGCCGTGTAGAAGGTCGGATCGTAGACGCCGATGTCGATCGTGCCGGACAGCTTGATCGGCGCCTTCGGTTCGGATTCAAACAGGATGATCAACTGGTCGTTGTCGAAATTGGCCATCAGATGCGGCGGCGGCGTCATCGCCACGTCCTTGCCGTCCTGCGTGACGAGCTGGAAATAATTGAACTCGGCCAGCGAGGCATGGACGGTGTCGGCGACCTCCTTCAGCTCCTTGTCGTCAAGCTTCAGGTCGGAGTTCTTGTCGAACTCCATCATCACCGTGCTCGAAAACAGATCGTCGAAGCGCCACAGATGACGCAACGCTTTCACACTTTGGTGATCCGGGGACAGGACCACGTCGAGGCGCGCCTCGGCGAAGACGTGCGGATGCACCTCGGCCGGTCCTGTCGCGGCAAAGATCGCCGCCAAGGCCGAGGCCAGCATGATTGCGTGCCGTTTCAGATGCATTCGCGGTAGCGATTCCCTTGGCTTTCGAGAGCGTGGTCGAAGGTTACCAGAAAGGGGGCGAAATTGGGACTGCGGGCGCATGTCACCCAAAAGTGCGCGAGGCTTTGGATAGCGCCACGCATGCAGGAGAGCTCAAAAGCGTGCGGTATCCGGGCTGCTGGGGCAGGTCAGGCGCTCTCGCGCGTCCTGAACCACTGCACCAGGAAATCGACGAAAACGCGCACCTTCGCCGGAAGGTAACGGCGATGCGGATAGACGGCGAAGATGCCGCCGCCCGACAGGATGCGGTCGTCGAGCACCGCCACCAATTGGCCGCTCTTGAGGTCTGGGGCGGCGATGAAATCCGGCAGGATGCAAAATCCAAGCCCCGACAAGGCCGCGGCGCGCGCCGCCATCGGGCTGTTGACCTCGATCGGGCCGGAGACGGCGATGCTTACCGGATCGCCATTGTCGCCCTTGAAGGGCCAGTTGTTCAGTCCGCGGCCATTGGTGTCGACGATGCAGGGCATGTGGCCGAGATCCTGCGGTCGTGTCGGCATGCCATGCTTGGCGATCAGTTCTGGAGAGCCGCAGAGCTTGATCGAAAACGGCGCCAGCCGCCTGGCGATCAGCGACGAGTTTTCCAGCCGCGAGATGCGCACGGCAAGGTCGAAGCCTTCCTCGACCAGATCGACGAAGCGGTCGTCGAGCTGGATGTCGAGCACGATGTCGGGATACTGCTTGGCGAAGTCGATCAGCGACTGGCCAATCGGCGCGTCGGCGAAGGTGCGCGGCGCCGACAGCTTGATGCGGCCGCGCACGTCGCCGGAGGACTCGCGCACGGCGTCGGCCAGGCTATCGACCTCGCGCACGATTTCCGAGGCGCGGCGGTAGTAGGTGTGGCCGGCCTCGGTCATCGAGAACTGGCGCGTGGTGCGGTTCAGCAGCAGAGCGCCGAGCTCGTCCTCCAGCTCGCGCACATATTTCGACAGCAGCGCCTTGGAGCGGCCGATCTTGCGCGCCGCCGCCGAAAAGCCTTCGGCCTCGACGACGTCGATGAAGGCGCGCATGCGGGTCAGTGTGTCCATTGTTCAGGCTCTTTGTGCTGCGTCGAGAAGTTTTCGGCCGAGCCGTATCAGGGCAATGTCGCTGCCGGAAGGGCCAAGCAGCGACAGGCCGAACGGAGCGCCGGCGACCGAGCCGATCGGCAAGGTGATCTGCGGAAAGCCGGAGAGCCCGGCCAGGCATAGAAGATGGAGCGCGCGTTCGCGGTAGGCCTGGAATTGCTCCGGTGTGCTGTCGACATAGGGTGCCGGACCCGGCACCGTCGGCAGGACAAGGAAGCCGTCCTTGCCAAGCAAGGCGCTGAGTTCGCCGCGAAAGGTCAGCCGGCGCACCTTCTCGGCCTGTGCTGTCCGGTCGTCGACCGCACGGCCAAAGCCGAACCGTTCCTCGACGCCGGGCCCGAGCTCGCGCTCCCCGCTGGTGATCCATTCGCCATGCACTGTCCAGGCCTCCTTGGCCTGCAGGCGGCGAAAGCACCAGTAGAGTTCGTCCGGGGACGAGCTGAAGCGCGTCGCTGGCGTCGCCGGCGTGCCGAACACCGTGCCCACCAGCGCCTTCATTCCGGCATATTCGGCGGCCGCCGGCCGGGCGACCATCTCGTCCAGCCAGCCGAGCGCCAGCGGGCGGTCCAGGGAATGCTGGTGCGGATCGCGGCCAAGCAACAGCTTGCCGACAGTCTCATAGGTTTCGATGTCGTCGGCGAACCAGCCGAACGTGTCGAGACTCGGCGCCAGTTGCATGGTGCCGTCGAGGGAAATGCGGCCATGCGTGGTGCGCAGCCCGATCAGCCCGCAGAAACTCGCCGGCGCGCGGATCGAACCCCCGGTGTCGGACCCCGTGGCGATGTGGGCCAACCTGCCCGCCACCGCCGCCGCCGACCCCGACGACGAGCCTCCGGTGACACGGTCGGGAGCCGCGGGGTTCACCGGAAACGGAAAATGCGCGTTCTGGCCGAACAGAGCAAAGGCCAGTTCGTCGGTCTGCGTCTTGCCGATGAAGCGCGCACCGGCGTCGAGAATTGCCTGCACGGCCGGCGCCGTGCGCGAAGCGGCGTGGCCATTGGCGAATTTCTGCAAATTGCCGCAACCGGTGCGGTAGCCGGCAACGTCGTAAATATCCTTGACCGCCAGCCGCAGGCCGGCCAGGGGTCCAAGTTCGGCATGCGCCACCGGCATCTGGCGAAGGTCGAGAAAGGCGTTGAAAGGGCCGTGCGTGCCTGTCATCGTTCGATATCCGTATACGGTTGGCCAACATTGTTCGATGGCAGAAATTTTACAACCTGCGATAAGATTTTTATTGATTGTGAAATGCTTCGCTCTTATATCGCGCTTGCCCAAAGTCGCACGTGCCTGTGGGTGTCCGCCGATCCTCGAATGGTGAGGGAAATCGGTAAGGTAACTGGAGCTAACCCCTCCAGTCGGTTTAGCGGCCAACCGCCAGACCGAGGACACCTTGAAGCAACGACGGTGCGGGCCTTTCTGGTTCTCTGCCGGTTGTCCAAAGACCGGGGTTACTGAAGAGGCACACCTTCATTGCCGGCAGTGCGGAACGGGGTTCTCCCAATCCAAGCCAAGGCAGACAAAGCGAACCGAAGCCGGGCAAGGCTAAGGTTCATCGCCGCGAGACGGCGTTTCATGGTTCCGGGGTCTCCACCGGCTGGTTCCATGGATTTTCCGTCCCGCCTTTGTTTGACCGCGTGTTCGCGAGGCCGACAGCCCGCGCCCGCACCCTTGTGCGCGCCGAAAGGCGCGATGGAGAAACCCGATGGCCACACAGCGCATCCTCGACTTCCTCGCCACCCGACGTCCGTCCGGCCCCTGCCTCGTCGTCGACCTCGACGTCGTGCGCGACAATTTCCGCGCCTTCGAGAGGGCTCTGCCCGATTCCAAGATCTATTATGCGGTGAAAGCAAACCCGGCGCCGGAAATCCTGCGCCTGCTTGCTGCGATGGGCTCGTCCTTCGACACCGCTTCCGTTGCCGAAGTCGAGATGGCGATGGACGCCGGTGCGCCGGCGGACCGCATCTCCTTCGGCAACACCATCAAGAAGGAGCGTGACATCGCACGCGCCTACCAGCTCGGCATCCGGCTGTTCGCGGTCGATTGCGTCGAGGAAGTCGAGAAGATCGCGCGCGCCGCTCCAGGCTCCCGCGTGTTCTGCCGCGTGCTGACCGATGGCGAGGGCGCCGAGTGGCCGCTGTCGCGCAAGTTCGGCTGCGTGCCCGACATGGCCGTCGACGTGCTGCGCCATGCCAGGGGCCTCGGCCTCGACGCCCATGGCGTGTCGTTCCATGTCGGCTCGCAGCAGACCGACCTGACCGCGTGGGACCGTGCTCTGGCCGACGCCAAGAAGGTGTTCGCGACGCTCGCGGAAGAAGGCATCGTGCTCAAGATGGTCAATATGGGCGGCGGCTTCCCGACGCGCTATTTGCGTGACGTGCCGGCGGCCCAGGCCTATGGCCAGGCGATCTTCTCGGCGCTGCGCAAGCACTTCGGCAACGCCATTCCCGAGACGATCATCGAGCCGGGCCGCGGCATGGTCGGCAATGCCGGCGTCATCAAGTCGGAAGTCGTGCTGATCTCGAAGAAGGCCGACAACGACAATGTGCGCTGGGTGTTCCTCGACATCGGCAAGTTCGGCGGTCTGGCCGAGACGATGGACGAGGCGATCCGCTATCCCCTCGTCACCCGCCATGACGGCAGCGAGACCGCGCCTTGCGTGCTCGCCGGCCCGACCTGCGATTCGGCCGACGTGATGTACGAGAAGACGCCCTATCCGCTGCCCTTGTCGCTGACCATCGGCGACGAGGTGCTGATTGAAGGCACCGGCGCCTACACGACCACCTACTCGGCGGTCGCCTTCAACGGCTTCGAGCCTCTCCGATCCTACGTGATCTGACGGCTCATTAGAGCTGTTCAGATCATCCCAGGTGGGCGCCCGTCGCCCACTTGGGCTCGCCTGTGGAACATATCTCCGCTCGTGAAGGGATCGCGGAAATGGAAATGTCAGTCGAATTCGTAGCTCATGCGCCGGCCTTCGCCATGGTCGCCGAAACCACTGCCGACGTGGCGGCGCGCGAAGCCTTGCTCGATCGCGCCATGGGGCCGAAGCGCAAGACCAAATCATCGGAGAAGCTGCGCCGCGGCCGCCGGCCCTCGGAGGGGCTTGCCTTCGTCGCACGCGATGCCTCGGGCGGCGTGGCCGGCACCGTGCGGCTATGGGATGTCACGCTGGGCGAGGGCGGTCCGCCAGCGCTGCTGCTTGGCCCGCTCGCCGTCGACCCATCGCTCAAGAGTGCCGGCATCGGCTCGGCGCTGATGCGGCATGCCATCGCGGAAGCCGCGCGCCTCGGCCACGCTGCGATCCTGCTGGTTGGAGACGAGCCTTACTATGGCCGCTTCGGCTTTTCGGCCGCCAGGACCGGGGCGCTCGCCATGCCGGGGCCTTACGAACGGCACCGTCTGCTGGCCTTGGAACTGGTGGAGGGCGTGCTTGACGGCGCCAGGGGCACGCTGAAGGCGTCCGGCCGCAAGCTCAAGGCACAGGCGCCGACCTTGGCCGCATGAGGCCTTAAGCGCGACTGCCCTTCAAACGAAACGCCGCCTGAAAAGGCGGCGTTTCGTTTACCTCGAAATCGCTTCTGGCGGCCGCGCCTGTCAACCGATCAACTGGCTCAGCGCCATGGCGACGGTCATGTCGCCTTCGACCTTTATCTTGCCGGTCATGAACGCCATGGTCGGGTTCAGGTCGCCCGCGATCAGCGAATCCAGATCGTCGAGCGACAGCTTGATGGTGCAGTCGGCGGGAGCGTCCGTGGTCGAGACGGCCGCGCCGTCGATGACGATGACGCCGTCGCTGCCGGTGTCGAACTTCACGGAACGGTCGAAGCCGCTGCTGGCCACGCGCGACTTGATCTTCTCGGCTATATCCTGAACGCTCACGC
This sequence comes from Mesorhizobium sp. CO1-1-11, assembly GCF_020164995.1. Classification (NCBI taxonomy): domain Bacteria; kingdom Pseudomonadati; phylum Pseudomonadota; class Alphaproteobacteria; order Hyphomicrobiales; family Phyllobacteriaceae; genus Mesorhizobium; species Mesorhizobium sp. CO1-1-11. Next base: position 153,207 of record NZ_JAIUHE010000003.1, read on the forward strand.
TGTTCTCCCTGTCTGGTTGCATCTGTCACGCTACGCACTTCGGTCCAGCCGAAGTTCATGCGGCATCACTGGCGATCATGATCGCTGCCGCATATAGCTTCGGATTGACGTTTACGTCAACGCGAATTGCAGGGATTGGCCCCAACGCCGACTGCTCTAGGGCCACCGGCACCGGGCCGATGGCTTAGTGCGCGCTGACCGGCTTGGGAGTCTCGGTCGCCTGGGTGCTGGCATCCTGCCGCCGACGCAGCCAGTTGTCGCGGATCTCATCCTTGCTCAGGAAATTGACCTGGTCGATCAGGACCTCATGGACCAGGGTTGCGCCGACCCGGGTGTTGATCGTGTCGCGGATCGCGGCGCGAAAGGCATCGAGGTCGAGCGTCGCCTTCTTGGTGAAGTCGATCTGGGGGTTGGCGTAGAGGTAGGTGTAGACCTGGTCGGTGATGAGCGCCTCGGCCGGGATCGACAGCTTCTTTATCTGCTCCGGCTCGACGGTGTAGACGAGCTTGGCCAGAAAATAGCCGTCGATCTTGGAGTCGTGGATCAGCGGCACCGAAATGATGTCGGTCTTGACGTAGTCCAGCCCGCCCAGCATCGGCTTGGGTTTCTCACCGACGCCCTGTTCACCGGCGGCCTGGAACGAATAGAACACCGCGCCGAGCGTGGCGGCGCAGATCCAGACCGCTATGGCGATGACCTTGATCATTTTGAACGCGAGCTCGGCATTGCCGCGCTCTAACCTTTCATCCTGCCGAACTCGCCGGCGGAGTAGGTGCCGTCGGTCTCGGCGCGCTGGATGGCACTGCGCAGCAGGCTGGCGACCTCGTTGACGGCGCTCAGATGCGCCAGGATAGCGGCTTCGTTCTTCGCCAGCTTCTGGCGCAGCCGGGTCAGGCCCTCGCGGTGCTGCTCGAGGAATTCGGCTTCGCTGCCGCCCTTCATGGCCCGGGTCAGCTCGTAGAGATAGCGGCTCTTGCGGGCGTTCGACGCCTTGAGGTCATAGCTTGTATCGCTGCGGATGCCGGCGGTCTCTTCCTCGACCACCTCCTCGATGCGGCCGATGATGGCGGCAAGGTTTCCAGGCCGCGCGAAAGGAGTCGGTGCCTCCGACGCGGTGGTGCGCGCGGGCAGCTTGGCGGTGAATTCCGAAGAGTCGGCCATGTGTTTCCCAGTCCTAGATCTTGATGTCTGTTTTTTTGGTTGTCTCGTCGCCGGTCATCGACTTGGCGGCTTTGCGCTGCAGCTCCTGGACGAGCGACGCGGACAGGCGGGTCTGCTGATCGATCTCGGTTTTTTCCGGCCCATTCGAGATCGGGCCGATCGGAATCTTGCGCTTGCCGTCCATGTAGTGGTCGGCGAGCAGCGACTTGGCGATGCCGATGCCGCCGCGGTCAGCCATGACGTCGGCGACACGCTCGGCGAGCTGCGATTTCCACATGTCGCCTGCGAGACCCGTGCCATAGACGCCCTCGGTGTCCTTGGGCAGCATGTTCTGGATGAAGGTCTGCAGGACCATCGCCTCGAACTTCTTGAACTTCTTGGCCGGGTCGGCTGTTGCGGCGGCCTTGTCCGCCGTCGCGCGCGACAGGATCGAGCCGGCATCGATCGAAGCCGCGGTGTCGACCGAAAACGTGCCGGCGACGCTGCCGGCGCGCTTGGTCAGCGCGGCGCGGGCAGCCTCGATATCCATCGGATCGGCAGCTCGGACGACATCCATCACGATGTCGCTGGGTGGAGAAATCGCCAAGAAGGTCCGCCTTTTGCCGGGTTTCCTTAGCCAGGACCATGCCTCAACAAGCTTGTGGCAGGCTTGCGGAGGCGGGCTTGATCTGGTTTCTCCGGGTCCAAGCCGTCTAGCCACCTTCCGTCAGGAAGCAGGAAGGCCAGCTCTCGACAGCATTTCGAGGAATCTCGCGTGATGATGATCCTTCACATAGCGAGGCACAAAGCCGGGGCAGACATTGCCCAGGTTGAGATGAGGAAGTTGTGACAGGCAATGGTGTATGGCCCTAGAGGCTTCTTCGTTGTTTCCGGTCGCCGACGCGGACGCGGCCCAGTAAAGGGCGCCGCGAACAAATCCCGGCTTTGTCCTGACCACCCTGCGGGCAACTTCGAGCGCCCGCCGATCGTCGCCGCCCGCAAACAGTGCGACAACCAAGCCATGATGACGCCAGAAATCGATGACGTCATGCGTTCCGAGCCGGATTGCCTCGTTCGCCTCACGCACTGCTTCGTTTACCTCTCCGCGCAATGCCAACAGCATCGAAATGTCGCCGTGGCCGGTCGGATAGCTTGGATTGAGACTGATCGCGTGCTGGCATTCGGCGATCGCTTCGTCGATGCGGCCACAGCTTTCGAGCGCGAATGACAGGATGCAGCGGGCGATTTCGTCGTCAGGCACCGCCCGTACCGCCGCCGCCGCAAGCTCGACCGCCCGCTCGATCTGGCCCGGCTCCCTGGGTAACGAGCCGAACGCCACGCCCATTGAAATTATAATCGAGAGCGTCCGCTTCGCACGCGCGTTGTCGGCGCCTATGGAGACAGCTTTCTCGGCAAGTTCTAGCCCGATCAGAAGCGAGTCCCGGGTCATCTCAAAATACTTCATCAAAGCTTCGTTCACCAACCTGCGCACTTCGGGGGGACCAGGCGGACTCTTGTCGCGGACTTTCCAGTTGGTCAGTTGAAGGTCGAGGATCACGGCCAAGACAACAGACTGTGCGATCCTGTCCTGGAATTCGAGCGCATTCTCGGACTGCCCGTCGAACTTCTGGGCCCAGACGTTGTGGCCGCCAGCGGCATCGACAAGCTGGATGTTCACCCTCAGCCCATTGCCCGATCTCTGGACGCTGCCGCTAAGCACGTATCGCGCACGGAGCGTTCCCGGGATCTTGGTTCCTTCGGCACCACTTTTCTCCGCAGGCGGCTGTGCGGAGAGCACGACGTAATCGGCCACCTCGGAAAGAGCCGTGGTGATGTCCTGCATGAGCCCCTTGGAGAAAAAGTCGTCGCCTTGCTTTCCGGTCAGATTGATGAAGTCGGCAACGCTGATCGATGGGCGCCCGTGGCGCTGGTTGGCTGGAACAGTATTTGCCGACTGTGTATTCGACGCCGTATCGGTAGACAGCATGGATTGCCAAAGCGCTCGCGTTTCCGGGCCGACCTCGACCCCGAATTCTTTCTTCAACATGCTTCTGCAAACTTCGTATGTCCTGATCGCCCTGTCGCGTTGACCCGACGCAAGCAGTAATTCCATCTTGAGCCGATAGGCCTCTTCCCGCGTCGGTTCCATGACGAGAACGCGATCGACCAGTATGATTCCGGTTTCCGTGTCAACGAGACGGGCCAATTTTTCGAAAGCTTCAAGTGCGCGGCTCAGCAATCTGTCGCGTTCGGATGTGACCCAGCCATCGAACCCATCGCTTCCCAGATAAAACCCGTCGAGGAACGGCCCGTTGTAGTTCGCCAGAGCCTTTTCGAGTTCCGGCACAGAACGGGCCGTGAGGCCTGCTTCGAACTCGTCCACGTCAACCCGAACCGCGTCTGGCGTGAGGCCAATCGATTCCCCGCGGGAATGGATAAGATTCACGCCTGCCCGCGATAAATCCCGGCGCAGAATACTGAGGGTTTGCCTCAGACTGTTGCGGGAGTGTTCGCTATCGCTGTCACTCCAGAATAGATCAGCCAGCCTCTCCCGTGTCGCTGCCATGCCTGGAGACCGGGACAGATAAGCGATGATCGCAGGCCCTCGTTTTCCTGTCAGCCGGAGCGAATCCGCCATGGCATTTTCGATCCTGAAACCACCGAAGAGTGAGATTCTATTTGTCTCGTCCTTATCTTCATTTTGCATTTGCTCTCCCCGCCTGACGAAATTCTAACTCAAAACTAACGCTTCGCAAACAGTAGCGGCCCACCCTCAAGCGCTGCCGTGATGCAGGATTGTCTAGGTCCGGCGAGTTAGGGGGCCGAGTCATCAAGAACTTGGCTTGAGGGGTGCCGGGTGTCTGAGATCAGAGCCAATTTGCTGCTGCTGTTGGCGGCCGCTATATGGGGCCTCGCCTGGCCCGATCCCTTCCGTAGTGCAGTGCTCGCCAGCCGGTTGCCGGCAATGCTAGCGACAACCGTAGCCCTCGGGGGGACCTTCCCGCGGGTCTGGTTGGGCGAGTCCTTCGCGGCGCTCGCCATGCAACTGAGTTTGCTGGGCTGTTACCTTCTATGGACCAAGGCGGATCTGCTGCTGCTCGGCGCGCGGAGCAAGGTTCTTCGCGAGATTTCCACATGTTGAAAAGTAACTGTTTGAGAATGCCCGTCTTGAGGTGGAGAATGACATGTTGGGTAGTATGCATCGGGGCGTAGGTGCCCTGTCCGTAGCGGCCTCTTTTCGCGAGCAGGCGTGCGCGATATGCAGGGGTACCCTGATATCGGGGACAGAGCGGTCAGCCGAAGGGCCAGCAAAGCGTGCCGGCCTATTTTTGGCGCTGGTGGGGACACTTGGAGCTTCGGTGGTTTGGGCGCCGCAGGCCTGGGCGGCCAACGTCGATGTTGCCGTAGTATTCGCTGTCGATTTCTCATCCTCGGTCGATCCAAAGGTCGCCGATCTACAGCGCGAAGGTCATGCTGCGGCACTTACTTCTCCAGAGATCATCGCCGCCATCGCGCGCAATTACGTCGGCTGCATCAGCGTTGCCTACTTTGAGTGGTCAAGTCCCGGACACTCACGCGTCGTGCTGCCGTGGACAAACATCTGCGGGCTGGAAGACGCCAGAGCGGCCGCATCGGTGATCAGCAAGAAAGGAGATACCGGCTTCGCCCGTCGGGGGCGGAGCGGAACGTCCGTATCGTCGGCTATTGATGTCGGTGCCCTTCTGCTCGACCAGTTTCCGGGAACGGCAGCAAAGAAAGTAATCGACATCTCAGCCAACGGCGAGAATAATGATGGGCTTCCTGTCCAGCCGAGCAGGCTGAACGCCGTTGCCAAGGGGTATACAATCAACGCGATTGCCATTCCAACGCAGGATGAGGATCCCGATCAACCGTTGGCATCCTATTTTGCCAAATCGGTCATTGGCGGCTCCCAAGCCTTCGTTATAACGCCGAAGGGACCGAGTGACTATGTGATGGCCCTTCGCCGCAAGCTGGTTACGGAAGTAAGCATGGACGTTAGCCGGCAGGCGGATGGACTCTCTACGCAACATTGATGAGTTCGGGCAACGTTCCGGCTCCGCCAATTACTCCTGTCCCCGCTTCTGCGCGATCAGGTCCAGCCGCTCGCGGTCTGATCTCTCGCGCTCGTCGCGGTTGCGCAGGTCCCTGTAGGCGCGCTCGACCATGTTCGTGCGGGCGGTTGCCGCGGCGATGAGGGCGGCTTCTTGTCTCGCGCCTTCCAGGCTCTCCTCCTGGCGCACGACGGCCTGGGCGATGCGGCGATGATAGAGATCGGGGAACAGGCTAGAGAGGGAATTGTCCTGGTCGAAATGGCCGATCAATTCGCGGGCCTCGGTCTCGGCGGCGCTTGCCGCGGCGACGAAGGTGGCGTGGCGGGTTTCGTGCAGGGCTTTCAGCTGTCCCTGCACCTTGACCAGTTTCCTCAGACGATCCTTGCGCGTGCTCATGTCACCTCGCCAGCGTGAGGTCGACGAAGCCGTCGACGAACAGCGACAGCATGGTGCCGGCGGCGAAATAGAAGATCAGCATGCCGCCGGCCATGACGAAGGGCTGCGAGATGAAATAAATCGGGATCTGCGGCGTCAGCTTGTTGACGAAGCCGATCGTCAGATTGACGAGAATGGCATAGGCGACGAACGGGCTGCCGAGGCGGATGACCAGGAAGAAAGTGTCCGACACGGTGTCGGTGATGTCGACCAGCGCCGCCTGCGGGTTGAAGAAGACGTTGACCGGCGCGACCGTGTAGGACGCCACGAGGGCGCGGACGATCTCGTGATCGAAGTCGAAGACGAACAGCATCAGCAGCGCCGAGAACGAAATGATGGCGGCAAGGGCTGCCTGCGGCTCCGGTTCCTCGATCGCCGGTCCGCCGGAACCGCCATAGCCGATCAGCATGGCGATGGCCGAGCCCATGAAGCGAAGCGCCTCCATGTAGAGCCTGGTCATGGCGCCGATCAGCCCGCCGACCAGCAACTCCGAGATGATCATCGGCACCAGGATCTGCGGACGCGGATCAACGAAGGGAAAGATCTTGTCCCACAGGAAGGCAAGCAGGCCGCCGGTGGCGGCGATCGCGACGAACAGCCTGACCTGGACCGGGACGCGGGCGCTGGACAGGCCAGGCATCAGCATGAAACAGGCGCCGATGCGGCAGAAGGCGAGGAACGCGGCGATGACGACGGCCTGCGAGAGAACGCTCACGATATGGTCCCGAGCACCCTGATCTCGACGCCCTTGGCGATTTCGACATGGGAGAGCACCGGCAGCGTGGTGAACAGGCGCTCGATGATCATGCGCACATAGGGGCGGGCGTCGGGCGCGGTGACGAGGACAAAACGCTCGCCGGCTTCGAGGTGTTTCTTGATCGCCTTGGTGGCGTCCTGGCCGAATTCCTCCAACTGGCGCGGATCGATGTCGAATTCGCGCACCTCGCCCTTGGCGTCGCGCTTGAGGCTCTGGTGGAAGGCAAGGTCCCAGCGGTTGCCGAGGCGCAGCACCTTGAGCACGCCGCCTTCGGAGAGGTCGCCGCAGATCTGCTGGGCCATGCGGATGCGCACATGTTCGACGATCTGCTCGGTGCGGCGCACATGCGGCGCGATCTCGGCGATGGCCTCGATGATGAGATGCAGGTTGCGGATCGAGACGCGTTCGGCAAGCAGCAGCTTGAGCACCGCCTGCAGGCCGGGATAGGAGATGTGGGTGGTGCAGATCTCGTCGGCGAGCTTGCGGTATTCCTGGTCCTGGCGTTCGAGTAGCGCCTTCATGTCCTTGTAGGACAGGAGCTGCGGCAGGTTGTTGCGGATGACTTCCGAGAGATGGGTGAGCAGCACCGACATGTTGTCGGCGAAGGTGAAGTTCTCGCGCTTCAGATCCTCGGCGAAGGTTTCCATGACGGAGTAGGCGCGCATGCCGAAGGCGGGCTCACGAATCTCCTCGCCTGGGATTTCGGGTATGTCGCGGTTGCCGAGCAGCACCATGATCTCGCCGACGCGCATCGAATATTCGGCGACCACGGTGCCGTGCACCTTGATCTGATAGCTTTTCGGTGGGATGGCGAAGTCGTCGGCGACACGGACTTCCGGCACGACGAAGCCGTATTGCTGGGCGAATTTCTTGCGCATCTTGGACATGCGGAAGACCAGTTCCTGGTGCGAGACCAGGAGCCGGGTCGAAAGCTGCTTGCCGATCAGCAGTTCGATCTCGGCGGTGGCGAGCGAGGCCTTGACCGAGTTCTTCTCTTCCTCGGCCTTGCTCGCTTTTTCCTGGCTCTTCAGCGCCTCGGCCTCGGCGACGGCCCGGTTGTGGCGCATTGGAATGACATAGCCGAGGCCGGCCATGCCGGCGGCGAGCGCGAAGAACGGGAACAGTGGCAGGCCGGGCATCAGGCCGAGCAACACCAGCAGTGCGGCCGCCACGTAGAGCGCGCGCGGATGGGCGCCGAGCTGGCCGAACACGGCCTGGTTGGTCGAGCCGCGCGTGCCGCCCTTGGAGACCAGCAGGCCGGCGGCGAGCGAGACGATGAGCGCCGGGATCTGAGTGACGAGACCGTCGCCGACCGACAGCTTGATGAACACGTCGGCGGCCTCGCCCATGCCCATGCCGTGCCTGATGTAGCCGATGGCGATGCCGCCGACGATGTTGATGGCGGTGATGATGAGGCCAGCGATGGCGTCGCCGCGGACGAATTTCGAGGCGCCGTCCATCGAACCGAAGAAGGAGGATTCCTCTTCCAGTTCGCGGCGGCGCAGTTGCGCGGTCTTGTCGTCGATCATGCCGGCGGAGAGGTCGGCGTCGATCGACATCTGCTTGCCGGGGATGGCGTCGAGGGTGAAGCGCGCGCCGACCTCGGCGATACGGGTGGCGCCTTTGGTGATGACGATGAAGTTCACCACGATCAGGATCATGAAGACGATCAGGCCGATGACGAAATCGCTGGCCATCACCAGCTTGGAGAAGCCGGCGATGACATAGCCGGCGGCGTGCGTGCCCTCATTGCCGTGCGACAGGATCATGCGCGTGGTGGCGATGTTGAGCGACAGGCGCAGCATGGTGGCAATGAGCAGCACGGTCGGGAAGGACGAGAAATCGAGCGGCCGCTGGATCCACAGCGCCACCATCAGGATCAGCACCGAAAGCGCGATCGAGAAGGCAAGCCCGATGTCGATGAGAAAGGCCGGGATCGGCAGGAACAGAACGGCCAGGATGACGACGATGCCGAGCGCGAAGAAGACGTCGCGGCCGTTCTTGGCCACCGCGCCGGGCTGGATGCTTTCGCTGATCGCCATTCTCGTCCTCGAACCCCTGGGCTGCCGAGCATGCGACAGCCCGGCGAGGGTAGCTGGCCAAGCTTGCGCGAGGGTGGGAGAGTGAGGGAAGCGACTCTCTCGCGAAGGACACCTCATGCTGCTGATCATCGGTACGATCCGCCTGCCGCCCGACAGGCTCGACGAGGCAAGGCCGGTGATGGAGCGCATGGTTCGCGCCAGCCGCGCCGAGGACGGCTGCCTTGAATATTCCTATGCCCAGGATGTGCTTGATCCCGGTTTGATCCGGATCACCGAGGTGTGGCGCGCCAGACCGGCCCTGGATGCGCATTTCCGCTCGCCGCATCTTGCCGACTGGCGCGCGAGCTGGCCGGGGCTCGGCATCGGCGAGCGCAATCTCGTGCTCTACGAGGCCGGCGAAGCCATGCCGACCTGAGCGGTCCGGCGCCCGGATCCTTGCCGCGCTCCGGCTCGGTGTACGCATTGTGCTGAAAGGGCACGGTTAGTTCGCAACTGGCGGGCGGCCCCCTCGGCCCCAAGGCGGGAAGGCCGGATCGGGCGGTTTCGCGGCCATAATGGCGCCTTTGATGTCGGCATTGTGGTTGTCACGACGTGCCGCCCGGCGTATCAGGCGGGTCTTCCTTTGCCTTGATATCGGCGAGCCGCCCCGGTGCTTTCCAGAAACCAACCCCAAGTCTACGCCCGCCGGCTGCGCGCGGTTCTTTTGAGGTCAGTCCCTCTGCTGGAGGCACGCGGCATCGCCGTGGTCATGCTGGCGGGCGTTGTCGGCGTCATGGGCGGCATACTGGTCACCGCGATGAGCCAGATCGTACAGGACCTGCACGGGCTGCTGTTCGGCGTCCAGCCCGGCGGGCGCCTGTCTGGCATGTTCTCGCTCGCCAATCCGATACAGGCGCTGATCCCGGCGATCGGCGGTATCCTGCTCGGGATATCGGTGGTCTGGCTGAGGCTCCGGAAATTCCGCACGCCGGTCGATCCGATCGAGGCCAACGCGCTCTATGGCGGGCGCATGTCTCTGACCGATACCTTCATCATCGTCGTGCAGACGATGATTTCCAGCGGCTTCGGCGCTTCGGTCGGTCTGGAGGCGGGCTACACGCAGGTCGGCTCAGGCGTCGCCTCACGGCTGGCGCGCGCTTTCCGGTTGCGCCGCAACGACGTCCGCATCCTGGTTGGCTGTGGTGCCGCCGGCGCCATATCGGCCGCCTTCGACGCGCCGCTGACGGGCGCCTTCTACGGTTTCGAACTGGTCATCGGCATCTACTCGGTCGCCAATGTCGCCCCTGTCATGACGGCCGCGATCTCGGCGTCGCTGACGGCGGAAGTGTTCGGCGGCGTGCCCTTTCCGCTCGAGCTTTCAGGGTTGCCGCAACTCACCGCCAGCCAATATGTGCCTTTCCTGTTGCTCGGCCTGCTTGGCGGTGCTGCCTCGATCGCCATCATGCAACTCGTGACGTTGATCGAGCGTGGGTTCAACCGCCTGTCGGTCGACGCCTCGCTGCGCCCCGTCATCGGTGGTGTGCTGGTCGGCCTCCTCGGCCTGATCACGCCGCAGGTCCTGTCCAGCGGCCACGGCGCGCTGCATCGCGAGTTCGCCATGAATTACGGGCTGGCGGTGGTGGCCAGCGTCTTCGTGCTGAAGCTGGCGGCGTCGGCGATCTCACTGGGTTCGGGCTTTCGCGGCGGATTGTTCTTCGCCTCGCTGTTCCTTGGTGCGCTACTAGGCAAGTCGTTCGCCGGTGTCATGGCGCTCGTGTCGCCGGCGACCGGTATCGACCCCTCCGTCGCCGCCGTTGTCGGCATGACGTCGCTTGCCGTCGGCGTCGTCGGCGGGCCTTTGACCATGACCTTCCTGGCGCTGGAATCGACCCGCGACCTGACGCTCACCGGCGTGGTGCTGGCCGCCTCGATCATGGCGGCGATCCTGGTGCGCGAGACCTTCGGTTATTCGTTCTCGACCTGGCGCTTCCACCTGCGCGGCGAGACGATCCGCAGCGCCCACGATGTCGGCTGGATGCGCAGCCTGACCGTCGGCTCGATGATGCGCGAGGACATCAAGACCGTCGATGCGTCGACGACGCTGGCCGCCTTCCGCAAGGAATTCCCGCTGGGTTCGGCCCAGCGCGTGATCGCCGTCGACCCGGGGGATGAGTATGTCGGCGTGCTGATCGTGGCCGAACTGCATAGCGATCCCTCCGGGGGCGAGGTGCCGGTGCGCGACCTTGCCCAGTACAAGGATGCCGTCCTGGTGCCCAGCATGAACGTGCAGGCCGCCGCCGAGACCTTCCAGCGCGCCGGCGCCGAGGAACTGGCCGTGGTCGAGGACTTCGCCGACCACATCGTGCTCGGGCTGCTGACCGAGGGCCATTTGATGCGGCGCTATGCCGAGGAGCTGGAAAAGGCGCGGCGGGACCTGTCGGGCGAGGGGTGAGGCGCCGCGAACCTTCGAATTCGTCAGTGCTCGATCGGCCCCTTGGCCATCACCAACGCGGTGCCGGCGGTCGTCGGACGCTCGATGACGCGGCGCACGCGCGGCGGCTCGCTGCCCGAGTGCAGCGCCCGCAAGCGTTCGCCGACCATGGCGTCGGCTTGGGTGATGCGACCGTTATGCCTGACATATTCGAGCCAGGTCGGCGTGTGGTAGTGCTCGATCCAGATCGACGGATTTTCGAGATCGCGCGCCAGTGTCCAGTTGCGGGCGCCGTCGCGACGGCGGATGCGGCCGCGCTCGGCCATGGTGGCGAGGAATTCCGCCTCGTCCTCGTGCCGGATGATGTATTCGATCATAATGGCGATCGGACCGCTGCGCGGCTTCAGGTCGAGTGCCAGGTGCGGCTCCTTGAAGCGGTTGAGCGGGTCGAGGTTGAGCACCTGCTGTTGCGGCAGCGGCAGCACGAGGCCGATGGCGCCGCCGGCCAGCATGGCGATGGCCGCGGCGATCAGCGCCGTCTCGGCGCCATGCGCGTCGGCGACGACACCCCAGATCCAGCTGCCCAGTGCTATGCCGCCGAAGGTTGCGGTCTGGTAGACCGACAGAACCCGGCCGACCACCCAGCGCGGTGTCGCCATCTGCACGGTGACGTTGAAATGCGAGAGCGCGATCACCCAGCAGGCACCGCCGACCAGCAGGCCGAGCGAGGTCTGCCAGGCATCCTGGCTGACGGCGGCGTTGAAGGCGCAGGCCGCAAAGCCGGCGAAGGCACAGCGCACCATCGTCTCGCTGGAGAGCAGCTGCCGCAGCCGCACGCTGATCAGCGCCCCGCCGACGGCGCCGATGCCGAAGGCGCCCAGCATAATGCCGTAGGTCAGCGCATCGCCCTTGACGACGTCGCGCGCCACCAGCGGCAGCAGCGCCAGCACCGCGCCGGCGCTGAAGCCAAAGGCGGCGCCCCTGACCAGCACCTTGCCGATATTGGGCGACATGGCGACGTAGCGCAGGCCGGCGCCCATGGCGGCCCCCAATGACTCGCGCGGCAAGGTCGAGGCCGGCAGATCCGGCTTCCAGCGTGCCAGCACGACGATAAGCCCGACATAGCTCACCGCGTTCGCCGCGAAGGCCGCGGCCGCGCCGGCGGCCGCGACGATGATGCCACCGATTGCCGGGCCGACGCTGCGTGTCAGGTTGAAGCCCATGGAATTCAGCGCCACGGCGGCAGGCACCTTGTTGCGCGGAACGATGTCGCCGACGGAGGCCTGCCATGACGGGCTGTTGAGTGCCGTGCCGCTGTCGATCAGGAAGGTAAAGGCCAGCAGCGTCCACGGCGTGATCAGGTCCAAATAGGTGAACGCGGTCAAAAGCACCGAAACGACCAGCATGAAGGTCTGGGCGACCAGCATCACCTTGCGCCGGTCGAAGCTGTCGGCGATGGCGCCGGCGACAAGCGCGAACAGCATGATCGGCAAGGTGGTCGAGGCCTGGACCAGGGCGACCTGATAGGGCGAGGTGGCGATGGTGGTCATCATCCAGGCGGCGCCGACGCCCTGGATCAAGCCGCCGAAATTGGAGACGAGGCTCGCGCCCCATACGGCCCGGAAGATGCCATGCCGGAACGGCGCCAGCGCCGAGACGCTTTCGCTATCCGGCTTCTCGTCAATCATGGATGGGTTCCTGCCACGGCGCGCTGATCCTTGCGGGGATCCGTTTCCCCGCATGATTTGCCGAAACTATGGCATCGCGGCGCAAAGGGCGAATGCCTTGCAGGGAAGATCATGGTCCAACAAGGGGATAGCGAAGGGCCACACGCTGGCGCCGCCACCGCAAACCGTCGCGCCCTGAATGGCACTCCACAGCATGTCGCGGCGAACCGGATTCGCCCACCTGCTGTAAGCTTCTGATTCTATGCACGTCGTTGTTCCGGAACCGGGAACCACTTCGGGCGAAATGCATTGGCCGCAACCCGGACGCCTGCTAGCTGCGTTTCATCCCGGCGCAAATCTGGGCGGAAGCGTCGAGCACCCTTGCTGGAAATCGCTCAGAAACCGTTCTGGATGCGCTCGAAGATGACATTGGTGAAGGCCGATATCTGGCCGCCGATGAAGGGACCCGTAAGCGCCACCACCAGCATGATGGCGACGATCTTGGGCACGAAGGTCAAGGTGATTTCCTGGACCTGCGTCAACGCCTGGATCAAGGCAATGCCAATGCCGACCGCCATGGCGACCAGGACCACCGGAGCGGATGCGGTCAGCACCGTCCACACCGCATACTGGACGATGTCGAGTGCGTCGGCCTCATTCATGTCGGCGGTTGGCCTAGCTCGCCGGCTTGATCGACACGCCCGCGCCGACAGGGACCGTGGTGCCATCCTGCAACACCGCGATCAGTCCGTTGCTGCCAAGCGTAACCGACGCCACCGTGCCCGTTGTCTTGCCATCGGCCGAGGTGATGTTGCGGCCTATGAGAGCGTCGGCCTGCGACAGCGCCGAGGACTGCATGATCTGGTCGAGCTTGGTGTTGGTCTGCACCGATTGCTCGACCTGGGAGAAGGTGGCGAGCTGGGCGACATACGCCGTCGAATCCATCGGCTTGGTTGGATCCTGGTTCTTCATCTCCGCGATCAGAAGCTTCAGGAAGGACTGATAGTCGACCGCCGTCTTCGAGGTCGACGTGGTGGTCTGGTTGGCGCCAACCGGCACCGTCGTCGTCATGTCCACGGTCATCAGTATCGTGCTCCCACGGCCAGCGGGCGCGCGGCGCCCGGAACATCGTCATTGCCGCCAAGCGCGCGGCGTTCGAGAGGATAAAGCGAACGGATCGCCTTCAAGGCCTCGTAGATGTGATCCTCGCCGACCATGCGGTCGACCTGTTTCAGCGCGCTGCCGATCTCGGCGTCTTCGAAACTTGCAATGAGCAGTGGCAGCGAGCGGCGGAACATCTCGCGCGCTTCGTCGGCGCCAGCGGGGTTTATCAGCATGACCTGCACGATGAAATAGAGCTGCCGCAATGGCGTCGACGCGTCGTCTGCTTGGATCACATGGCTCTCGAGCAGGAACTGCACGTCGTTCATCAGCTCGATGGTGACCTTGCGGTCGACGCGGATGACCGCGCCGTTGATGTAGATCTTCTCATTGGGCTTCAGCGATAACTTCAACGTGTTGGTCATTGAATGCCGTCGCGGATGATCTGGGATACTTCGATCAGCCCCTCGAAATTGTCGGTGCGGCCCTGGCGGATGTCCTCGGCCTCGCGCAGCAGCCACAGGCCGATGGAGATCAGGTTGGCGCGCAACTCCTTGGGGAGCGCATTGTCGCTGGAACCGAGATCCTCGACGAAGGTGGTCCAGACGCGATTGGTGAAATGCAGCGCCTCGACCGCCTCCATCGAATGCTGGCCTGCCGCGGCGGCGGCCGACAGCATGTCGATCGAGCGGGTCAGGAGGTCCCGCTCGCGGTCCTTGGCGTCCGCGACGGAGGTGCTCTGAACGTCGGCGTAGGAGAATTGGTACATCGGTGGCTCTACCGTTCCGCTGGAGGTGTCAGGTCAGGTAATTCAACAGGCTGAGCTGCTGCAGGCGCGCCGTCAGGGCGAAAGACGTCTCGATATGCTGCGTCAGATTGGCGACGCGGGTCGCCGCTTCCGCCGGATCGACTGCCTCGAGATCCAGAATGTGCCGTTCGAACAGGTCGATCTGCGTCTTCATGCGGTCGCTGGCATCGGAGACGCGCTTCTGCACGATGCCGGTCTGGGATTGGACCTGGGCGATGCCGCTCAGCGCCTCGCCGACCAATTTCTGCGAGTGGTCGATGATGGTGTCCTTCGCCGCCTGGCTGATGTTGGTGGACATCAGGCTGGAGACCAAGGCCGCCGCCATGGCGAGCTTCCTGATGCCGTCGCTGTTGGCCCCGGTCGAGGTCTCGGTGGTTTCGTTGAGCGCGATGCGGCTGACGATCTGCTGGTCGGTCGCGTTCGACATGTTGGTCTGCCAGCCCGCGCCGAGGAACTGCGGCGTGACATCGTTGGTGATGAAATCGTCCATCTGGGCCGCGGTGATGTTGGCCGCGGCCGGATCACTGGGCGGGAAGCCGAACTTGGCGACGAAGGAGGCGTCAAAGGCAGCCTTGGCGGGAGAGCCGGCGGCCGTGAAATCGTTGATCGGCTTGACGTCGGTGTTGGTGCCAGCGAACAGATATTCGCCGTTGACGCTGGTGTTGAGGATCGACGTAAGCTGCTGGATCGTTGTCTGGCCGGTCGATTGGGTCAGGCTGTCGGAGTTGTCGCCCGACGACGCGGTGGTCAGGCTGGACAGGAAAGTCTGCGCGACGCTGGAGAGCTGGCCGAGCGAGGTCTGGGTGGATGAGAGCCGGGCGGCCACCAGTCCGTTGGAATCGACAACGACGTTGAGCCGGTCGAGGTCGCGCGAAAAGGTGACGGACTGGGCGGTACGTCCACCAAGTGCCAGACCGACATCGGCGACCTTGCCGGTCGAGGACTCTTTCGTGGCTTTGACGAGATCGGCCTGCATGCGCATCTGCTGATAGCGCATGGCATTCGTAAGGGCAGCAGAGGAGACAAAGGTCATGGCTTATCCCACCGCGCTCAACAGCGCCGTCATCATGTCGTCGATGGTCTTCATCATCCGGGCGGATGCCTGATAGGTGTGCTCGAGATCGAGCATCAGCGACATTTCCTGATCGACATTGACGCCGGTTGCGTTGGACAAGGCATCGGCACTGCGCTGTGCCAGGGCTTCCTTGGCGTCGGCGGCGGTCGAAGCCTGCTGACGAACGCCCTGCAACCAGCCGATCGAATTGGCGGCGTAGTCGGCAACGCTGGAGGTTGCCGAAATCCCGGCCGAGGGATCGAACGTCATCGGTTTGTCCAGCTGGTCGCCATAGGCGACCAGAAGGTTGGAGTAGGAAGCCCCGCCAGTGGTGTTGGCGACGTAGGCGACGCCATTGGCCCCCCCATCGCGCAGCAATGTCGGGTTGCCGCCGGTGCTGGGATCCATCGCGGCATTGATCTTGATCGTTCCAGCAAGGCCGTCGACGAGCGTGCCCGCGGCTGGCACCGCCGGTGCGCCCGACCAGGTGAACAGGCCCGCCGCATTGGGCATCGACGGTGCCGTTTCGGCAAAGGCGGTGATCAGGCCGCGCGCGGTTTCGTCGAGCTGGCTCTGCATGGTCGAGGCGACGCCGTCGCGCAATTGCAGCAGGCCGGCAATGGTGCCGCTGGCGGTGGTGTTGCCGCCGCTGCCCGCCGAGACCGGTACGTTGTCGATATAGACCGTGTTGCCGGCCGCACCCGCGGCGTACCCCGAAGACGGGGCGAAGCTGACGGTGCGTGGGATCGTCTCGAACAATGTCGTGCCGTCACCCGTGGTGATGACCATGTCGTTGTCGCCACGCGTGAAGGTCGACACCGGAATGTAATTGGCGATCTTCTTCAACAATGCGTCGCGTTGGTCGAGCGCATCGGAAACGTCGGTGCCTGAACGGGTTCCGGACATGACCGCGGTGTTGGCATCCTGGAACTGGTTGAGCAGCGAGTTGAGATCCTTGACGGCGGTATCGATCTGGCCGTCGGTTTGGGTACGAAAATCCTGAATGGCCTTGGAGCCTTCATTCAGGGACCGCACGACCTGTTTGGCCGCGTCGATGACGCTCGAGCCAAGATTCTGGTTGGACGGTGAGGTGGCGTACAGCTGCAGCGCCTGCTGCAGATTGCCGATCGCTGTCGAAGGCGAGGAGGCGTTGTCGACGCCATTCACCGAGACGTCGAGCTGATCCATGCCGTTGTAGAGCGCGCTCTGGCCGGCATAGGCGGACAGAGCGCCGAGGTTCTGGCGAAACAGCAGGTCGTTGGCCGCACGCTGGACATCAACCGAACGCGCGCCGGGCGTCGTGCTGGTGACCAGCGCGATGCGGCGCGAATAGTTCGGATTGTCGGCGTCTGCCACGTTGCGCGTGACGACGCTTGTCTGCCGCGAGGTGGCCAGAAGCGCCGATTGGGCGATGCTCAGTGCGGAGGAAAGCGACATGCTGGTCTTTCACGGGCGAAGCCCGGTTTATCTCTTCAGGTTGACAAGGACGTCCATCAGGTCGGAACCGGTCTGGAAGACTTTGGAATTCGCGGTGTAGCTGCGCTGGGCCGCGATCATGTCGGTCAATTCCTCCGCGATGTCGACGTTGGAATTTTCGAGCGCGCCCGAGATGATCGAACCGGCCTTGCCTTCGTTGGCAAAGCCGACACGGACCGCACCGGAGTCGGTGCCTTGCGCGTAGACATTGCCAGGCAGCGCCTTGAGCTGGTCAGGGCTCTGCACGTCGGCCAGCGGAATTTTGTAGAGCGGCTTGGAGGTGCCATCCTTGTACTGGGCGTAGATGGTGCCGTCCTTGCTGATCTGCACCTTGTCGATGGTGCTCGGCGCGTTGCCGTTCACCTGGGCGTCGGTGACGGTGAAGCCGGTGCCGAGCTGGGTCAGCGTCGACAGGTCGAGGGCAAGGCTGGCGCCGCCCGGTACGGTGAATGAAATGCCGGTCGGGGTGCCGGTGAGCTTGCCGGTGGTGGTATCGAAGGTCAGGTTGGCCGTGCCCAGGGCGCCGCCGGCAGCGTAGGGGAAGCCAGTTCCGGCTGTCGCCTTCGACTGGTCGAAGACCGCCACCTCCCAGGTGCCTGCGCCGGTGTTGGTGAAATAGACGTCGAGCAACTTCTTGTTGCCGAGATTGTCATAGGCGACCATCGACGACTTCGAGGTATACTGCGCTCCCGCCGAGTTCGTGCTGGGCAGGTTGATGGCAGCGACCGGTGTCGCACCTGCCGGCAGATTGCCGCTGAAATTGCCTTGGGTGCTCGGCGTCGCGGTCAGTCCCTGGTCGGAGATGACAACCGGCTCGAGACCTTCGAAGCCGTTCACCGTGGCCGCCGGCGTGCCATTGGCGTAGCTGTAGGCCATCAGCTGGAAACCGGCGGCATTGACCAGCCGGCCCTGTGCGTCGGGGACGAAGGCGCCGGCGCGGGTCAGGAAAGGCGTGCCGCTTGGATCCTGGACGACGAAGAAACCATCGCCGCTGACGGCAAGGTCGGAGACCGAGGTCGTGTATTGAAGCACGCCCGGATCGCTGACCGCCTGGCGGATCGTGGTGGTGACGCCACCGGAATTATAGGCGCCACCGGTCGACGGCATGATCAATGTCGAAAATTCGGCCGAGGACCGCTTGTAGCCGGTGGTGTCGGAGTTGGCGATGTTGTCGGCTGTCGTCGACAGGCGGTTCGCCTGGGCGTTCATGCCCGAAACGCCGGTCCGCATCATTCCGTAGAGGCTCATCGAGATGTCTCCGCAATATCCATGCCACTGGCTTCGAGGCTACGCGTCCTGTCTTGCGCGAGGCTGGCGCGGTGCTGCATCAGAACACGAGCCGGTAGCCGAGGAAGCGCTTGGAATCGATCGGGTCGGTGCCCAGCTTCTCGCGCAGTTTCTTGCGCAACTTGCTGATGTGGCTTTCCACCACGTTCTCTTCGACCTCTTCGTCGAAGATGCCGTAAATGGCATTGAACACCTGGGTCTTGGTGACGCGGCGGCCACGGTTGCTCGCCAGATATTCCAGGATACGGCGCTCGCGGCGCGGCAAGGGCAGCGGCTGCCCGTCGATCTCGGGATCGCGGCCGTCCATGAAGATGCGCATGGCGCCGATCTCGGTATAGGCGACGTCCTCGCTGGCGCGGCGGCGGATGGCGGTGATGCGGGCCAGGATTTCGCGGATGTGCACCGGCTTGCGGATGACGTCATCGACGCCGCTCTCGAACAACCGCAGCGTGTTTTCCAGCGAATGCTGCTCGCTGAGCGCAATGACCGGAGCTCCGGTGCGGTCGCGGATCTGGCGCGGCGAGATCGCGCCGTCGCGACAGTCGCCGATCAGGAAGGCCCGCACCGATCGCAGATCGGTGTCGGCGGCCGAGTTGACCCACTCGCCGAACTCGCCCGGCGCGAAACCGGCGCAGGCGATCCCCTCGCGGTCGAAAAGTGAATTGTAGCCCTCTGTCACGAGCTCTCGCTCGTCAACGATAACGATCATCGGCCCCGCCTCCGAATCAGCACATTTGCCCCGTGGGGAAGGCGTATCCGCTGGCGGGAATCCTGAACAACCGTCATTTCTTGTAACTAGTTTCTTGGGAGTCCGGAATCGTATCGGTTGCATTAGCGTGCAGCCAGATATGCTTGCGGGTCCAAGTCTCGGCCAAGTCGAATCGTCCGCTTCGCAGCCACGGGACTGATGTATTAGAAGTGGAAAATGCGCTTACGGGTTGCAGAAGGCGCGTGCGTTCGTGGTCCATTTGCCGAAGCCGGTGGCCACCATGTTGGCGATCACCCTGCAGACATAGACCTTCTGCGCCGGGTCGTTGTCGGGTCCGGCATGATAGCGGGCGACGGCCATGGACCAGGTCTCATGGCGGGCATGGAGGCTGGCCAGGAAGCGTGCCGCGTAGTCGACGTTCTGGCGCGGGTCGAGCATGTCCTCGACGCTGCGGAAATGCGAGGCATGGTAGCGATGGTTGATCTGCATGCAGCCGAGATCGATCAGCGTCTTGCCCTCGCGCTGGGCGTTGGCGAAGGCGGCAAGTGCTTCGTCCCGGCTTCTCGGGAAGACTGCTTTTCCCTCTATATTCAAGGCATTGGGTTGAAGGCTGCCCTTGTTTCCGGTTTCCGTCAACCCGACGGCATAGAGGATGCCGGCAGGCACGCCATAGCGGTCGGCGGCACGCAGGATCTCGGGTTCGCAAGGATTGGTGGCGGCGCCTGCGCTGCTCGCGAGGCTAGATAAAAACACCGCCGCCAGCGCGCTCGCGAGAAGGCGAAGCGGCGCGGCCATGTGCTTGCGCTTCATCATGATTACCCCTTGCGGATTGCTGACCTGACTGCTGGCCGCCGGTTCCACTGTTGCCGCCGCCGGAATTTCCGGGCTGGAAGGATGACGGATCGCGGCCGGGTGCAGCGCTCATCGAGGCGGTTGCATCCGTGCGGGTTGTAGAGGGAATTGCTACCGAAGGTTGCAGAATGGTGACCTTGTCAACCTCGAAGCCCAGCCCGCGCAGCGACTTGACGATCGCCTCGCTGTCGCTGGAAAGCCGGCGATAGGCATCGTGTGTTTCGGGCTTCAATTCAATCGACAGTTGTTCTCCGGAGAGCCGAAGATGGGCCGTGACCATGCCCAGTTCGGCCGGGTGAAGTTCGATCTTCAACACATGTGTCGGAACGGCAACAGAGCCTGTCAGCTGAGCGGTCGCGGAGGCCGTGGAAAGCGCCTGGTTCGGACCGCCATCGGCTGAAATGGCGCCGATCACGTTGAGGGCTGCCTGGCTTATCGGTGCCTGCGGCGGGGCGGGGAAGCTGCGCTCGGAAACGACGTCGATGCGTGCCGCTGCCGACTGCTGTTTTCCCGGCTCGGACCGCAACGCGGACTGGAGATCGGCGATCGATTTCAACTGCGGCGCCGCCTGCTTCGTCTCCACGCCCGGAACGTCCGCAGGCGCCTCGGGCAAGGAGCCGGCCGTGACCATACTGTCATGTTTAGGGGCGCCGGCGGCATCGCGAATGAGCCGGCCGTCGAGTTTCGTCAACGGTCCGTCGACTAGCGATACCCGCTCGGGCTTGGCCATGGGTTCGAGACCGTCACGCCCGGCGGCGGATTTCTGCCGGTGGGCCTTCGGCGGAAGCTGTCCAACGACCGCGGCGTCCTGTCCCGCTCCGGCCGCGCTCTGGTCGACCGTTTTGGTCGATGTCGAGAAATGGCGCAGGTCATGAAACGCCATCAGCAGCGCTAGATGCTCGTCGAGTGGCGTCGCGCCCGATTCGGCGGCCGGCGCGTCGGCATCGGCATCCTTGTCCGTCCCGGCGTCCTTGCCGTCCTTCATGGATTTCGCGGCAGACGATCCGCTCGGCGTGGTCCTTGCCTTGCCGGCGGGCCTAGGCTCGTCCTCGCCTGCCTTTGCCGCGAGCTTCGCGGCAAGCTTGCTCCACCGCGGATCGCGGGAGCCTGGCTCGGCCGGTGGCTGCTTCTCCGAATGGGCAGGGCTTGCGCCGCCGTGCACCATCCCTCCGAACCCGGTGTCGTCCTTCTTTCCGGACGCGGCCGGCTGCTCGGCCGTGCGCGCGGCGGTAAATCCGGGCAGGGCCGGGCCGAGGCTGGGGGTCATTTCGGGGCGGCTCCAAGCATCTGGTCGATCAGGTCTAGCTGTCGACGGGTTTTCGTCATGGCGGCGTCGGTCGGGTCTGTCGTGTCGGCGCTGGCCGCGACCGTCGGGGCCGATGCCGGCAGGACGGTTGCCGCGTCGGTTGCCGGCGCGGATGTGTTCGGCGCAGCGGGCGCAGCGGGCGCAGCGGGCGCAGCGGCCAGGGGCGCCAAGGCCGGCTTCTCGGACACGGCACCCTCGACGGGTGGCAATCCGGCGGCATCCGTGGTCGATGCGGCCGCAATTTCGGGTTCGGGCGATGGTACGACCGGCGCGGGCGCCGGATTTGCGACCGGAAGGGAAGCAGGCGGCGCCACCACTTCGCCGGCGATCGCCTGGGCCGCGTCGAGCAAGGCCCGGTCGCCGTCCGATAATTTGCTGCGGTCGATCTTGCCAAGTTTGGTGCGCACGTCCTCGATCGTATCGGAGGTCACCGTGGACAGGCTGGAATAGAGCAGGGCGCGCGGATCGTCCTGATTGGTGTTGCCGTCGCGACCCTGTTCGGCCCGCGCCGAGGCGAAGGCCGACAAGTCACTCATGCCGTCAATCGCGGCGCGGCGTGCGATACGCAGATAGATCACCTTCTCGCGCTCGGGGTCCATCATCGAGGTGATGTCGGCCAGCTTGTCCTGGCTGATCGACATATGCAGTGCAATGACGCCGGAGACGAAGGAGTCGGCGAACTGGCTGGCGTAAGGCGAATAGAGGTAGCGCTCGACATATTGGGTGGAGGCAAGCGCGAACCGCGCCGCGTCGCCCTGCGTCACGGCAATGCCGACCGAGCGCCGCAAGGCCGCTTCCTCGACCAGAGTGCCGGGGCTGAGCAGCTTGGCTTCATCGAGCAGCGTGAGTGCGGCTGCCGGCTGATCCGTGGCAAGCAATGAGCCTTTGACCAAAGCGAGGAACGCGCCGAGGTCGCCTGGCAGGGTCATCGGGTCGATCGGCCTCAGGGCTTCGATCGCCTCGCCTGGCCGGCCGTTCAGATAGTCGATCACCCCTTTGGCCATGGCAAGGTTCCGCGGATCGGAGGCGGCGCGCGATACGGCCGCCTCGACGGTCACCGGATTGCCGCCGCTCATGCCGTAGACCAGCAACGCGCGAAAATTCTTGGGATCCTTGAAATCCTCGGCGTCCGCCGCGCGCAACCGCGCATCGGTCATCTCGAGCAGCTTGGCCTGCATCGGCATCGCGGCATGATCGCCGGCCGCGATGCGGTCCTGAACGAGCTGCAACGAGCGGACCAGCTGATAAGGCTGCAGCGTGTCCTGGGCGAGGCCCGCAGACGGACAAGCCGTGGCCAGCAGCAACAGGCCTATCATGCGGCTGGTGAGCGCCGCCCGTTTCATCCGCCGGTCGCCATCAGGATCTCGATGCGGCGGTTGGCCGCCGACAGCGGATCAGCGGCATCCTTGGGCTGGCGATCGGCGAAGCCGGCAACCTCGGTGATGCGGCGTTCATCGACGCCGCCACGCACGAGCATGTAATAGGCCGAGTGCGCGCGCGCCGTCGACAGCCGCCAATTGTCGTAGCTGGCACCGCGGAAGGGACGCGCATCGGTGTGACCGTTGATGCTGATGGTGCCTTTCTGGCCGTTGACGATGCGGCCGATCTTTTCCATCGCCAGCACCAGTTCGCGGCGCGGCACCGCCGTGCCGACCTCGAACATGCCAAAGTCGAGCTGATCGGTGATGGAGATGACGACACCCTTCTCGGTGGCTTCCACCGAGACGCCGTCATGCAGCTTGTCGCCGGGCTTGAAGGCATCGGCCAGCTGCTGCTTGACGTCCGCGGCGGCCTTCAGCGCGGCGGCGGTCGGAGCCTTGTCCGTCTCGGATTTCGCGGCCTCCTGCTTCGCTGCGGCCGTGTCCGCCTTGGCCATGTCCGCGGCTTTGCCGTCTCCAGCCTCGGCCTTGGTACCGCCGGCCTTGGCATCAGCAGTCTTGACCATTGTCGCCGCGGCGTCCTTGCCGTCCCCGGCCAGGGGCTCCGGTGGTGCATCCTTGATCGGCGGCGCCGGCAGCACGGCCTTGACCTTGGCGATCTGTGTCTCGGCAGCCTTGTCGCCGGGCTTGAGCGGATCGCCCTCGACCTTGGGGCGCTGGGCACTCGCCTCGGCGCCGGGCGCGGCGACCTGCTGCGACCAGAAGTCCGGCTCGAAAGGATCGCGGTAGGACGCGCCGCCCGAGGCGCCCGTCGCCGGGCCGGAATTCTGCGCGCCGCCATCGCCCTTCTGGCTGACATTCTGCATGACGCCGGTATCCGTGGCGATCTCCGAAAGCACCGCATAGGGGTCGGCGAAAAGATGCTCGTCGGACTGTTGCGACTGCTGCGGCTCCTGCTTGTCCTGTTTGCGATTGGACGAGCCCGCGGCGCCGGTGCCGTCCTGTCCAGCCTTGGTGGTCGCTTCCTGCGGGTCTTCGGCCGTCGGCCCGGCCGTGCGCGGTCCATTGCCGAGATCCTTAAGGCCCTTGCGGCTCGACTCGCGGTCGACCAGCTTGACGGGGTTGAAATAGCTGGCGACGGCCGTCTTGGTCTGTTCGTTGGCGGCATTGATCAGCCACATGACCAGGAAGAAGCACATCATCGCGGTCATGAAATCGGCGAAGGCGATCTTCCAGACGCCGCCATGATGACCTTCGTCGTGGTCGTCATGGCCGCGCCGCACGATTATGATCTCGTGCCTGCCATGATCGGCTTCGGCGACGCTCATGACAGGACCTCGGACAGGGTTGCCGACCATTCGGCCATGCGCGTCTCGAACACGGCCTCTTCGATGGTGACCATCAGGTCGAAGCCGGGCGCCTCGATGAAGTCGAGGTTTGCGGCGCGGGATCCAAGCGACGCCTTCAGCGTTTCGAACAGCGAGAGCGGCCCGCGAACGGCGATGCGCACCGCTTCGCCATCGCCAACGGCTTCGCGGATCGCGCCGGCGAGCGCTTCGAGCGAGCGCTTCCGCAGATCGTCGCTGACAACGCCGCCGATGATGCGGGCGACGGTGGCGGCGACAAGATCCGTCACGCGCGCTTCCATGGCGTCGATGCGCGACGAGACCGCCTTGCCGACATCGCCGCCGAAACTGTCGAGAAAGGCCTTTGCTTCCTCGGCATTTGCCTGGCGTTCCGCTTGCAGCGCTGCTTCATGGGCTGCGGCAAGCCGTTCGCCGAGCGCCGCCTCCGCCTGGGCAACGGCTTCGGCGATCAGCGTGCCGATATCGGCCGTCGGTGCTGCCGCCTCGGGCTTGTGCTCGGCGGTGGCCTGCGGCTGGCTGGCGCGTTGCGCGCGCGTGCCGAAATCCGGGAGAAGATCAAAGAGGGCTGCGGAGGGCATGGTCTACGCCGCGACTTCCTGGGCCGCCCATTTGCGCAGGATCTGCGCGGTGCGTTCCTCGTTGATGTCGACCATGCGGGCAAGCCGCTCCTGCGGAGCCGGCCTGATCTTCTGGCGCAGATCGTCGAGCGGGGTGGCGCCGGCACGCGTGCCGGGCAGAGCGCCAATGGCGGCACCCGCATCGGCGGAAGCGGCTGCCTCCGGGGTGGGCAGGGAGCGCTGGACCTCATCGAAATTGGGGCCTGCTATAGCGGGCGTCGCCTTTGCCGTCAGCGCGGCCGCCATCGGCCGCAGGCCGAAGAAGGCGACCAGGAACACCACCACGATGAAGGCGCCGGCATTGATCAGCGTGCCGGCATGCTGGCCGATGGAATCGAGCATTCCCGCCTGTGGCACCGCCTCGCCGTCCAGCCCGTCGATGAACTCGACCGCCGACACGTCGATGACGTCGCCGCGCTTGTCGTCGAAGCCGGTGGCGGAGCTTACCATCTTCTGGATTTCGGCGACGCGCTTGGCGATCTGGTCCGGTGTCGCGTCCTTGCCCAGGATCGTCTTCAGCCGGTCCTGGTTGACGACGACGGCGATCGACATCTTGGTGACGCTGTAGCCATTGGAGACGGTGGCGATCTTCTTGGAGTTGATCTCGTAGTTGGTGATCTCCTCCTTGCGGTCGTTGGCCGAGGAGGTCTGCGGACCTTCGGTGCTGGTCGCCTGGGTCTCCGGCAGGTTCTGCTCGACGCTGGCCGGGGTCGAGGCCTGTTTCTGGTTGCTGTTCTCGTTGGCGCGCACCGATTGCACCGAGCGCTCGACACGGGACTCCGGATCGAAGATGGTCTCTTCGGTCTGGCGGGTGTCGGTGTTGACATCAGCTTTGACGCTGGCGCGGAAATTGTCGGGCCCGAGATAGGGCGTGAGCGCGCGGCGGATGTTGTCGCCGATCTGCGCCTCCACGGTCTGCTCGACGCCGAGCGTGCGAGCGGCACTGGTGTTGGATGGATCATCGCCCGCGGCCAGCAGATTGCCGTTGGAATCGAGCACCGTCACCTTGTCGGCCGACAGGCCAGGGACTGCGGCGGCGACGAGATGGCGGATGGACATGGCGCTCTTCTCCGCGTCGATGCCGGCGTAGCGGATGACGACCGACGCGGAGGGCTGCTGTTCGTCGCGACGAAAATTGGCGCGCTCGGACATGACGATGTGAACGCGCGCCGCCTTGATGCCCGATATCGACTGGATCGTGCGGGCGATCTCGCCTTCGAGCGCGCGCACCCGGGTGATCTGCTGCATGAAGGAGGTGAGGCCCATCGCGCCGACATTGTCGAACAATTCGTAGCCGGCATTGGCGCTGGTCGGCAGGCCCTTTTCGGCAAGCAGCATGCGCGCCTGCGCCGTGGTGCCGGCCGGAACCAGCACGGAGGTTCCGTCGGCGCCGACGTCGAAGCCGATGCCGGCCTCGCCCAGCACCAGGCCGATCTGGTTCACGTCGGAGCGATCGAGCCCGACATAGAGCGTGTCGTAGGCCGGGCGGTTGAGGTAGACCGAGGCAATGCCGATGACGCCCATCACCAGGACGGCAATGCCCGCCAGCATGGCCAGGCGCCTGACGCCAAAGCCGCGGAGATTCGAGATGATGCTCTGGATCTGTTCCGGCACGATTGAGCGACTCCCAGCATGACTGTCCGCCGGAACACTAGCCCCCGAAGCTTGTGCGAAAATGAAATCGGGCCGCGCTTGCGGCGCGGCCCGTGAATTTCGAAGTATCCGTCAGCTAGGCCAAGGTTAGCCGTTCTTGAACAGCGACAGGATCGACTGCGAGGAGCTGTTGGCGATCGACAGCGACTGGATGCCGAGCTGCTGCTGAACCTGGAGCGCCTGGAGGCGGGTCGATTCCTTGTTCATGTCGGCATCGACGAGCTGGCCGACGCCGCGATCGATCGAGTCCATCAGGCTCTGCGTGAAGGTCTTCTGCAGGTCGATGGAGCTCTTGGCCGCACCGAGAATGGTGGCGGAGTCGGTCAACTGGCTCATGACCTTGTCGATCTTGCCGACCATCTGGGTGATGATGTCGTCGGTCACGCCGGCCGCGGTGATATCGAGGTTGTATGCGGAAACATTGTCGATCCTGGGAACCACCGCCCCGGCCGCGGTCTGGCCGGCGGTGTTGGCGGCAATATCCGTGCCGCCGCCGGCGATTGCGGCCGCATAAGCGGTATCATACAGGTCCTGGGCGGCCGCCGTGGAATAGACCGAGGTCTGGCGGTCAAGCGTGCCCTGGTTCTTGACGGCGGTGGAGAGACCGGAATCGAACAGCTTGGTGCTCTCGACATCGATGTCGATCGTCCCGAGCGAGATGGCGCCCGACGATGAGCGATTGAAGGACGACACGATCTTGGCGTCGGCCTGGACGCCATCATTGGCGGCGGCGACCTGCGTCGACGTTACCGAAAGATAATTCGAGCCCGAAAAGGTGGCGGCATCGGCAAAGGACTTCATCTGCGCCTGGAGCGCGGTGATTTCAGTCTGCGTCTTTGCCTTGGCGGCACCCGTCTGGCCAATGGTCGAAAGCAACTTGGTCTTGATCTTGCCGATCGTATCCAGCGCATTGTTCATGCCGGTATAGGCAGTGTCGACTTTCGAAGCGCCCAGGCCGAGCGCGTCCTGGACTGTCGACAGCGCCTGGTTGTCGGAGCGCATCGTCGTGGCGATCGACCAGTAGGCGGCGTTGTCGGAGGCCTCGGAGACCCTGTAGCCCGTGGAGATTCGGGACTGCGTTTGCTCGAGCGATTTGTTGGTGGCGTTAAGGCTTTGAAGTGCGGTCAACGCCGCGGCGTTCGTCATGATGCTCGCCAAGAAACTCGCTCCTTTTTCCAGACCGGTCTTTCTCAAACCGGCGTTGCCCTCGCGAGCCGCTCGACCCGCTCGTGGATTACCGTCACCCGATCGGGCCGATTCGGCAATCCGTTGTAAGTCATTGGTTAACCATGACTAGCGCGTTATGGTTAACGGCCTGTTAAAAGCCAGCTTTCGAGGGTTAAGAAACGAGGGTTGCGCGGGGCTGGAGCAAACGCAAAACGGGCCGCGCTTTTGGCGCGGCCCGTTTGCCTGGTTTGATCGGTCGAGAGGGATCAGCCGCGGAAGAGCGACAGGATCGACTGCGACGAGCCGTTGGCGATCGACAGCGCCTGGACGCCGAGCTGCTGCTGAACCTGCAGGGCCTGGAGGCGGGTCGATTCCTTGTTCATGTCGGCATCGACGAGCTGGCCGACGCCGCGATCGATGGAGTCCATCAGGCTCGAGGTGAAGGTCTTCTGCAGGTCGATGGAGCTCTTGGCGGCGCCGAGCTTGGTGGCAGCGTTGGTCATGCCCTTCAGCGCGGCATCGACGACGTTCATCATAGCCTGGATCTGGGTGTCGCTCGCAGCGGTGGTGCCCGAGAAGATCTTCAGGCTGGCGACCGAATAAGTGTCGGTGGCCGCCGCGGCAGCGCCCAGGGTCGGGTTCGAGGCCGCGGCCGCGACGCTGCCATCGGTACCGAGGCGGTCGGCGTCGAGGATACCCTTCGTCACGCCG
The DNA here is from genome assembly GCF_020164995.1 of Mesorhizobium sp. CO1-1-11. Taxonomy (NCBI): domain Bacteria; kingdom Pseudomonadati; phylum Pseudomonadota; class Alphaproteobacteria; order Hyphomicrobiales; family Phyllobacteriaceae; genus Mesorhizobium; species Mesorhizobium sp. CO1-1-11. Next base: position 181,218 of record NZ_JAIUHE010000003.1, read on the forward strand.
GCAGCAGTGCCGGCTTCATAGAGCTTGATGCTTTCCACGTTGACGTCGATCGTCGAGATCGAAACCGCGCCGGTTGCGCTGCGGTTGAAGGCCGAAACGATCTTGACGTCGGCCGCGGTCGTGGCGGTGGCGCCGCTGTTGACCGAGAGCATGTTGGTGCCGGAGAAGGTGGCGCCATCGGCATAGGCCTTCAACTGCTTCTGAAGAGCGGCGATTTCGACCTGGGTCTTTTCCTTGGAAGCGTCCGTCTGGCCGTAGGACGCGGTCAGCTTCTGCTGGATCTGGTTGATGGTCGTGATCGCGCTGTCCATGCCGGTGTAGGCGGTGTCGACCTTCGAGGCGCCGAGGCCGAGCGCGTCCGAAACGGTGGACATCGCGGAGTTGTCCGAGCGCATCGTGGTGGCGATCGACCAGTAGGCGGCGTTGTCCGACGCCTGGGAGACGCGATAACCCGTCGAGATGCGGGCCTGGGTGGTGTCGAGGTTCTTCTGGGTGGCGTTCAAGCTCTGCAGAGCGGTCAACGCCGAGGCGTTGGTCATGATACTGGCCATGGCTACTCGTACCTTGTTTTACAGGGTGTTTTTTGCATACCGGTTTGTCCGGTATGACGGAGCGGCATCATGCCAATGACCGTTGCGTTTGGGTCACCCGCCATCTGCGAGCGACTATGGCGGCGAGTCCCTACCAAAGGACTAAACTGGACGGTTAATCGAAAATAATTCGGAGGAATTCGATGACGCGGCGCGCTGCCCAATTCCGCAGGCAGGCCATACCCGATGTCGAGCGCGCACGGTCAGGTGAAAGAGCGCACCAGGCTGCCGACGAGCAGGTTCCAGCCGTCGATCAGGACAAAGAACAGGATCTTGAACGGCAACGACACGACCGTGGGCGGCAGCATCATCATGCCCATCGCCATGGTGATGGTGGCCACGATCAAGTCGATGACCAGGAATGGCAGCACGATCAAGAAGCCGATCTCGAAGCCGCGCCGGATCTCGGAGATCATGAAGGCAGGCACCAGGATGCGCAGGTCGACCGTCTCCTTCGCAACGACCTGGCCGCGTTCGCGGGCAAGGTCGGCGAAAAGGTCGAAATCCTTGTCGCGCACATTGTGCAGCATGAAGGTGCGGAACGGATCGGAAATCTTCTCGAAGGCCTCTGTCTGGCTGATCTGATTGTCCATCAACGGCTTGACGCCGGTATTCCACGCCTGATCGAAGGTCGGCGCCATGACATAAAAGGTCATGAACAGCGACAGCGAAATGAGGATGAGGTTCGCCGGCGTCGATTGCAGGCCAATGCCGGCACGCAGGATGGAGAAGGCGATGACGAAGCGGGTGAAGCTGGTCACCATGATCAGCAGCCCCGGCGCCACCGACAGCACGGTGAGCAGGCCGAACATCTGGATGATGTAGCCGACGGTGGCGCCATCGGCCTTGCCGATGCCGCCAAGGTCCAGTTGCTGGGCCGCCGCGACGGAGGTGGCGGCGCCAATCAGTGCCGCGGCAAGAAGGAATTTTCTCATTCGAGCAGCAATGTCCTGACGAGAACCTGTTTGACGTGCCCCTGACTGCGGATCGAGGCGCGTTCGTCGAGATCGGCCTTCAGATGCTGGTAGCCGCTGGCGCCTTCGATCTGGTGCATCTTAAGGGTACGCACGAAGGCCAGAAGATCCTGCTGGACGTCCTCCGCCATCGCCGGCGGCTGCGGAGCGTCGTAGACCACGGACACTTCCATCCTGATCCAAGTGTCCGCGGGCGAGGCGATGTTGGTGGTGATCGGCGCCAGCGCGACGAGCGTCGGCCCCGCGCCAGCTTGTTGAGCGGCTTCGGGCTGGGGTACCTTGCCCTCGTTTTCAGGCGCGACTGGCACCGACGATGGTGCGCCGACGCCCTTGAGATAACCGCCCGACATCCAGCCCATGCCGATGGCGGCGGCCGTCACCACGAGCAGCATGGCGCCCTGCACGGCAAGGGAAGGACCCTTGCGAGGCTGAATCTGATCGACATTGGCCATGGTGCCGCGCTCTCCAATGCCTAGAACGGAAGAACCTGGTCGAGGACCTGCTGGCCATAAGCCGGCTGCTGGACCTCGCTGACGCGGCCACGGCCGCCATAGGAGATGCGCGCCTCGGCGATGCGTTCATAGGAGATGGTGTTTTCCGCGCCGATGTCCGACGGGCGCACCATGCCGGCGATGGTGAGCACCCTGAGCTCGTAGTTGACGCGCACTTCCTGGGAACCCCTGATCATCAAATTGCCGTTGGGCAGGACCTCGGTGACGACGGCGGCGACGTTGAGCTCCAGGTTTTCGGAGCGCTTGATTTCGCCGTCGGCATTGGTTTCGGTGCTGGAACTCAAGCCGGCGTCGCCCTTGCCGCTGGTGCTGTTGCCTTCCCATCCGAGCGTGACGTCATAACCCAGCTTGCGTGCGGCGGTGCGGCTCCGGTCGTTCTGGTTCTTGAAGTTGGCCTTGTCGTTGAGCTTGATCCTGACGGTCAGGATGTCGCCTTCGCGCAGCGCCCTGGGATCGGTGAACAGCCGGCTCTGGCGGTCGTCCCACAAAGAGAACTTCTTGACCGGCGCGGCGGGCGGCTGAGGATAGCTGTAGGGTGCCGCCCCGTCGCCGCCGATGCCCGAACCGACCGGCGACAGCGATGGTTCCCTACCGATTTCCTTGAAATTGGTTGCGCAGCCGGACAAGGCTGCCGCCGCGCACAGGATGAGCATTCTGCGGATCATGACGGATCTACCCTTCGGGCTGCGCTGGCCATGATGCCGGTGAGCGTCGCCGCCGCCTTCTGGTCCATTTCGTTGAGGATGACGCCCGCCTTGCGTGAATCGAGCTTCGTCAGGATGGCCGCGGCGAGGTCCGCATTGACGATCGCCAGGCGTTCGGCCGCCGCATCGGGCTTCATGCCGGCATAGATCTTGACGACGCCGTCCTCGGCCCGGGCCAGAAACACCTCGCGCCGCTTCAACCAGGTTTCGTATTCGGCTTTTTTTGCGTCTAGCGCCTTCATGCGCTCGTCGATGCCTGCCTGCAGCTGTTTTAACTCTTCCGCCTGCAAGGCATAGCGGCGGTCGCGCGCGGCGTCGGCGATGTTGGAGCAGAAGCGCTCGATCTCGCTCTGGTCCGGCGCCTTTTCTCGTGTCAGTTGCTGCGGTGCGACCGCGGGCTGCGCTCCGGGCAGAATTTGGCGAACGACATCCTCGGCGCGTGCGCCGCTGCTCGAAGCGGACATGGCCGCGAGGACCGTGGCCGCGAACAAGATTGCGCGGGGAGGGCGTCCTTGATGGGATGAGAGGGAGGTGATCATCGACATCGCTATTGGAGAACCAGATCGGCTTGCAAGGCGCCGGCCGACTTGATGCCTTGCAGGATGGCAATGATGCCGTCCGGCTTGACGCCGAGACGGTTGAGGCCGGAAACGAGAGTTTGCAGGTCGGGCCCGTCGAGCACGGCGACGCGGGCGTTGGGCCGGGTGGCATCGATGGCTGTGAACGGTTCGACGGCGGTTTCGCCCTTGGAGAAGGGTTCGGGCTGCACCACGCGCGGCGCTTCCGTAATGCGCACCGTCAGCGTGCCGTGGCTGATGGCGACACGTGAGATCTTGACGTCGTTGCCGATGACGATGGTACCGGTGCGCTCGTCGATGACGACGCGGGCCGGCGTGTCGGACTCGACCACCAGGTTTTCGATCTCGGCATAGAAGCGGGCCGCCGAAACGCTCTTCGGCCGCCTAATCTGCACGGTGCGGGAATCGCGCTCTGCCGCCACGCGCATTCCGAAGCGCTGGGCGGTGTAGTCGTTGATCGCGTCGGCGATGCGGATGGCGGTCGAAAAATCGGGATTGCGCAATTGCAGTGTCAGCGTCGACTGGTCATCGAACTCGGCCTTCACCTGCCGCTCGATTATGGCCCCGTTCGGCACGCGGCCGGCGGTCGGTACGCCTTGCGTCAACTGCTCGGCCTGGCCTTGCGCGATGAAACCGGAAACGATGACCGCGCCCTGGCCGACGGCGTAGATCTCCCCGTCCGCCGCCTTCAGCGGCGTCATGATCAGCGTGCCGCCGGCAAGCGAGGTAGCGTCGCCCATCGAGGAGACGTCGATGTCGATGCGGGCGCCGGACTGCACATAGGGCGGCATGTTGGCGGTGACGATGACGGCGGCGACGTTCTTGGCGCGTGCGCTGCCGCCTTCGGTGGCGATGCCGAGATTTTCGAGCATGGCGCGGATCGACTGTTCGGTGAACGGCGAGTTGCGCAGGCTGTCGCCGGATCCGGCGAGCCCGATGACGAGGCCGTAGCCGACGAGCTGGTTGTCGCGCGAACTCTGCAGCTGCGCGATATCCTTGATGCGCGAGGCGACCTGGCCAGGCGGCAGCGAGCTTGGTCCGGGCGAAACGCGGAACATGCGCGTGGTGGTGGCGGGATCATATTCGGGATCGTCGTAGACACCGCCATTCCTGGCGGCGAGTTCGCGCTTGGCCTTGGGCGTCAGGCCATCGGCTAGTGCCGGCTGCAGACCGAGCGTGGCCGCAATCAGAAGGGCAAGCGGGCGCATCATGAAGCGCCGACCTGGATGGTGCCGTCGGCCATCACCGTGCCCGAGAGAATCTTGCCGCTGTCGCTGTTGCGGACCTTGATGAAGTCGCCCGCCGAACCCGGCTGCAAGGTCACGGCGGTGGCCGTGATCGTCAGCCCGCCGGCGACGAAGAAGACCTGCACAGCGGCACCCTGCTCGACCAGCCAGGCCTCACGGACGGCGACTGAAGGAATGTAGCGGCCGGGCAGCAGCGTGCGCTTGGCGATCTTGCCCTGCAATTCCTCGGAACGGGTCGCAACAGCATCGGGCTTATGCTTGCCGGGGATGAGGGTGACCTGCTTCAGGGCGGTGAGTTCAATGGTCTCGCCGGGATAAATGACCCGGTTGGGGATCAGCACGACCTCGCCAGCAGGTTGGTTGCTGGCGATCTGGTTGGCCGAGTCCTGGGCGAAAGCCGGCATGCCGCAGGCTACCAGCGCAAGGGCGAGCGCGGCGCGACGGAATGCGGAGCAGGAGATCGGCATGGCCATCATCCGTTACCTGATGTTCTTGGAGACGACGGAGGCCATGTCGTCGGCGGCCTGGATGACCTTGGAGTTCATTTCATAGGCGCGCTGCGCCGAGATCAGTTCGGTGATTTCCTTGACCGGGTCGACATTGGAGGCCTCGAGATAGCCTTGCTGGATGGTGGCGAAGCCGGGATCGCCGGGCACGCCGACATTGGCCGGGCCGGAAGCCGTTGTCTCCTGGAAGAGATTGTCGCCGAGCGGCGCGAGGCCCGCCTCGTTGGCGAAGTTGACGATCTGGAGCTGGCCGAGGTTCTGCAGGTCGGTCTGGCCGTCGATGCGGGCGAAGACCTGGCCGGTCTTGTTGACGATGACTTCGACCGCATCAGTCGGCACGGTGATGGCCGGAATGACACTGGCGCCGTCCACCGTCACCAGCTGGCCGGTGGCGTTGGTGTTGAAGGCGCCGGCGCGGGTATAGAGCGTACCGCCATCGGCGCCTTCGATCTGGAACCAGCCCCTGCCGGTGAGCGCCATGTCGAAGCTGTTGCCGGTGCTGGTCAGTTCACCCTGGGTGTGGACGTTGCGCACGGCGGTCGTCTTGACGCCGAGACCGATCGAAACGCCTTCCGGCACCAGCGAGGCATTGGAGCGGTTGGGGACGCCTTGCGTGCGATCGACCTGGTAGAGCAGGTCGGAGAATTCGGCGCGCGCGCGCTTGTAGCCGGTGGTGTTGATGTTGGCGATGTTGTTGGCGATGACTTCCAGATTGGTCTGCTGGGCATTCATGCCGGTGGCGGCGATGGCGAGTGCTTTCATGGCCTGCTCCTCAGATGCCCATGCGACTGACTTCGAGATAGGCCGAGACCACCTTGTCGCGGATGGCGACGGCGGTCTGCAGCGCCTGCTGGGCGCTCATCACGGCATCGACCACCTGGCGGGTGTCGGCGTCGCCCTTGAGCGCCTGCATCGACACCTGCTCGGCATTCTGCATGGTGCTGACGGTCTTGGAGGCAGCCTGGCTCACCGCTTCGGCGAAGGAGGTGCCAAGGTTGCCCGATGCCGCCGGCGCAACGCCACCCTGCAGCAGATCGGTGGCTGTATCGCCCAGCCCAGGCTTCAGGTTAAGCGCGCCGATGCCGTTGACGATCATTGGTTCCTCATCAGGTCGATGGTCATTGAAATGAGATCACGCGCCTGCTTCACGACTTGCAGGTTGGCCTCGTAGGAGCGGTTGGCCTCGGTCATGTCGGCCATCTCGATCAGCACGTTCACATTGGGCATCTTGACGTAGCCCTTGTCGTCGGCGGCCTCGTTGCCGGGCTGGAATTCGACCGGAAAATTGCTCGGGTCGCGGTCGATCGAATTCACCTCCACCGTCGAGCTGCCGGAGGCCCGGTCGAGTTCGGAGACGAAGCTGATGGTCTTGCGGCGATACGGGTCGGCGCCCGGCGTGGTGCCTGTCGACTGGGCGTTGGCGAGGTTTTCCGAAACCACGCGCAGGCGCTCGGACTGAGCGCCAAGGCCTGATGCTGCGACTTTGAGGGCTGCGGTCAGTGCGTCCATGGTCAGCTCTTGACCGCCATCATCATCATTGAGTGGAATGCCTTGACGATGGCCGTGTTGAGCTCGAAGGAGCGGCGCACCTCGCCGGCCTTGAGAAGCTGGTCTTCAAGCACGACCGTGTTCTTGGAGGGCATGACCACGCCGTCGTCTGCCTGCGGCTTGATGGAGAAGCCGGCATTGGTCGCCGCAGTGCCGAGATGACCGGGCTCGGTGATCTGGAGCGACACCGCGGTGCGGTCGAGCACCTTCTCGAACGGCTCGACATCGTTTGCCGTGTAGCCCGGCGTGTTGGCATTGGCGATGTTGCCGGCGACCGCCGACTGACGCACCGACAGCCACTGCGCTTGCTTGGCGGCGAGATCGAAAAGGGAAACAGGCTCCATGGGAATCTCCGGGCATGTGCCCAAAGACTAGGACGCCAGTCTTGCGCGGACCTTGCGATCGGTCGCTAGAACGTGAAGGCGAAACGGTGAAGCGGTTTTCGGACGACATCATGCTCCATCCCTTGAAATGGAGACGGATGATTTCAGGACGATCCGACCTGAAATCATCCTCGGCACAAAACCGTGACGGCTTATCTGGAAAGCTCGATCACCTGGTTGGCGCTGGTGAGCATGACCCATTTGCCGTTGCGCTGCTCGATCGCCGATACCTTGCTGGAATCCGGCAGCGTCGAACCGCGCTGGACCATCCACAGGCCGGTGTCGTCCTCGATCATGGCGCGGCCATTGGCGACATGGACCATGCGGAACTTCGCGATGTCGGCGGGGAAGGGTTGCTCGCCGGGCGGCTGCGTTTTGGAATCGTCCTGCACCGTGCCGGTGGCAAGCAGATCTACATCGGCGTTGGGAACGTCCCTGGCGGTCAGCGGCGCGCTGCGCTCGGCGACCACGCCACCTCCCGCACGTCCCGAATTGGTACCGGTGCCGCCGAACTTGATCGCCTGCACGCCGAACTGGTCCTGGTTGAAGAAGATGTACCAGGGAAACAGGGCGCAGGTCAGGCCGAGCGTGATGCCGAGCGCGGCGATGACGACGTCGCTGCGACGGTCCGCCTTCTTCTTGCCCAGTCTGGGGAATTGCGGCTTTGGCGGCTGCGGCCATTCGCTGGCGGCAAACAGGCCATCGATCAGCGATTCGCGACTGGCTTGAGCCATATCGGCAGCCTCGACGCGGGGAAGGGAATTCACAGGGGGCTCGGCAGTCCGGGCCGGCAAAGGCTCGGATCTGGGGAGAGCCGATTTGACGGCCTTGGCCAGAACAACCGCGGTCCGGGCAGCCATGGCGGCGGCGGCGTTTGCCCTGGCGACCCTGGCCTCCTCCGCTCGAGCCTGCTCCGCGGCGTTCGCTTCGGCGATCATCTCGTTCAGGAGTCGCTCGGTGTACTGGCGTTCAGTCTCCTGGTTCGGCATTCTGCTTTCCCTTGAGATGGCGGGCAAGATCGGAGAACGGATCGGCGGACGGACGGTCCCTGGGCGATTGCGTCAGCGCCTCATAGATGACGGGCACCTGGCGTACGGCCATATCGAGTTCAGCGTCGACGCCGCCCTGATAGGCGCCGAGCAGCCGGATGTCGCGCGTGTCCTCGAAGCGGGAGATCATCGACTTCAGCCGCGTCACCAGGGCTCGCTGTTCGACACTCCAGGCCTTGCCGGCCAGTCGCGAGATAGACGACAGCGGATTGACGGGCGGATAGCGCCCCTGTTCGGCGATCGCGCGGTCGAGCACGACATGGCCGTCGAGGATGCCGCGCACCGAATCGGCGACCGGATCGTTGTGATCATCGCCGTCGACCAGCACGGAAATGATGGCCGTGATCGATCCCTTGCCTTCCAATCCTGGGCCTTCGGTTCCAGGCCCGGCGCGCTCGAGCAGCTTGGGCAGTTCGGTGAAGACCGAGGCGGGATAGCCGCGGGCAACCGGCGGCTCGCCGGTTCCCGTCGCCACCTCGCGCAGGGCGTGAGCGAAGCGGGTGATCGAATCCAGCACCAGCAGCACACGGTGGCCCTGGTCGCGAAAATGCTCGGCGACGCGCATGGCGGTGTCTGGCGCGCGCCGACGCATCATGGCGCTCTCGTCGCTGGTGGCGACGACGGCCACGGTCTTGGCCATGCTGTCGCCGATCGTATCCTCGAGGAATTCGCGGACCTCGCGGCCGCGTTCGCCGATCAGCGCCACGACGACGGTGTCGAACGCGTCGGCGCCGGCGAGCATGGCAAGCAGCGTCGACTTGCCGACGCCCGATCCGGCGAAGACGCCCATGCGCTGGCCGAAGCAGAGTGGCGTGAAGATGTCGATGACCTTGACGCCGGTCATGAAGGCGGTACCGACGCGCTGCCGCGCCATGGCGCCGGGTGTCGCGGCGGCCGCCGACATGTCGTCGCCCCTGACCAAGGGCGGACCACCGTCGATTGCCCGGGTGAGCGCGTCGATGGCGCGGCCGCGCCACGAGGCATGCGGCGCCACCGCGAGCGGACCCCTGCGGAACACGGCATCGCCGATGCCGGCGTCGGCGCTGCGTTCGAAGGGGGCGATCACAACCTCGTCGCGGCTGATCTTGACGATCTCGCCGCGGCGCGAGCCAGACTGACCGCGCTGCTCGACAATGTCACCCAGCCTGGTGAAATCGGAAAGGCCGCGCACCTTGTAGTGCGTTGATGTGACTTCGGTGACGAGCCCGCCGCGCTTGACCAGCCCGTCGCTGTCGCCAAAGCGCCTGATAATCCGCTCCAAAGCGGCAAGCCGATCCAGCGGCGCCGGCTGGAGCTGTCTTTCGGGTGCGCGGAGGGCTGGCTGCTCTGACGACATGCTACGACTTCGAGCCGAGCGTCTTTATCGCCTCCTCGGCGGAGGAATCGGTCTGCCGCATCAGCGCGGCAGTGTTCTCGAAGGCGCGCTGGACCATGATCAGCCGGGTCATTTCCAGCACGGGATTGACGTTGGATTCCTCGAGGAAACCCTGGGCGACGCCGATGTCGGAGCGGTCGGTGACCGGTTCGGGCGTGCGTGCGGGCACAATGCCGGAATTGCCGTAGCGCACGAAATTCTCGCCCGGGTCGAAATTGTAGAGGCCGATGGAGCCGACGAGCTGTTCGTTCTGGCGCAGCGAGCCGTCGGCGCCGGCCTTGGGCGGACCGTTGCGGGGATCGAGCTGGATCGGCGCCCCGCCGGCGTCGAGCACCGGATGGCCCTCGACCGACATCAGCTCGCCATTCTCGTTCATCGAGAAACGGCCGTCGCGGGTCATGACGGTGCCAACTGGCGTGTCGATGGCGAACCAGGCGTCGCCCTGGATGGCGAAATCGAACGGGTTGCCGGTCTCCGTCATGGCGCCGTGTGCCCCCGACAGAAAGGTCTTGCCGGAGGAGGCGAACGAAACCGACTTCTGCCCTGCGCCAGACACCACGTCCTCGAACTTCACGCCGGTGGCGCGAAAGCCGACGGTGCTGGCGTTGGCGACGTTGTCGGCGATCGTGTCGAGCCGGCGCTCGAGGGCTATCTGCGCGGAGAGGGCAACGTAGAGACTGTCTCGCATGATCAGAACTTCAGTTTCTGCATGGCCATCATCAGGTCGGTGGAGATGCCCGATGTGACCGGTTTGGCAAAGAGCACGCTGACCGACGTCACCGCCGTCGAGGTCGGATTGTTGATCTCGTACATGCTGGTGAAGCGGGTCAGGAACTTGTTCAGTTTCACCGGGTCGGTGAAATCCGAGATGTCGAGCTTCTGCCCGAACAATTGCGCCTGCTTGTCGATGTCGGCGGTGGCGAAAGAATCGGGCAGCCCCAGCGCGGTGCGCACCACGCTGGCAAGCGCCGTGTCGGCCAGCACGTCGTACCAGCTGGTGATGGTTGATGCTTTGCGGTCGAAATAGAGCGCCAGCCGCACGCCCTCATTGGTCTTGCCGGCGTCCTCCTCGAGAGTCTGGCGCATGTAGTTGTCGACGGTCGGCTGCTGCGCCGGATTGATGGTGGTGGCTGCTTCGCCGTACTGCTCGAAGTTGAAAGCGGCGGCGAGCCCGGCATAAGCCTTGTTCGTCATCTTGTTGGCGACGCTGTCGGCGTCGCGAATGCCCCCGGTCAGCACGCTGCGGATGAGATCCTTGCTTTCCGTCGCCGGATCGAGTCCGTAAGCCGAGAGCGCATAGTTGTACAACCGGCTGTTGGCCATCAGGTCGTCGATGGATTTCACGTTCGTGACGTTGGCAAGGTAGTATGCGGTCTCCGATTTTATGGAGTCCGCGTTCGGCGGGATCAGGCCAAGGGCCGACCCGGTGGTGTAGATCTTCGGCGTGTCTTTCAGCACCTCGTCGCGCGACGTTGTCTGATCGCCATATTGGGCAAAGTTGAACGCCGTGACGAAGTTGGCGTAGCGTTTGTCCGTCAGCTTGTTTGCCGGGCTGTTGGGATCGCTGACGCCGCCCGCCAGCATCGTGCTGATCTGCAGCGGCTTTTCGGTCGACGCATCCAATCCGTAGGAAGCCATGGCGAAGGTGAGCAGGCGCCTGTCCGCCATGAGATCGTCGATCGACTTCACCTTGGAGATGTTTGCCGCGTAATAGTCCGCCTCGCCCTTGATATACTGGGCGCTCGGTTCGACCAATTTCAGTCCGGTTCCGGCCACATAGCCTTTCGGCACCGCCTGCTGGGCAGCATCGCGCGTGGTTGTCTGATCGCCATACTGGGCGAAGTCGAAGGCCGAGACAAAGTTGGCGTAGCTCTTGTCGGTCAGTTTGTTGGCGGGACTGTTGGGGTCGCTGACGCCACCTTCGAGCATGGCCCTGACGGTTGCGGCCGGTTCGGTCTCGGCGTCGAGGCCGAACGCGGCCATCGCGTATGTCAGCAGGCGGCTGTTGCCCATCAGGTCGTCGATCGACTTCACCTTGGAGATGTTGGTGACGTAGTAGGCGGTTTCACTCTGGTAGTAGGAGAGTCCTGCCTGCGAGGCGCCGATCTGGACTTGCAGCGCATAGTTGCTGGTCACCAGTTGCTGCGCCTTGTTGTAGATCGTCGCATTGGGGCCGTTGGCGGCGAAATTGAAGGCGCTGACGAACGCGGCGTAGCGCTTGTCGGTCAGTTTGTTGGCAAAACTGTTGGGATCGGAGACGCCTTCCTTGAGTGCCTTCACCATGAACGCCTTGGCGTAGTCCATGTTCTCCAGGCCGTAGGCCTTCATGGCGTATTTGAACAGCCGGTCATTTTTGACGAAATCGTCGATCGATTTCACCTTGGTGATGTTGGCGAGATAATATTGGGTATCGCGGTCGACCGTCGGCTGTTGCTCGATGCGATCGATCGACTTGTTGATGTCTTTGGTGATCAACTGGTAGCTGGTATAGGTACTGAGCAAGGACGCGCCTCCGGCCGAAGCTATGCCAGCACAATAAGCTCACTTCCTTGCGCGAAACTGAATCGCCAACTTTCGTGCCATGGCGGCTCGGATTCAAGCCTCACACAAGGCACGGGGACTATCCCTTGTCCGACGTGAAATGCGGAAGGACCGGTCGTGGGCATTCTGATTGGACTTGTGGTGACGCTTGGCTGCGTCCTTGGCGGCTTCATGGCCATGGGCGGGCATCTGCACGTGCTGGTGCAGCCATGGGAAGCCGTGGTCATCTGCGGCGCCGCACTCGGCACCTTCCTGGTCGCCAATCCGATGAAGACGGTCAAGGATACCGGCAAGGGCATTCTGGAAGCCTTCAAGCAGGCGGTGCCGAAGGAGCAGGACTATCTGGAAACGCTCGGCGTGCTGCACAGCCTGATGCGCGAGTTGCGCTCCAAGTCGCGCAGCGAGGTCGAGGCGCATATCGACAATCCGGAGGAGTCGGCGATCTTCCAGGCCTTTCCGACCGTGCTCAAGAACCACGATTTGATGAATTTCATCTGCGACTACTGCCGCATCATCATCATCGGCAATGCCCGCTCACACGAGATCGAGGCGCTGATGGACGAGGAAATCCAGACCATCAAATCCGACAAGATGAAGGCCTATCACGCGCTGGTCGCGGTCGGCGACGGCCTGCCGGCGCTCGGCATCGTCGCCGCCGTGCTCGGCGTGGTCAAGGCGATGGGCGCGCTTGACCAGTCGCCGGAAATCCTCGGCGGCCTGATCGGCGCAGCGCTGGTCGGCACCTTTCTCGGCATCTTCCTGTCCTATGCGGTGGTTGGACCTGTCGCCACCAAGATCAAGACGGTGCGCGAGAAGAAGAACCGCCTCTACATCATCGTCAAGCAGACGCTGCTCGCCTACATGAACGGTGCGCTGCCGCAGGTGGCGATCGAGTTCGGCCGCAAGACCATCTCCTCCTATGAACGGCCGACCATCGACGCGGTCGAGCAGAGCACCATGAACACCGGCAGCGCCGAGAAGAAGGCTGCCTGAGCGATGCGCGACAGATCGGTGCCAAAACTGTCATGACGAGTCCGGGCAGCCCCTCGCAGGCGCGTTCGTTGATCATCGAGCGTCTGGTCGGCGACAGCGGTGAGACCGATCAGGTCGTCGACGCCGGCCGTGCCATGGCCGAACGCGCCGTGCCGCTGCTGCAGAAGGGACTCTCGGGCGAGCTCGGCATTCCCGTAATTGTCGACCTCAAGGCCGTCGAGGTCAGCCGCGTCCCGGAGGCGCGCTCGCGCGCCGGCGACAATTTCGCGATGACCGTCGTCGGCTCGCCGGCGTCCTCGGACGCGATGACACTCGTCATGGATGCTCCCGCAATCGCGATCATGGTCTCCACCTTGTTCGGCGGCGACCCGGACATGCCAGTGTCGCCGATCGAGCGCGAGCTGTCGTCGATCGAGGCCGATGTCTCGACCATGGTGCTCCAGGAAGTGGCGCAGGCGCTGAACGGATCGGGGCGGCGCTCGCTCGAACTGCGGCTGCCCGCACCGCGCGCCATGTCGGGGATCGAGGCCAGGCGGCACGTGTTGCGCGACGGTGCCGCGATCCGCATCGTCCTTGGCATCTCGACGCCGGTCGACAGCGGCTCGATCACCGTGACGATGCCGCAGCGCATCGTGCTGGCGGGCCGCGATGCCACGGCCAGCATCAGCGAGGACGATCATGGCACCAGTTGGCGGGCACGCTTTTCGGAAGAGGTGATGCGCTCGACCGTAGCGCTCGAAGCCACCATGCCGCTGGCGCGGCTGACGCTGGGCGACCTCGCCAACCTCGAAGTGGGCCAGGTCATCGACTTCGAAGAAACGGCGCAATCGCGGGCTCGCCTCGGCGCGCGCGGCCAGACGCTGTTCGTATGCGAGTTCGGCAAACTGGGTCAGAATTACACCGTCCGAATCAGGCATCCTTTCGATGCCGGGCAGGATTTCATCGATGGGCTCATGCCGGCTGGTGCCGGGCGCGCCTGAGCTTTTGGAGACGACGCATGGCCAAGACCAAGGTAGAAGCAGAGCTCGACCAGCCGGACGAGCAGCTCGATCGCGCCATCGAGGAATTGCGGGGGGTCTTGCACGAAGAAGAGCAGCGCCCCGATGCGGCGTTCCGGGCTGCGGCGGGGGCCAATTCAAGCGTTATCATGAACATCCCCGTCGATGTCCAGATCATCCTCGGCAGCACCGAGATGGCGGTTGCCGATCTGATGGCGCTGCAGAAGGGGTCGACGGTCGCGCTCAATCGCCGCATCGGCGAGCCGGTCGATGTCGTGGTGAACGGCCGCAAGATCGCGCGCGGCGAGATCACCGTGCTCGAAAGCGACCCTTCGCGCTTTGGCATCAGGCTGACCGAAATCATCGCCGGCACGAAGGGCGCCTAGACATGGATCGCGGAGCTCGCCGGTGGCGGCGGAGGCGAAAGGCATGACGACGCCGCTGACGACCCTGACGCGCGCGCAGAAGGCGGCCGCCATATTGGTGGCGATGGGCAAACCGTCCGCCAGCCGCCTGTTGAAATTCTTCAAGCAGGAAGAGCTGAAGGCGCTGATCGAGGGCGCGCGGCTGCTCAGGACCATTCCGCAGAGCGATCTCGAGCGCATCGTCGCCGAATTCGAGGCCGAGTTCACCGAGGGCGCCGGCCTGCTCGATTCCGCCGACAGGATGGACACCATTCTCAACGAGTCTCTCTCGCCCGAAGAGATGAGCGCCATCATGGGCGACAAGAAATTCGAGGTCGCGCCTGAAGGGCCGCCGCCGATCTGGCCCGATCTCGAAAAGCTCGAACCCTCGCGGCTGGGCGCCTTCCTGGCGGGCGAACACCCGCAGACGGCGGCCATGGTGCTGTCGAAATTGGGGCCGCAGGCGGCGGCGAGTGTGCTTTTGACACTGACGAAGCCGATGCGCGGCGAGATCATCAAGCGCATGGTGACGATGGCCAACGTTCCGGCCGCCGCCACCAGGATCGTCGAGAACCGGCTGCGCTCCAGCGTGCTGTCGGATACCTCCACCAAGGACACTTCGGCCGGGCAGGCGCGCGTCGCCAGCGTGCTCAACGAGCTGGAAAAGCCCCTGCTTGAGGAGGTCATGCAGGATCTCGAAGCCGCCGGCACGCCCGACCTCGACGGTGTCCGTGCCCGGCTGTTCGCTTTCGACGACCTGCCGCTGCTCACCCAGAAGGCGCGCGTGCTTTTGTTCGACGGGCTGTCGACCGAGCTTGTCACGCTGGCGCTGCGCGGCACGTCGGCCGCACTGGCCGAGGCGGTGCTGTCGGCGATCGGCGCGCGCTCGCGACGCATGATCGAGGCCGAACTCGGGCAAGGCTCGGAGGGTGTCCCGGCCGCCGATATCATGGCCGCGCGCAAGACGATCGTGACGACCACCATCCGCCTGTCGCGCGAAGGGGCCTTCGAACTTCCCTCGACGCAGAACGCCGCCTAAGGCATGTCCGACGCCACCGACAAGGACTCGAAAACCGAAGAGGCGACGGAAAAGAAGATCCGCGATACCATCGAACAGGGCAAGCTGCCCCATTCGAGGGAAACGGCGCTCCTCGCCTCGTTCGTCGCCATACTGGTGTTCACAGTCTTCTATGCCAAGGACGCCGTCGTCGACCTCAGCACGTTCCTGTCGATGTTCCTGGAGAAGCCCGAGGCTTGGCCGATGGACACCGAGACCGATGTCATCGCGCTTTACAAGCAGGTCTTGTTCGAAGTGGGTCGCGCCGTCGTGAGCCTGCTGGTGCTGCTGACGGTTGCCGGCATCGGCGCCTCCGTGCTGCAGAACATGCCGCAATTCGTCGGCGAGCGGATCAGGCCGCAGATGTCGCGCATATCGATCGCCAAGGGCTGGAACCGGATGTTCGGCGCCCAGGGCTGGGTCGAGTTTTTGAAATCGCTCGCAAAGGTCGGTTTCGCCATCACCGTGCTCACCTTCACGCTGTCGGAGGACCACCGCAAGCTGCTTGCCGGGATGATCACCAATCCCGTCGCTTTCGGCCTCGTCATCCGTGGCATCGCCGTCGACATACTGGTGGCGATCGTGTTCGTCATGGGACTGATCGCGGCGATCGATATCGTCTGGTCGCGCTTTCACTGGAAGCAGGACCTGCGCATGAGCAAGCAGGAGGTCAAGGACGAGTTCAAGCAGTCCGAGGGCGACCCGATCGTCAAGTCGCGGCTGCGCTCGTTGGCGCGCGACCGGGCGCGTAAGCGGATGATGACCGCAGTGCCGCGCGCGACGCTCGTTATCGCCAATCCGACCCATTTCTCGATTGCGCTGAAATATGTGCGCGACGAAGATTCGGCGCCGCTGGTCGTAGCGAAAGGGCAGGATCTGGTGGCGCTGAAAATCCGCGAAATCGCCAAGGAGCATAACATCCCGATCTTCGAGGACGTGGCGCTCGCCCGCTCCATGTACAAGCAAGTTTCGGTCGATAATGTGATCCCATCACAATTCTACCAGGCCGTCGCCGAACTGGTGCGGATCGTCTACTCGAAAAAGGCTGAGCGCAGACAGATTTCATGAACCGGCAACCGCACGCAAAATCCCGCGAGATCATCGTCGCCAGCGCCATCGAACAGGTGGTGGTGGAGCTCAGGCTGATCGACGTCGCCGACTATATCGCCTTCATCCGGCTGGAGCATTTCGCCTGCCTGTCGGATCTGGTCGATTCAGCGGCGGAGCTGTTCTTCATGCCGGGTACGCTTAGGCTCGGTCATGGCGGCGAGGCACATGTCGACTGGAGCGGCAGCCCGCGCATCGTGCTCGATCTGGAACTCAGGCCGCCCGGCGTGACCGTCTATTTCCAGCTGACGCTGAGCGAGACCGGCAGCACGGTCCTGGTCAATTACGTGTCGTTTGAAAAGCCGGGCGAAGACCCCGGGCACAACACGGCGCTGCTGGAGGCGGTGATCGAACAGGCCCGCATTCGCAAGGTCGAACCGCTGGCGTTCTAAAGCGCTTCCTTCAGCCGAGAGCGGCTACTCGATAAGCCCCAGCCGCAACGCCTTGGCGACCGCTTGGTTGCGGTTGACCGCATTGAGCTTTTGGGTCGACTGGGTGAGGTACTGGTTGGCGGTGTGCACCGACAGTTTCAGGAGCCGCGCGATCTCCTCGCTGGTGTTGCCGTTGGCGGTCAGCTTCAGGCATTCGAGCTCGCGCTTGGAGATCGAGCGCATTCTGCCGACGTCTCCCGGACGCATCCGCGCGACGGCGGCGAACAGCGAGAAGCAGCGAGCGTGAATTTCGTAGAGCGCATCCTGCGCCAGCGCGATCTCCGATCCCAGGAAGACGACAAGACCGCATTGACCGCGATCGGCATGGACGGGGAAGGCAATGCCGCTCGACCCGGGTGTCAGCGGCGCCATCTGTCCGGTCCAGGCGAGATTGCCGAACATGTCGGCCATGGCCGCCACGCCATCATCCGTCCACCAGCGCGGCTCGGTCGAAATCCGGCTATGGCGAACGATGTCCTCGCCATTGGCGCCTGAAATGAACTTGGTGGCCACCGCGACGCCTGGATAATCTGAATCAAAGCACGGGACCAGCCGCGCGCGCTCCGGCGACGGGCTGACGAAGTACAGGCCGAAGGCCGAGGCATTGATGTCGACTGAGATCCAGCGGCAGCGGCGCACCGCATCGGGAATGGTGACGGCGTGATGTGTTTCGGATCCCAGCGAGAAGGCACCGAACGGGCTGCGCTGCTCGTTGAAAAGGGCCTCCGCGGCCTCCTTGATGTCGGCGTGTTTCAAATGATGCCACTCCTGATCGCCGTGGCGATGGCCATCGCACGGTTCGAGGCCGCGAATTTCTGGATGGCGTGGGTGATGTAGCTGTTGACGGTGTTGGAGGAGACGCCAAGGATCACCGCCACCTCGTCGGTGGTCTTGCCTTCCGAGACCCAGAACAAGCATTCGCGCTCGCGGTCCGACAGCGGATCCTGCATCGCCGCAGCGGCGATCAACTGCGGGATGTGCGAAAGCGCGTAGCAGCATTTCAGCTGCGCCTTCATCAGCGCCGGCTGGTCGATCCGGCCGGCGGCGGCCGCCGAGAACAAGGCGAACAGGCGCTGACGGCCGACATTCAGCCGCAGTGAATAGACCTCGGCATGGCCGAGCACGTCGAGGAGCCGAGCTTCTTCGCCCGAGACCAGCCCGCCGGCATCCGGCGCCTGGGCCGCCACCAGCGGCGTCGGACGGATACCGGGTGCGGCGGTGAGCGGGCCTTGTGCAAGGCCGGCGATCAGCCGCTTGCCGATCAACTCGATGGCGTCGAAGATCCAGTTCGAAGACACGATACGTGCATCGTTGCGGTCCTGGTCATGGACGATGGCGACCAGCATGTAGCTGTCGGCGCCGATCTCGGCGGTCAGCTCCATGAAGAAGGAGGTGAGATCACCGCGCGACGTCAGGCGCGAGCCCAATGTGTCGGATTGAAGAGGCGCGGCGGGACTGCTCATCTGCTGCTTTTTGGTCGGAATCAATTCTGATGCCCGGCTGCTGGAGTGCCAACCGCCGAACCCGAAAACGCGTTACTTTTACGAGACACACACGAGGCGCGGGGCCGCGCCCAACCAGACGGAATCCATTCAGGGAACGCGAGACATCCGCGTCTGGCGCCGGAAAAATTCCGGAACGTGAGACTTTGGGTGGTCGCCGCGCCCCCCGAGGACCGGCTGATTCGGGTCTAATCTACCCGCAGATGAATCCGACATCAAACGCGATTTGACAAAATCGAATCCGGTGGACTCGGCTTGCGACTCAGCGGCCAATTTCTTTGCATTTCCTGGGCACGGAAATCGAGCCGCGCAGGCCGGCCATGATTTTTGCGATGGCTTACGCGGCGCCTCAGGATACAAAAAAGGGCGGCTGCCGCCACCCTTCCTTTGTCCGTCCTCCCCGCAGGCGCTGCGCTTTCTGGACGACCGCTCTACCGATCCTCGAACCCGGTCAGCACGCCGACGGCATTGATACCGATCTCCTCGACGGCATAGCCGCCTTCCTGGACGAACAGCGTCGGCAGGCCGAGCTTGGCGATGCGCTGGCCGATCTTCGGATAATCCAGGCTTTTCAGCTTGAACTGGCTGATCGGGTCCTTTTCGAAAGTGTCGACGCCGAGCGAGACGACGACGATGTCGGGAGCGTAGGCGGCGAGCCTGGCGCAGGCATCCTCCAGCGACACGTTCCAGGCATCCCAGCCGGTGCCGAAGGGCATGGGGTAGTTGATGTTGAAGCCTTCGCCGGCCCCCGCGCCACGCTCATCGGCATGGCCGAGGAAGAACGGGTACTCGACCATGGGATCACCGTGCAGGTTGAGAACCTGTACGTCGGCGCGGTCATAGAAGATCTCCTGCGTGCCGTTGCCGTGGTGATAGTCGACATCGAGGATCGAGACACGCTTGGCGCCCTGGTCGCGGAACCATTGCGCGGCGACGGCCGCGTTGTTGATGTAGCAATAGCCGCCCATGAAGCCGGCCCCGGCATGGTGGCCGGGCGGACGGCAGAGCGCGAAGGCCGACCTCTCGCCGTCCTTGACCAGGCCGGCGGCGGTCAGGGCGACGTCAAAGGACGATTTGATCGCGGCCCAGGTGCCCTCGACGAAGGTGGCGCCGCCGTCGAAGGAATAGTAGCCGAGCAGGGCGTCGATGCGCTTGGGCGGCACGTCGCCGCGCAGTCCGCGCGTCGGCCAGGTGAAGGGCATCGCCGTGCCCGCATGGCCCTCGGCGATCCATTGCGGCCAGACGGTCGGCAGGAAGTCGATGTAGTCGGCCCGGTGGACGCGCTTGGCGGCGGCGAGGTCGTGCTCGACCGGGGCAATGATCGGTCCGAGCTTCTCGCTTTCGACCCGCGCCTTGATGAACTCCGCCCGCGAGGGCTTTTCGAAGCCGGGCACGATGGCTGAGGTGATCAGTTCCATCTGCCCGGCATGACCGGCGTGAAGCGGCGAATAGACAGTCTTCATGAAATTCCTCTCGAAGTGCGAAGCTACGGCAATTCCAGGAAAAGTGTGAAACGGTTTTCCGTCTGGAATTGCATTTGAAACCGGTCAGTCAAGGTTGAGGTAGGGGCTCACCAAGGCGAGCCACATGGTTTCCACATCGTCCTCGATGAGGTCGAATGTCCTGCGGTCCTTCTTCAGCCCAACGAGCCGGCAGACGTGCCCGACCTCCATCATCAGCACGCCGAGCCGGCTGGCGATCTTGCCTTCGAGTGCGGGGTTCACATGCTGCAGCCATGCAGCATAGAGGGCGATGATCTGGTCGTCATATTCGTTCTGGATCGGCCGCAGGTCGGCATTGCCTGAAATGGCCTCGATCACCGGCATCAGGGTGGCGTTTTCGAGGTAGAGCTTGGACGTGTCGATGAACAGCTTGCGCACTTCCCGCCGAAATTCTTCGCGGTTGGTGGGCGGGGCGACCTTGATGCGCCTCGCGATCACCTCGGGAAAGGATGACAGCCAGCGCCGGGCGAGATCCAGAAGAATGGCTTCCTTGTTGGGAAAGTACTGGTAGACCGAACCGACCGACAGGCCCGCGCGCTGCGCGATGGCGAGCGTCGTCGGTGTCCTGGTTCCTTGCTCCCGCGTCAGGATCAGCGCAGCGTCGAGGATCCTGTCGACCACCTTGCTGGACCGTTGTTGCCGCGGCTGCTTGCGCGGCTCGAGCGCTATCTTGGTTTTGCGGTCGAGACTGCGCTTCACTGCTTGATGCCCTCGTTCCCTGCCTGGTCCCAACACAAGCGGGGCGTGCTGTCCACAATACATTCTAAATCCGGCATGTTGACAAACGCGAATAATCAGTCGCATTCTTTATCCACACTGTCTCTTGGGATAACAAGGGAAATTTCGAAGACAGCGTACTGGCACCATTCATTGTCCGATAGCGCCGCTCCGTGGTGTGGCGGGTCGTTGGACGCGGAGTTTTGCCCGTCTCATTCAGTCGTCAAAAGCGCGGAGTTGCGATGTCGGTCACGGATGCGGGTGATGGTGCGGATCTGATTGTCATCAACGGTCGTGTGCTGACCATGGACGGTGACAATCCCGCCGCCGAGGCCGTTGCCGTCAAGGACGGCGCCATCATCGCCATTGGCAGCCGCACCTCCATCGAAGTGCTTAAAGGACCGGACACGGAGGTGATCGACGCGCATGGCGGATCGGTGATCCCGGGTTTCATCGAAGCCCACATGCATCTGTTTTCAGGCGCGGCCGAGCTTGCCCATCTGCAACTGGCGGGCGTGCATGGGTTCGAGGCGCTGAAGAAGGCGATCCGCGACTATGCAGCGGCGCACCCCGACGCGCGGATGCTGGTCGGGCAGAGCGTCGACTACACCGTGCTCGACGACGAGCGGGTGACGCGACACCATCTCGACGCGATCCTGCCGGACCGGCCATTCGTCATGGCCGCCCCCGACCACCATACGATGTGGGCCAACACAAAGGCGCTTGAACTGGCGGGCATCCTCAAAGGACGCATGCTTGGTCCGGGCAATGAGATCGTCATGGGCGACGATGGCTTGGCAGCGGGCGAATTGCGCGAGGGCGAGGCCTTCGGCCCGGTTCTCGACCTTGCCGGCGAAGGCCGCGTGCGGCTGGGCCTGGCGACCGGCGGTGAGCCGGACCCGATGCCGTCGGCCGCCGAACGCGCCGCCGACCGCGACATCATGCGGCGCGGGCTTGCCTGGTGCGCGCGCCACGGCATCACCTCGATCCAGAACATGGACGGCAATCTCTACCAGCTCGAACTGCTGGCCGAGATCGAGGCCGAGGAAGGCCTGCCCTGCCGCGTGCAGATCCCTTTCCACTACAAGAACTTCATGACGCTCGACATGCTCGACAAGGCGTCCGTGATGGCCGAACGCTACGACAGCGAATGGCTGTCCTCGGGCATGGTCAAGGTGTTCTACGACGGCGTGCTGGACTCGTGGACGGCTGTCATGGTCGAGCCCTATGCCGATCGTCCCGACTGGGTCGGCGAGCCGCTGTTCACGCCACGGCAGTTCATCGACCTGGCGGTCGCCATCGACAGGCGCGGGCTGCAGATCGCGGTACACTCGATCGGCGACGGCGCCGTGCGTGCCGTGCTCGACGGCTACGAGGCGGCGCAAAAGGCCAACGGCAAGCGTGACAGCCGGCATCGCGTTGAACATATCGAGGTCACCACCCCATCGGATGTGCCGCGTTTTGCCGAACTCGGGGTCATCGCCTCGATGCAGCCGCCGCATCCGCCCGGCGCCATGGATTTCCCGTTGGAGCCCACCGTGTCGCGCATCGGGCAGGCCCGCTGGCCGCTGAGCTATGCCTGGCGCACCTTGAAGGACGCCGGCGCCCATGTCGTGTTCGCCTCGGATTGGCCAGTGTCGCCGATCGACCCGATCCTGGGCATTCAGGCGGCAGTGCTGCGCAAGCCATGGGCAGAAAGCGATCCCGACCAAAGCTTCTCGCTGCATGAAGCGATCGCCGCCTACACGGTCGAGGGCGCCTATGCGGAATTCGCCGAGCATCGCAAGGGCATGCTGAAATCCGGCTACATGGCGGATCTGGTGGTGCTGTCGGCCGATATCGAGAAGACGGCGCCGGCCGATCTGCACAAGGTACGGCCGGTGACGACGATCTGCGGCGGCAAGGTCACCTATCAGGCCCGATAATGGCATGAGGCTTGCTGGCTAAAGACTGACTGAACTGTGATTCAATGCCGGGCTTGCCAACCTACCGGCCATGTGGTCACATCCAACAGGGGACAAACTCCGCCAGCAAGAGCGGGGTCAACAGTGAGGCGTAATCGTGCCGGACAAACCGGATCGGAATGCGATTGAAGTAGTAAACGTCAGCAAAATTTTCGGATCGGGTGAGGGGCAGGTCGCTGCTCTCGACAAGGTTTCGGTCTCCATTCGCGAAAACGAGTTCTTCACGCTGCTGGGACCCTCAGGCTGCGGCAAGACCACCTTGCTGCGGCTGATCGCCGGCTTCGACTTTCCAACCGCCGGGGAAATCCTGCTCTACGGCCAGGACATCGCGCCCTTGCCGCCGTTCAAGCGCCCGGTCAACACCGTCTTCCAGTCCTACGCGCTGTTCCCGCATATGACGGTGGCCGACAATATCGGCTTCGGCCTGGAGATGCTGGGCAAGCCCAGGGCCGAGATCAAGGCGCGCGTCGCCGAGATGCTGAAGCTGGTCAAGATGGAAGCGCTGGCCGGCCGCCGCACAGCCCAGATTTCCGGTGGCCAGCAGCAGCGCGTGGCATTGGCCCGGGCATTGGCGCCGCAGCCGAAAGTGCTGTTGCTCGACGAACCACTCTCGGCGCTCGACTACAAGTTGCGCAAGGAGATGCAGATCGAGCTCAAGCGGCTGCAGCACGAGACCGGCATCACCTTCATCTTCGTCACTCATGACCAGGAAGAAGCGCTGACCATGTCGGACCGCGTCGCTGTGATGTCGTCGGGCAAGATCCTTCAGGTCGGTTCGCCCTGGGATATCTACGACAAGCCGGCGGATCGCTTTGTCGCCGACTTCATCGGCGAAACCAACTTCCTCACCGCCGCCATATCGGGCATCGGCAGCGGCAAGGCGCGCGCGACGCTCAAATCCGGCGCGACCATCGAGGCGACCGTTGCCGAAGGTTTTCAGCCGAAGGACAACGCCACGGTGGTGGTAAGGCCCGAGCACGCCAAGCTGACGAAGGACAAGGGCGACGTGTCGGGCACGGTCGAGAACATCGTCTATTTCGGCACCGACACGCATATCCACGTCCATCTCGACAGCGGCGAGGCCTTCACCGTGCGCCAGCAGAACACGCGCAGCGCAGGCTGCGGTTTCGAGCGTGGCGACAAGGTCGGCATCATGATCGGCAACGATGCCGCGCAAGTGCTGAGGGACTAATGGCGACCGCGGAAGAAGTCGCCAAGGCAGCGGAACGGCGCGATGTCCGTGACCGCTGGCTTCTGTCAGCGCCGGCGCTGCTGGTCATTCTGTTCGCCGCGACCGGCCCGTTGCTGATCGTGTTGGTCTATTCGCTCCTGACGCCGGGCGCATATGGCGACGTGAAATGGCAGTTCTCGGGCGATGCCTGGACGTCGGTGTTCCTGGAGCGCGACATTTTCGACGACACGCTGTCGCTGGCGGCGGCGCATGTCACCATCTTCTGGCGCTCGATCAAGCTTGCGGTTGTGACGACACTCGCCACGTTGGCGCTCGGTTTCCCGACGGCCTACTTCATGGCGACGCGCAGTGAAAAGACCAGGGATCTCTGGCTGTTCCTGATCACCATCCCGTTCTGGACCAACCTGTTGATCCGCACTTTCGCCGTGCTGCAGATCATCCGCAACGAAGGCATCGTCAACACGATCCTGCTCAAGCTCGGCATCGTCTCGGCGCCGGTCCAGATCCTCTACACCGACACGGCGATCCTGATCGGCATGGCCTATGTCTACCTGCCGCTGATGGTTCTGCCGATCTACGCCAGCATGGAGAAGCTCGATTTCCGGCTGGTCGAGGCGGGCTACGATCTTTACGCGACGCGTTTCAAGGTGCTGCGGAAGATCATTTTCCCGCTGGTCAAACCCGGCGTCATCGCCGGCTCGATCCTGGTCTTCATTCCGGCGCTCGGCGCTTATGTGACGCCGAGCGTGCTCGGCGGCGGCAAGAACATGATGCTGTCCAATTTGATCGAACTGCAGTTCGGACAGGGCCGCAACTGGCCGCTCGGCTCGGCACTGTCGATCACAGTGATGATCATCGTTATGGTGGCGCTGCTTGCCTATGTGCGCAATGCCGGGAAGTCGGGGGTGCGGCATGGCTAGCAACTTTTCCATCAAGCACCAGCCGGGTTTCACCGCGATCGCGGCGACTTGTTTCGTTATCCTCTATCTGCCCATCATCGTGCTGGTTATCTACGCCTTCAACGCGGCGAGCTCGACATCCGAATGGGGCGGCTTTTCGCTGAAATGGTTCCAGTCGGCATACCAGAACACTCAGGTCATCGACGCGACGCTGCGTTCCTTCCAGATCGGCTCCATCGCGGCGGTGCTGTCGACCGTCTTTGCCACCATGGCGGCACTCGCCACCACGCGCACGGCGTCGTATCCCGGCCTTACCTTCAAATACGCGGCGATCAACCAGCCGCTGATGGTGCCCGAGATCGTCACCGGCGTGGCGCTGCTGATCTTCTTCTCGCGCATCAAGATCTTCACCGGTTATTCCGGCATCGGCTACCTGGTCGCCGCGCATACGGCGTTCTGCATTCCGTTCGCCTATCTGCCGATCCGGGCGCGGCTGGAGAATATGGACCTGACGCTCGAGCGCGCCGCGGCCGATCTCTACGCGACGCCATGGAAGACCTTCCGCCGCATCACGCTGCCGCTTTTGTGGCCTGGTATCCTGGCCGGCCTGATGCTGGCCTTCGTCATCTCGCTCGATGACGTGGTCATCACAGAGTTCGTCAAATCGGGCGGTCAGGACACGCTGCCCACTTACATGCTCGGCCAGATCCGCCGCGGCATCACACCCGAGATCAACGCGATATCGACCGCCTTCCTGCTGCTTTCGGTCGCGATCGTCACGTTGTTTTTCTTCGTCAGCAGGAAACGAGACTGAAACCGACAATGGGAGTTAAAACCATGAACTGGAAGACAACAGCGACCGCCATGGGGTTGGCGTTGCTTGCCTCGACGGGCCTCGCGCGGGCCGAAGGCGTGCTCAACATCTACAATTGGGGAAACTACACCAGCCCCGACGTGATCAAGAAGTTCGAGGCGAAATACAACATCAAAGTGACGATCACCGACTATGACTCGAACGACACCGCTCTGGCCAAGGTTCGCCAGGGCGGCACCGGCTTCGACATCGCGGTGCCTTCGCAGACCTATGTGCCGATCTGGATCAAGGAAGGCCTCGTCCAGGAGACCGATCCCGGCAAGATGGAGAACGCCAAGAACATCGCGCCCGAATGGGCCAACCCCGACTTCGACCCAGGCCGCAAATACACTGTTCCTTGGGCCTGGGGCACGATCGGCGTCGTCGTCAATACCGACGCCTACAAGGGCCCGGCGAACACCTGGGGCATCATCTTCAACACGCCCGACGAGTTGAAGGGCAAGGTCAACGTCGTGCCCGAGATGGGCGACGTGATGTTCGCGGCGATCAAGTATGTCGGCGGTCAGCAATGCACCGACGACAAGGCGGTGCTGAAGAAGGTGCGCGACCTCCTGGTGGCAGCCAAGCCGAACTGGATCGCCATGGAATACAACACCATCGAGAAGATGGGCGCCGGCGACTTCAAGGCAACCAGCGACTGGAACGGTTCGGCCCTGCGCCAGCGGCTGGCCAACCCGGCCATCCACTTCAACTATCCGAAGGAAGGTTATGGGCTGTGGAGCGACAACGTCGTTGTGCTCAAGGAGGCCAAGAACGTCGAAAACGCCAAGCTGTTCCAGAACTTCATCATGGATCCGGAAAACGCCGCGGGTCTCTCGGCCTTCCACCGATACGCGAACGCCATCACCGGCTCGGACAAGTACATGCCAGCCGACATGAAGGACGCGCCGGAGGTGGTCATTCCGGCCGACGCCAAGCCGCTTGGCGAACTGCAGCAGATGTGCGCTCCGGAGACGCAGGAACTCTACACCAAGATCTGGACCGAACTGCAGAAGTAGTCACAGACCCAAGGGGCCCGGCGGCACTTGCCGCGGGGCCTTTTCTTTTCCGGGAATGGCCTTTCATGAGTTCCTATCGCAACAGCGATCCGCGGCCGCCTATCATGCAAGGCTCGCCGCCCGCCATGCTGCCGCCGAGGCTCGACTGGGACAGGCCGCCCTGGAACCGCTGGGCTTTCCAGCACATCCGGGAAATTCTGCCGACCGCCGAGGTCTGGCGTGGCGCTGGCCATCGCCACCGTCTCGAACGCGCCGAGGTCGATCTCGACGGGCTAGCGGTCGAGGACAGCGAGGGCAGGCCTTCGACACTCGCCGGTCTGCTCGACGAGACCTATACGGACGGCTTCCTGGTGCTCAAGGACGGCAGGATAGCCTATGAGCGCTATTTCAACGGCATGGACGAGCGCACGCTGCACCTGTCGCAGTCGATGGCCAAGTCGGTCACCGGCTCGGTGTTCGGCATATTGGCCGGGCGCGGCCTGATCGATCCGGCGAAGCCAGTGACGGACTACCTGCCGGAACTGAGCGCGACCGGGTGGGCCGGCGCCAGCGTCCAGCATGTGCTTGATATGACCACCGGCGTGCGGTTTTCGGAGGAATACACCGACCGCTATTCCGACATCGGCCAGGTCGATGTCGCCACCGGCTGGAAGCCGGTGCCACCGGGCAGCGATCCGGATTTCCGCTGGCCATCGCACATGTTCGAACTGATCCTGGGCTTGAAGGACACGGTTCGCCCGCATGGAGCCACGTTCGAATATCGCTCGATCGAGACGGACGTGCTCGCCTTCATCATGGAACGGGTGACGGGCAAGCGGCTGGCGCAACTCGTCTCGGAAGAACTTTGGCAAAAGCTCGGGGCTGACGAAAGCGCCTGCTTCACCGTCGACAGCGCCGGCTATGCGCTGGCCGATGGCGGCTTCAACGCGACGCTGCGCGACTACGCCCGCTTTGGCCAGCTGATCCTCGACAATGGCGGCGGCATCGTGCCGGCCGAGTGGATCGACGCGACGCGCACCGGCAAGCATGGTCCGGATTTCTCGGCCAGCCTGCCCCAGGGCAGCTATCGCAACCAGTTCTGGATCGAGAATCCCAGCTCGCGGGCACTGATGTGCCGTGGCGTGTTCGGACAGTTGATCCATATCGACTGGAACACAGGAATAGTCGTGGTGAAGCTGTCGACCTGGCCGGATTTCAGCAACATGGCCTATTCCAAGGCAACGCTGAAGGCCGTGCACACCATCGCCGCGGCGCTTGCCTGAGCTTCATGACCAATGGACTGGGAGGAAACGCCATGACCGGCAAGACCGCGTTCGAGACTCGATACGGATTCCGCCGCAACGAGGTGCTGCTCGGCAACTGGCGTGTGAGCCCGTTCAATCGGTGGTCGTTCCAGAATCTCGGCGAACTGGTGCCGACCGCCCGGGTGGCGGCAGCGCCCGGCGCCGCAGAAGCCCCTCCGCGAGACATGGACGGCTTGCTCGGGGAAAAGGTCACGGTCGCGACTGCACCGGAGACGGTGGCTGAATTCCTCCTGCGCTCCAGCACCGACGCCCTGACGGTGATGAAGGGCGGCGAGATCATTGGCGACTGGTTCGCGCCGCATATGGAGTTCGGCGCGCGCCACATCATCTTCTCGATCAGCAAATCGGTGACCGCGATCATCGCCGGCATACTGGAAGGCGAGGGGGTGTTCGACCCTGAAGCGCCGGTGACGGACTATATCCCCGAAGCAGCCGGCTCGGCCTATGGCGATGCAAGCGTTCGGCATGTGCTCGACATGAGCGTCAGCCTCGACTTCGAGGAGGCCTATCTCGATCCGGAAAGCGCCTTCGCCCGCTATCGCCGCGCGACGCTGTGGAATCCGGGCGGCGGCACCGAAAGCCTGCGTGAATTCATCCTTACCCTGCAGCGGCTTGCCGAGCCGCATGGCCAGACCTTCCGCTACCGCTCGCCCAATTCCGACCTGCTCGGCCTGCTGCTCGAGCGCGCCTCGGGCCAGCGCTTCACCGACCTCATGCGCGAGAAACTATGGCTGCCGCTTGGCGCCCTCAGCGAGGCCTCTGTCGCCGTCGACATGGAAGGCACGGCACGCACCGCCGGCGGCATTTCGGTGACGCCGCGTGACCTGGCGCGCCTCGGCGAGATGATGCGGCAGGGCGGCACCGCCAATGGCCGCCGCATCGTGCCCGAGGCCTGGGTGCGCGACACCACCAGCACCGGCGGCAGCTCGGAAGCTTGGCGGCGCGGTGCCATGCTGCCGCTGTTCCCGAAAGGCCGCTACCGCAACAAATGGTATCAGACCGGCTTCGAAAATGGCGCCTATTGCGGCATCGGCATCCATGGCCAGTGGCTTTATGTCGATCCCAGCACCGAAGTGGTGATCGCCAAGATGTCGTCGCAGCCGGAGCCGGTCGACGATCCGCTGGATATCGAGATCGTTGCGTTTTTCGAGGCGCTGAGCCGGATGGTCTAAGTGGGCAGTCGCGTGCGATTGGTGATGTCGGCGCTGCCCCTCATCCGCCTGCCGGCACCTTCTCCCCGTATAGTGACGGGGAGAAGGGATCTGGTCGCTACGCCGGCGCCCCTTTGCACCGTTGGCGATTGGCGAAATCGGCGATGACAGCGCCCCTCTCCCCGTCCCTATACGGGGAGAGGATGCCGGCAGGCAGGTGAGGGGCAGCGCAGACATCTCAGTATGGGCAAATTCCTGCGGTACCCAGATCCGGTGAACGCATCGCGCTTTCCTGTGGACCTCCGCCGCGTGTGAGGACGCGGTGGTTGGCGGGCCGCACGCCAACCCTTATGGTCGCCGCTCTTTTCGACGAGAGTGGGAACGGCATGGCATCCGACATCAAGCGCATCGCAGCCATCATCGCGGCCGAAATCAAGGCGCGGCCGGAACAGGCGGCCGCGGCGATCGGACTGCTTGATGAGGGTGCGACGGTGCCGTTCGTGGCACGCTACCGCAAGGAAGTGACCGGCGGGCTGGACGACACGCAATTGCGCGACCTTGCCGAGCGTCTTGTGTATCTGCGCGAACTCGACGCCCGCCGCGACACCATCCTGGGCTCGATCCGCGAGCAGGGCAAGCTGACGCAAGAGCTTGAAACCAAGATCGCGGGCGCCGCGACCAAGGCGGAGCTCGAGGACATATACCTGCCCTACAAGCCGAAGCGCCGCACCAAGGCCGAGATCGCCCGCGAGCGTGGATTGGGGCCGTTGGCCGAAGCCATTCTCAACAAACGTGCGCTGGTGCCCGCGGACGTCGCGCTCGCCTATGTCACCGGCGAGGTGGCCGATGCGAAGGCGGCGCTCGAGGGCGCGCGCGACATCCTGTCGGAGCAATTCGCCGAAAACGCCGATCTGGTCGGCAAGCTGCGCAGCTACATGAAGGAGCGCGCCTTCCTGCGCGCCAGGGTGGTCGACGGCAAGCAGGAGGCCGGCGCGAAATTCTCCGACTATTTCGACCATGTCGAACGTTGGGCGACCGTGCCAAGCCACCGCGCGCTCGCCATGCTGCGCGGCCGCAACGAGGAGGTGCTGTCGCTCGACATCGAGGTGGATGCCGATGACGGCTCGCCGGTGAAGCCGGTCGAGCGGATGATCGCCAACGCCTACGCCATCGGTGCCAGCCTGCCCGGCGACCGCTGGCTGATGGAAGTGGCAGGCTGGACCTGGCGCATCAAACTGTCGCTGCACCTGACGCTCGACCTGATGCGCGACCTGCGCGAGCGGGCCGAGGAAGAAGCGATCCATGTCTTTGCCCGTAACCTCAAGGATTTGCTGCTGGCGGCTCCCGCCGGCTCGCGGCCGACGATGGGGCTCGATCCCGGCATCCGCACCGGCGTCAAGGTGGCGGTGGTCGATGGCACCGGCAAGCTGCTGGCGACGACGACGGTCTATCCGTTTCCGCCGAGGAACGATGTGCGTGGCACGCAGGCCGAACTTGCGGCGCTTATCCGCCAGCACAAGGTCGAGCTGATCTCGATCGGCAACGGCACCGGCAGCCGCGAGACGGAGAAGCTGGTCGCCGACATGCTGTCCGACATGCCTTCGGCCGGCGGCCCGAAGCCGCTCAAGGTGATCGTCAGCGAGGCGGGAGCGTCGGTCTATTCGGCCTCGGCGACGGCTGCCGCCGAGTTCCCCGGCCTCGACGTGTCGCTGCGCGGCGCGGTGTCGATCGCGCGACGGCTGCAGGATCCGCTGGCCGAACTGGTCAAGATCGAGCCGAAATCCATCGGCGTCGGCCAGTATCAGCACGATGTCGACCAGTACCGGCTCGGCCGCTCGCTGGAAGCGGTGGTGGAGGACGCCGTCAACGCGGTCGGCGTCGACCTCAACACCGCCTCGGCGCCGTTGCTGGCGCGGGTTTCAGGCCTCGGCGCGTCGCTCGCCGATGCAATCGTCGCGCATCGCGATGCGACCGGCCCGTTCGCCAGCCGCAAGGACCTGCTGAAGGTGGCACGGCTTGGACCGCGCGCGTTCGAGCAGTCCGCCGGCTTCCTGCGCATCGCCAATGGCAGCGAACCGCTCGATGCCTCGTCGGTGCATCCGGAGGCCTATGGCGTGGCCAAGAAGATCGTCGCCGCCTGCGGCCGCGACGTGCGTTCGCTTTTGGGCGACAGTGCCGCGCTCAAGGCGCTCGACCCGCGCGTCTTCGTCGACGAGCGGTTCGGCTTGCCGACGGTGCGCGACATTCTGGCGGAGCTGGAGAAGCCCGGCCGCGATCCGCGTCCCGGCTTCAAGACGGCGACCTTCGCCGATGGCATCGACGAGATCAAGGATTTGAAGCCCGGCATGCTGCTGGAAGGGACCGTCACCAATGTCGCCGCTTTCGGCGCCTTCGTCGATATAGGCGTGCACCAGGACGGGCTGGTGCATGTCTCGCAGCTCGCCGACCGCTTCATCAAGGACGCGCATGAGGTGGTCAAGGCCGGCGACGTGGTCAAGGTGCGCGTCGTCGATGTCGACATCAAGCGCAAGCGTATCGCGCTCTCCATGCGTAAGGATGCCGGCGAGGGGGGTGCATCGAAGGGCGGGCCGCGCGACAATGGTGGCGGCAGGCCGGCGCCACGCGGGCCTACGCCGCAACGCCAGCCGGAGCGGCCGGCACAGCAAGGTGCGTTCGGCGCCGCGCTGGCGGACGCGCTGAAGCGAAAGTAGCTACCACGCCAGAACAGCCGGCTCCTTCTCAAGCTGGCCGAGCAGCCAGTCCCGGAAACTGGCAACCGGCGGATAGCCGCGCTTGTCGTGGGGGACGACGAGGTAATAGGCATTGCGGCTTTGCATCGGTTGGCCTGGCGCGGGCACAAGTTGGCCGCGCTGCAGTTCGCCCTCGATGAGGATCTGCGGCAAGAGCGCCACGCCGAGGCCCGCCATGCAAGCCTGGGCGGCGGTGGCGAACTGCTCGAATTGCATGCCAGGCCCGGTCGGCGCGCTCAGGCCCTGATGCTCAAACCATTCGCTCCAGGCGCCGGGACGCGTCGTCATGTGCAGCAGCGGCAAGCGGCCGATGTCGGCCGGCGTGGCGATGGCGCGGCCGGCGAGGAAGTCGGGCGACACCACCGGCGCCACCGTCTCGCGCACCAGAAGCGTCGAGTCGGCGTCCGGCCAGTCCGGGAGGCCATAGTGGATGGCGGCATCCAACCGTTCGCGTGCGAAGTCGAAGCGCCCGACGCGGGTGACGAAGTTGATGGTGATGTCGGGATTGTTCTCGACGAAATCGGGCATCATCGGCATCAGCCAACGCGTGCCGAAAGTCGGCAGAATGGCAAGATTCAAGATCCCACTATGCCGATTGCTCATCAATCCAAGGGCTGCATCACGCAACTGGCCAAGCGCCGAGCGTACCGCTTCGGCGTAGATTTCACCCGCCGTGGAGAGCCTTACATTGCGGCTGTCGCGTTCAAACAGCTGCCGGCCGAACTGATCTTCCAAAAGCCTGACCTGGCGGCTGACCGCGCCCTGGGTCAGGTCCAATTCCTGGGCGGCGGCGGTGAAGGAGCCAAGCCGCGCCACGGCCTCGAAGGCGGCAAGGGCGCTGATGTTGGGCAAAAGGCGGCGCTGGACACTCATGATCCATTCCTAGCGCTCATTGATCCGTGAAGCAATTTCGTTTGATTTTTTCAGGCCACGAGCCGATAAGCCGGGCTTCACCTGTTTCAAGGACCGAGAAGCCATGGCCGACAAGAATGCATTCGTGTGGGAAGACCCGTTCCTGATCGAGGACCAGCTTTCGGAAGACGAGCGCATGGTGCGCGATGGCGCTGCCGCCTTTGCC
Organism: Mesorhizobium sp. CO1-1-11; assembly: GCF_020164995.1. NCBI lineage: Bacteria > Pseudomonadati > Pseudomonadota > Alphaproteobacteria > Hyphomicrobiales > Phyllobacteriaceae > Mesorhizobium > Mesorhizobium sp. CO1-1-11. Next base: position 214,146 of record NZ_JAIUHE010000003.1, read on the forward strand.
GCCGACAAGCTCGCGCCGCGTATCGAGGAAGCCTATCTCAACGAGACCTTCGACACGGCTATCTTCCGCGAGATGGGCGAGGCCGGCCTGCTCGGCATCAACATTCCGGAGGAGTTCGGTGGCCTCGCTGCCAGCTATGTCACCTACGGGCTGGTGGCGCGGGAAGTCGAACGCGTCGATTCCGGCTATCGCTCGATGATGTCGGTGCAGTCGTCGCTGGTGATGTACCCGATCCATGCCTATGGTTCGGACGAACAGCGCAGGAAGTACCTGCCCAAGCTCGCCAGCGGCGAATGGATCGGCTGCTTCGGTCTGACCGAGCCGGATGCCGGTTCCGATCCCGGCGGCATGAAGACCCGCGCCGAAAAGACCGCCAGCGGCTACAAGCTCTCCGGCTCCAAGATGTGGATTTCCAACGCGCCGGTCGCCGACGTGTTCGTCGTATGGGCCAAGTTGAAGGGCGAGAACGGCAAGGACGAGATCCGCGGTTTCGTGCTGGAGAAAGGCATCAAGGGGCTATCGGCGCCGAAGATCGGCGGCAAGCTGTCGCTGCGCGCTTCGATCACCGGCGAAGTGGTGATGGAAGGCGTCGAGGTCGGCGAGGACGCGCTGCTGCCCAACGCCAAGGGCCTCGGTGGACCCTTCGGCTGCCTCAACCGGGCCCGCTACGGCATCTCATGGGGCTCGATGGGCGCGGCGGAAGATTGCTGGCATCGCGCTCGCCAATATGGGCTTGACCGCAAGCAGTTCGGCAAGCCGCTGGCCGGCACGCAGCTCTACCAGAAGAAGCTCGCCGACATGCAGACCGAGATCGCTCTGGGGCTACAGGCCTCCTTGCGCGTCGGGCGCCTGCTCGATGAAGGCAAGATGGCGCCGGAAATGATCTCGATCGTCAAGCGCAACAATTGCGGCAAGGCGCTCGACATCGCCCGCCAGGCCCGCGACATGCATGGCGGCAACGGGATCCAGATCGGCTATCACGTCATGCGCCACGCGCAGAACCTGGAAACCGTCAACACCTACGAAGGCACCCATGACGTGCACGCGCTGATCCTGGGACGGGCGCAAACGGGGATACAGGCCTTCTTTTGATCCTCGGCTTCGTCATCCTAGGGCGGAGCAGTCGCGAAGCGACGTCGCGGAGACCCTAGGATCCATGCCGCGACACGGAAGCGCTGCTGCGCTGAAGGATGTGTGCACGGCCGAATCGCAACAGGATGACCTCATTCTGCGCCGCTGGTATTCTTCGATCAATGTAACGGCATGGATCCTAGGGTCTGCGCCGCGTCGTTTCGCTCCTTGCTTCGCCCTAGGATGACGAAGGGAGAGGCGCTTCCACCAATCATCAGTGCTGGAGACGGTAGCGAGCAACCAGTCGAACCAGATGATATTGTCCGTTCGATAGCTGTTTAATTTAGGTGCACCGCAACATCCGCTTGGAGAATGGCGGCCAGGTGTGTCAGGGTTCGGCTGATGAAACGCCGATCTCCGGGGCCCCATGGCAATTCTGGCAGCCGTCTACCACCTGACCCACTATAAATACGACCGGCCGGTGGTTCTCGGGCCCCAAATCATCAGGCTGCAGCCGGCACCGCATTCCCGCACCAAGGTGTTGAGCCATTCGCTCAAGGTCGAGCCGGCGAACCACTTCGTCAATCTGCAGCAGGATCCTTACGGCAACTTCCTCGCCCGTTTCGTCTTTCCGGAGCCGGTGACGGAGCTGAAGATCGAGGTCGACCTCGTCGCCGACATGACCGTCTACAATCCGTTCGACTTCTTCGTCGAACCGTCGGCCGAGGCGTTCCCGTTCGACTATCCCGAGGAGATCCGTGACGACCTCGCCATCTACCGGATGCCGGAGCGGGCCGGGCCGCTGCTCCAGGCGTTTCTGAAAACCGTCGACCGCAGCGCGCCCAACACGGTCAATTTCCTCGTCGATCTCAATGCCCGCCTGCAGCGCGAGATCGCCTATATCGTGCGCATGGAAACCGGCGTCTTCTCACCGGAGGAAACGCTGGCAGCGGCCAAGGGCTCCTGCCGCGATTCAAGCTGGCTCCTGGTGCAGATCCTGCGCAATCTCGGCATCGCCGCGCGCTTCGTCTCGGGCTATCTGATCCAGCTCAAGCCCGACCTTGTCGCGCTGGATGGGCCGGCCGGGACAGCGGTCGATTTCACCGACCTGCATGCCTGGTGCGAGGTCTATCTTCCTGGCGCCGGCTGGATCGGCTTCGATCCGACCTCGGGCCTGCTCACCGGCGAGAGCCATGTGCCACTGGCAGCGACGCCGCATTTCCGCAATGCCGCGCCTATTTCCGGCATGGCGAGCTTTGCCAATGTTGAGTTCGGTTTCGAGATGCGGGTCGACCGCATCGCCGAGCATCCGCGCATCACCAAGCCGTTCTCGGACGAGAGCTGGCAGGCGCTCGACGCGCTCGGCAACGAGGTCGATGCCGCGCTCGCGGCCGGGGATGTGCGGCTGACCATGGGCGGCGAGCCGACCTTCGTGTCGATCGACGATTTCGAGGCCGCCGAATGGAACACCGCCGCCGTTGGGCCAACCAAGCGCGGGAAGGCCGATGCGCTGATCCGCAGGCTGCGCGAGCGTTTCGCGCCCGGCGGCTTTCTCCACTACGGCCAAGGCAAATGGTATCCCGGTGAAAGCCTGCCACGCTGGACGTTTTCGCTCTTTTGGCGCGCCGACGGCGAGCCGGTGTGGAGCGACCCGTCGCTGATCGCGCGGGAAGATAGTTCGGCTGATATCGGGCCGAAACAAGCCGAAAGCCTGCTGACGGCGATCGCCGGCGAACTCGGCATCGACACGTCCATGGTCAGCGAAGCCTATGAGGATCCGGCCGAATGGCTGCTCAAGGAAGGCAAGCTGCCCGACAATGTCGACCCGTCGAATTCGAAACTCGAAGATCCGGAGGAACGCAGCCGCATGGCGCGTGTCTTCGAACGCGGGCTGACCAAGCCGTCCGGCTATGTGCTGCCGGTGCAACGCTGGAACAGCCAGGCCTCCGATCCGCGCTGGCGCTCGGAGAAATGGAAGACGCGGCGCGGCCGGCTGTTCCTGGTCCCGGGCGATTCCCCGGTCGGCTATCGTCTCCCACTGGGCACGCTGCCCTATGTGCCGCCGGCGCAATTCCCCTACATCGTGCCCGTCGATCCGTCGCTGCCGCGTGGCCCTTTGCCCGTGCGCGAAGCGATCTTGCCAGCGGCCGCTCCTGCGGAACTCGAAGGCGCCGACGAAATGGCCCGTCGCCAGCAGGCAGCCTCGTTCACGGTGACGACCGGCCAGCAGGAGCGCGTCGAGCAGGAGATCACCGAGATCGGCGGCGCGGTGCGCACGGCACTTTCGGTCGAACCGCGTGACGGCAGGCTGTGCGTGTTCATGCCGCCGGTCGAGGCGCTCGAGGATTACCTCGAGCTCGTCGCCGCGGCCGAGAACGCGGCAAAGGCAATTGGCCTTCCCGTGCACATCGAGGGCTACGGTCCGCCGCATGACCCGCGCCTCAACGTTATCCGCGTGGCACCCGATCCCGGCGTCATCGAGGTCAACATCCACCCAGCCTCCAACTGGCAGGACTGCGTGGCGACAACGACGGCGATCTACGACGAGGCGCGGCAGACGCGGCTCGGCGCCGACAAGTTCATGATCGACGGCCGCCACACCGGTACCGGAGGCGGCAACCATGTCGTGGTCGGTGGCGCCACGCCCAATGACAGCCCGTTCCTGCGCCGGCCCGACCTGCTGAAGAGCCTGGTGCTGCAATGGCAGCGGCATCCCTCGCTGTCCTATCTGTTCTCCGGCCTGTTCATCGGCCCGACCAGCCAGGCGCCGCGCTTCGACGAGGCGCGCCACGACTCTCTTTATGAGCTTGAAATCGCGATGGCGCAGGTGCCGCATCCCGACCAGGGTGCCGCACCCTTGCCGTGGCTGGTCGACCGGTTGTTCCGCAACCTGTTGACCGACGTCACCGGCAATACGCATCGCTCGGAAATCTGCATCGACAAGCTGTTTTCCCCGGATGGTCCGACTGGCCGGCTTGGCCTTGTCGAATTCCGCGGATTCGAGATGCCGCCCAATGCGCGCATGTCTCTGGCGCAGCAATTGCTGGTGCGGGCCATCATCGCCCGCGCGTGGAAGAACCCGCTCGACGGGCGCTTCGCGCGCTGGGGCACCTCGCTGCATGATCGCTTCATGCTGCCGCACCATGTCTGGGCGGACTTTCTCGACGTGCTCGACGACCTCAAGCTCAATGGTTTCGACTTCCGGCCCGAATGGTTCGATGCCCAGCTCGAATTCCGCTTTCCCTTCTGCGGCGAGGTGCAGCATGCCGGCATCAAGCTGGAGCTCAGGCAAGCGCTGGAACCATGGCATGTGATGGGCGAGCAGGGCGCGATCGGCGGCACCGTGCGCTTCGTCGATTCATCGGTCGAACGGCTGCAGGTCAGGACCGAAGGCCTCAACCCGGAGCGTCATGCGATCGTCTGCAACGGCCGCATCGTGCCGATGAGGATTACCGACAACAGAGAGGTCGCGGTGGCCGGCGTGCGCTTCAAGGCCTGGCAGCCGGCCTCGGGCCTGCATCCGGCGCTGCCGGTCAACACGCCGCTGGTGTTCGACATCTATGACCGCTGGTCCGGCCGGGCAATCGGCGGCTGCGTCTACCATGTCGCGCATCCCGGCGGGCGCAGCTACGACACTTTCCCCGTCAACGGCAACGAGGCGGAGGCACGACGGCTCGCCCGCTTCGAACCGCGCGGCCGCACACCCTCGGGCTATGTGTTGCGCGAGGAACAGCCGGCGGAAGATTTCCCGATGACCCTTGACCTCAGGCGTCCACCAAGACTGTGATCTGACATGGCAAAGGGGAATCACAAAAGGGTGCGCGGCAAGCCGCAGGCCCATAGCCTGCTGGAGCACTACCAGCCGATCGACGGCGTCGTCGACGAGATGGTCGACGCGTCAGGCAATCCCCGTCCGGTCTGGAAGCATTTTGTCGAAGCGCTGGACGACCTCGGGGCCGAAAAGCTCGGCCAGCGCTTCGCCCGCGCCGATCAGTATCTGCGCGATGCCGGTGTCTATTACCGCGTCTACGACAAGGCGGGCGCCAACGAGCGCGAATGGCCGCTGGCGCATATTCCCTTGCTCATCGAGGACAGCGAGTGGCAGGCGGTCAGCGCCGGCCTGGTGCAGCGCGCCGAACTGTTCGAGGAAATTGTTGCCGATATCCATGGGCCGAACCGGCTGATCGAAAAAGGCATCCTGCCGGCAGGACTGATCGCGGCGAGCCCTGAATATTTGCGGCCCGTGGTCGGCACCAGGCCGGCCGGAGGGCATTTCCTGCACTTCTGCGCCTTCGAACTCGGCCGCGGTCCGGACGGCCGCTGGTGGGTGCTGGGCGACCGTACCCAGGCGCCTTCGGGCGCCGGCTTCGCGCTGGAAAACCGGGTCGCCACCACGCGCGCTTTGTCCGACATCTATGGCGAGATGCATGTGCACCGGCTCGCCGGCTTCTTCCGCCGCTTTCGCGATGCGCTGATCGGCATGGCAAAGGAGAGCGACGGCCGCGTCGCCATCCTGACGCCGGGGCCACTCAACGAGACCTATTACGAACACGCCTATATCGCCCGCTACCTCGGCATCATGCTGCTCGAAGGCGAGGACCTGACCGTTTCCGGCGGCAGGCTGATGGTGCGGACCGTGTCCGGCCTGATGCCCATCAGCGTGCTGTGGCGGCGGCTCGATGCCGCCTTCGCCGATCCGCTCGAGCTGCGCCCGGATTCGCAGATCGGTACGCCGGGGCTGGTCGAGGCGATCCGGCAAGGCACGGTGTCCACCGTCAATGCGCTGGGCTCGGGCCTGATGGAGACGCGCGCGCTGCTCGCCTTTCTGCCCAAGATCGCGCGCGAATTGTGGGGCGAGGAGCTGCTTTTGCCCAGTGTGGCGACATGGTGGTGCGGGCAGGAGACGGAGCGCGCCCATGTGCTCGCCAATATCGACCGCATGGTGGTCGGCCCGGCGCTGTCGACAAGACTTGCCTTCGAAGATGACGGACAGACGAAGCTCGGCTCGGCGCTGTCGGTCGGGGAGCGGGCGGAACTGGTGGCGCGCATCGAACGCGACGGCGAGGCCTTCGTCGGCCAGGAGGCGGTGACGCTTTCGACGACGCCGGTCTATGTCGGCGGCTGGCTGGAACCGCGGCCGGCGAGCCTGCGCGTCTATCTGGCGCGTACGCCCGAGGGCTGGACGGTGATGCCGGGCGGGTTTGCGCGCGTCGGCCTATCGCTCGACCCGACGGCGATCGCCATGCAGCGCGGCGGCCAGGCGGCTGATGTCTGGGTGGTGAGCGACAGACCCGTGGAGCGCGAGACGCTGCTGCCGCAGGAGAGCGACAGCTTCAACCGGACGAGGCCCGGCAGCCTGCCCAGCCGCGCGGCGGAAAACCTGACCTGGCTCGGCCGCTACATCGAACGCTCGGAAGACACGGTGCGTATCCTGCGCGCCTATCACGTGCGGCTCGCCGAAACGTCCGATCCGGACATGCCGCTGCTGGCCGATATCAGGGATTATCTCGAACCGTTCGGCATCGATGTCGAAACGGCGATCCCGCCAGGGCTGATCGGCACGCTCGACAGCGCGGTGTACAGCGCCGGCCAGATCCGCGATCGTTTCTCGCCGGATGGCTGGCTGGCGCTCAAGGATTTGTCAAAAACGATCCATCAGTTCGCCACCACCGTGGCGCCCGGCGACGATGCGACGCGGGCCATGACCGTGATCCTGCGCAAGCTTGCCGGATTCTCGGGCCTTTTGCATGAGAACATGTACCGCTTCGCTGGCTGGCGTTTCCTCGAGATCGGCCGGCGGCTGGAGCGCGGCATCCAGATCGCCAGCACGCTGGCCCGACTGACCAGCAGCAAGGCGCCGGACGGGGCGCTGGACATGATGCTGGAGATCGGCGACAGCGTGATGACCCATCGACGGCAATATCCGGTGCAGGCCGGCCGGCGCACGGTGATCGATCTCCTGGCGCTCGATCCGCTCAATCCACGCTCCATCCTGTTCCAGCTCGAGAGGCTGAAAGCAGAGATAGGGCTGTTGCCGGCGACCGGCGGCGAGGGGCACATGTCGGCGGCGGCCAAGGAGATCCTGCAGCTCAACACGTCCATCGCCATCAAGGAACCGGCAGACATGACGGTGAAGGCGTTGAACGATCTCGCGGGCGAAATAGGCGGGCTCTACAGCAGCCTCGCCAAAGCCTATTTCGGCTAGAAAGAGATGGCCATGCTGTACGACATCAGGCTTCTGCTCCACTACGACTATGCTGCCGCTGCTGGCGGCGGACGCCATCAGGTGCGCGTGCTGCCGTCGACCATTGACGGTGTGCAGCGTGTCATCGCCGCTTCGCTTTCTTTTTCACCGGCACCCAACGAACGGTCGGATTTTTCCGATTTCTTCGGCAACAATGTCACTTCGATCGCGTTTCGCGACGCCCATGAAACGCTCGACATCAGGATGAGCGCGCGTGTGTCGGTGGCGCGGCCCGAGCCGGGGCTCGACGTGTCGCCCGATCTCGGCCGCCTTCGACAGGAGCTGGCCGCCGTGCGGTCGCTTGCGCCTGCCTCGCCGCACCATTTCCTGGCCGCCAGCAGCCATGCGGGCATTGATGCCGCGATCACCGCATTCGCGCGAGACAGCATCGGAAACTCGGCCGCAGGGACGGCGATGAACCTGTGCAATCGCATCCATCGCGATTTCACATACGATGACGAGGCGACCACGGTGCGGACCCGGGCCAGCGACGCCTTCCAGCTGAAGCGGGGCGTCTGTCAGGATTTCTCCCACATCATGATCGCCGGCTTACGCGGGCTTGGCATTCCGGCCGGCTATGTCAGTGGCTTCCTGCGCACCATTCCGCCCAAAGGCAAGCCCCGGCTGGAAGGCGCGGATGCCATGCATGCCTGGGTCAAGGTCTGGTGCGGGCGTGATGCCGGCTGGCAGGAGTTCGATCCGACCAATGGCATGCGGGCCTCCAACGACCATATCACCGTTGGTTACGGGCGCGACTATTCGGATGTGGCGCCCATCGTCGGCGTGCTGAAGACGACTGGCGGACAGGTCGGCGACCAGGCGGTCGACGTCATCCCGGTCGTGCTCGAAAAGGCGTGAAACGGGGCGCACTAACTTGCCGGCGCCGCGAGTTCTCACAAGGATGGGGCAGACTTCTCAAACATCGATGCGGTCACTAGAGCAGCTCACCGGTTCACGGAAAAGGCAAGCCGATCCAAGTCTTTGATTTCGCGCAATTCCGGACGGAAAAGCCGTTTCACACTTTTCCTGTAAGTGCTTAGTCTGTATTCGCCTTAAGGGAGAATAGTCTTAGGCTGCCGCGCACAGGCATGAGGTTTGTCATTGAAAGCTGTCAGCGTCGTCATACCCGCCTACAATGCGGCGGCAACGATCGCTAAAACGCTGGCCTCGCTTGGCGGAGAGGCCGGGTTTATCGGCGAGGTCCTGCTGGTCGACGATCAATCGACCGATGGCACGGCCGATGCAGCCCGGCAGGCCGCGGCGCAATCATCCCTGCCTTTGCGTGTGCTGCCCGCCAGTTGCCGCGACGCCGGCGGCGCCCGTAACCTGGCGCTTGATGAGGCAGCCCATCCGTGGGTCTACCTGATCGACGCCGACGACCTGCACCTTCAGGGCGGCTTAAGCTCCTTGCTGTCGCAGGCAGAAACCCAGCCCAAGGCCGACATGATCGTCGGTGCCTTCCGGCGCAGGGTGAACGGCCAGGATCGGCAGATCAAGGTGCCAAACGGCTACACCGCGGCCTGCCTCACCAACGCCTCCGCCTACGTGAAGGGGGATATACGCTCGGTGGCGGTGGGCAGCGTGCTGGCTTCCCGGCGTCTCATCGGCGAGACCCGGTTCCCCGTCGGGCTCGCCTTCGACGAGGACACGCTGTTCTGGGCGCGGCTGATGAGCAAGGCGTCGCCGGTCATGGTTCAGCGCCCCGTCATGATCTACGAAGTTTCAGCGGAGCGTTCGGACGATCGCTTCACGGTCAACCCGGTGCGGCGCTTCCTGGACTGGCGCCGGGAGCTGCGTACGCTCACCGATTGCGGCATCCCGATTTCGGCACTGAAAGCCAGGGAGGGCCTCGTCGCGCTCAAGATCGCCCGTGTCCATTATGCGCGGGGCGACCTGGACATGGCCACGCGCTTTCTCGCAATAGCCTCAGTGGCGCCGAAGCGGCGCTCGGAAGCCTGGCGATGCCTGCGCTACAAATTCAAGCTCGCGGCGCGGCGCCGGCTGTCCCTTCCGCCGACACAGATGCAGCGCGCATTGTAGGCCTGACCGACGCCACCGGGATTGCCTTCTTTTCAGACGGGGTGTGGAACCAGCGGTCAGCCCGCAGCTTATCTACGGATATTTCGCGTGGAGCTTACATGCTGCAGAGAACCGGATCGTCGCGGAGCCGATTGGCCGACGGTGATAGCGTACCCAAGAATGGAGCACAGATTTCCGCCAGGGATGCCGCGCTGACCTATGTCAGCGATGCCGAGCCTGGCATCCGCCGGCTGAAGGCAGGCAAGGGATTCGCTTACAAGGCACCGGACGGGAAAGCGGTCTCCGATGCCGACAGAGCGCGCATCGCGGCGATCGTCATACCGCCGGCCTGGACCGATGTCTGGATTTCGCCCGATCCGAACGGGCATATCCAGGCGACCGGGAGGGATCAGCGGGGGCGCAAGCAGTATCGCTATCATCCGCAATGGGCCGAGGAGCGCGACGGCGCCAAATATTCGAGCCTCGTGGCTTTCGCCGAAAGCCTGCCGGACCTTCGGCGCAGGATCGACAGCGACCTGCGTCGTCACGGCCTGCCGCTCGAACGCGTCGCCGCCGCGGTGGTCTGGCTGCTCGACAACACGATGATCCGCGTCGGCAATGCAGCCTATGCTCGCGACAACAAGAGCTTCGGCCTGACGACTTTGCGGGACCGGCATGTCGATATCAAGGGATCGAGCCTGCGCTTCGCCTTCAAGGGCAAGTCCGGCAAGGAATGGAAATTGAAGCTGGTTGACCGCCGGATCGCGGGGATCGTTCGGGGCGCGCAGGACCTGCCGGGCCAGAAACTGTTCCAGTATCTCGACGAGGACGGCAACAGACGCCCTGTCCGCTCCGACGACGTGAACCACTATATCCGCGAAGCGGTCGGCGATGCGTTCAGTTCGAAGCACTTCCGCACATGGGGCGGCACCATCCACGCCGCGTCGCTGTTTGCACAGACGGAACTGCCTGAGAGCCAGGCACAGCAAAAACGGGTGATGAACAACGTCATCGACAAGGTGGCCGAACGGCTGGGCAATACGCGCGCGGTCTGCCGCCAATGCTATATCCATCCGCAGGTCTTCAAGGCTTGGAGCGAAGGACGACTGCTTGCCGAAATGGCGGAAGCCAACAAGCGCAAGCGATCCATCGAAGGCCTCGATGAGGAGGAAGCGCTCGTGTTGAGATGGTTGAAGACGCAGGAGGACCGATCGGCGGCAATCGGCGGCCGCTGAATCCGCGGCGTCTCGATTTTTTTATCGACGCCATGTCGGCATCGGCCCTACTGTTTCGTCCTTTGCTATAGAAAGGACCGTCCATGCTCTACGCCATCCTCTGCTACGCCTCCGAAGATGTCGTCTGTTCCTGGAGCAAGGAACAGGACGACAAGGTCATGGCCGACCTGCTCGGCGTTCAGGAGAAGTATGCCAACGCCGGCCGGCTTGGGCCCGTGGCGCGGCTTTTGCCGACGACGGCGGCAACGACGCTGCGGAAAGTGAAAGGTGAATCGCTGGTCATCGACGGGCCGTTCGCCGAGACCAAGGAACAGTTCCTCGGTTTCTACACGCTCGATTGCGCCGACCTCGACGAGGCCGTCGAATTCGCCCGTGAGCTCTCCGAGGTCAACCCAAGCGGCGGTTCCTACGAAATCCGCCCGGTATCGGTATTCCATCCGACGAGGGTTCCGGCATGACCGAACTCGCCTGGATAAGCTCCGCGATCAGCGCTGCCCGCCCACAGGCGATGGGCGCGCTGCTGCGCTATTTCCGCGACCTCGACACGGCGGAGGAAGCTTTCCAGGACGCCTGCCTCAAGGCGCTGAAGAACTGGCCGCAAAACGGGCCGCCTCGCGATCCGGCGGCCTGGTTGATCTTCGTCGGCCGCAACAGCGGCATCGACGCGGTGCGCAAGCGCGCCAAGCAGGCGCCGATGCCGGAAGAGGACCAGGTTTCCGATCTGGAGGACGCCGAAAGCGATATCGCCGAGCGGCTGGACGGAGCGCATTACCGCGACGACATATTGCGGCTGCTGTTCATCTGCTGTCACCCTGATTTGCCCGCAACGCAGCAGATCGCGGTGGCGCTGCGCGTCGTCTCCGGCCTCACCGTCAAGCAGATCGCGCGCGCCTTCCTGGTCGGCGAGAGCGCGATGGAGCAGCGCATCACCCGCGCCAAGGCGCGCATCGCGGACGCTGGCGTGCCGTTCGAGACGCCGGGCGCGGTCGAGCGCTCCGAGCGGCTCGCGGCGGTCGCGTCCATGGTCTACCTGATCTTCAACGAGGGCTATTCGACCAACAGCGGCGAGGCGCCGGCTCGCGCGCCCTTGTGCGAGGAAGCGATTCGACTTGCCCGGCTGCTGCTGCGGCTGTTCCAGACCGAGCCGGAGATCATGGGGCTGACGGCGCTGCTTCTGCTGCAGCACGCACGCGCACCGGCACGTTTTGACGATGATGGCGAGATCGTGCTGCTCGAGGACCAGGATCGAAGCCTGTGGAGCCGCAAGATGATCGACGAAGGGCTGGCGCTCGTCGACAAGGCGCTGCGCCATCGCAAGCCAGGTCCCTATCAAGTCCAGGCGGCGATCGCAGCGCTCCACGCGCGGGCCGAGAAAGCCGAGGACACCGACTGGGTGGAGATCGACCTGCTCTATGGCCTGCTCGAGCAGATGCAGCCGTCGCCGGTCATCACGCTCAACCGTGCGGTCGCGGTCGCCAAGGTGCGCGGACCGGAAGCGGCGCTGGCGATGATCGAGCCGCTCGAGCCGAGGCTTTCGGGCTATTTCCATTTCTTCGGCCTCAAGGGCGGGCTGTTGATGCAACTCGACCGGGGCGAGGAGGCACGCATTGCCTTCGACCGCGCCATCGCGCTCGCCAACACCGCGGCGGAAGCTGCCCATATCCGCATGCATATCGACCGTCTGATCAAGGACGGCGCCGTACGCATGCCGGCGAAAAAGGCAAACTGACCCCCTACACGGCCCGAGCATTGCCTGGCTCAATCGTGCAGCCCGGGCTTGGACCATGCCGGGGTGGCGATTTTCCCCTGAAACAGGTAATGGCACGCCATGACAGCCCCTTCCAGCCGCGACGGCGCCGGGAAGGCATGGCAAGGCGTTGGCCCGCGCCCTACGAGCGGCGGGATTCTGAAAGGGACAGAAATGACGATAGCGAAGGAAACGGGCGAGCTTCTGGCGAAACTGGGCGTGGCCAAGGAGGCGCTTGACGGCGGCGACCTGATCGTGCGCAGTCCGGTGACGGGTGAGCGGATCGCGGCGCTGAAGACGATCTCGCCGGCCGACGCGGCAAAGACCATCGATGCAGCCCACAAGGCGTTCCAGTCCTGGCGGCTGGTGCCGGGTCCCAAGCGCGGCGAACTGGTGCGGCTGCTGGGCGAGGAACTGCGCACGCACAAGGCCGAGCTTGGCCGGCTGGTGTCGATCGAGGTCGGCAAGATCCCGTCCGAAGGGCTCGGCGAAGTGCAGGAGATGATCGACATCTGCGATTTCGCCGTTGGTCTGTCCCGGCAATTGTACGGCCTGACCATCGCCACCGAGCGTCCGGGCCACCGCATGATGGAAACCTGGCATCCGCTTGGCGTCGTCGGTGTCATCTCCGCATTCAACTTCCCGGTCGCGGTGTGGTCGTGGAATGCCGCACTGGCGCTGGTTTGCGGCGATGCAGTGGTATGGAAGCCGTCGGAGAAGACGCCGCTGACCGCGCTTGCCTGCGAGGCGATCTTCAAGCGTGCGGTCAAGCGCTTCGGCATCGACGCACCGCAAGGACTGGCACCGGTTCTGATCGGCGACCGTGCGGTCGGCGAAATCCTGGTCGACCATCCCAGGGTGCCGCTGGTCTCGGCCACCGGTTCGACTCGCATGGGCCGGGATGTCGGTCCGCGCCTGGCCAAGCGTTTCGCCCGCGCCGTGCTGGAACTGGGCGGCAACAATGCCGGCATCGTCTGCCCGACGGCCGATCTCGACATGGCGCTGCGCGCCATCGCCTTTGGCGCCATGGGCACCGCCGGCCAGCGCTGCACGACGCTGCGCCGCCTGTTCGTCCATGACAGCGTCTACGACGCCTTGGTGCCGCGACTGAAGAAGGCTTATCAGAGCGTCTCGGTCGGCAATCCGCTGGAGACCTCGTCACTGGTCGGTCCGCTGATCGACAAGGCCGCCTTCGATGCCATGCAGAAGGCGCTGACGGAGGCGGCCGCGCATGGCGGCAAGGTGACTGGCGGCAGCCGGGTCGAGAACGGCCATCCCGATGCCTATTATGTGCACCCGGCGCTGGTCGAAATGCCGAAGCAGGTTGCACCGGTGACGGAAGAGACCTTCGCGCCGATCCTCTATGTGATGAAGTATTCCGATTTCGACGCCGTGCTCGACGAGCACAACGCGGTCGGCGCCGGCCTGTCGTCGTCGATCTTCACCCGCGACCTGCAGGAATCCGAGCGCTTCCTCGGTGTCGACGGTTCGGATTGCGGCATCGCTAACGTCAATATCGGTACTTCCGGCGCGGAGATCGGGGGCGCTTTCGGTGGCGAAAAGGAAACCGGCGGCGGCCGCGAGAGCGGTTCAGATGCGTGGAAAGCCTATATGCGGCGCGCCACCAACACCGTGAACTATTCCAAGGCGCTACCGCTCGCCCAGGGCGTCTCGTTCGACATAGATTGAGAACGCCGGCCCGGTTCGGGTGTCGTTGCACACCCGAACCGTTTGCGACCGGAGATTGATTGCTGAGTGCAGTTATGCTACCATCTTCCGCATGGTGCCGACATGCGCCGATGACCCGCCGCAAGGCGGGTTTTTTGTTTCACGGTTCTTGTGTTTGGCTGGTTGTCGCCAACAGGCAGGTGACGCCGGCGACGCGGTTAAACCGCTCTACGGCATGTCGCGGCGAATAGGATTCGCCCGACCTGCTGTAAGCCCCTGATTTATGCAGGTCGTTGGCCCGGAGCCGGGTGCCATCCATTAAGTCCCTGTTTTTACGCGATTCCGGGCGGAAACATACCCTTCCTGGAAGCGCTTTGGAAACGGCCAAAAAGCACGCGCAGGTTGACAACCTTCCGGTTGCTGCAACATCCTGCCGATCTTTGACTCGGAGGTAGTTATGACTGTTTCGATCAACCGCCGCACCTTTTCCATGGGCACAGGAGCTTTGGCTTTGGCCGCCGCCGGCCTTTCGCCGGCGCACGCGCAGCAGGCTTTTTTCCGCATCGGCACGGGTGGAACGTCCGGCACTTACTATCCGGTGGGTGGCCTGATCGCCAACGCCATCTCGGCAACGGGGCCGGCCGGCGTCGAAGGCCTGGTCGCCACCGCCACGTCCTCCAACGGGTCGGTCGCCAACATCAGCGCCATCCAGTCGGGTGCATCCGAATCAGGGTTTACGCAATCCGATGTCGCCTACTGGGCATATTCGGGCACTGGCCTCTATGAGGGCAAGCCCAAGGCCGATGACCTGCGCCTCATCGCGACGCTCTATCCCGAAACGATCCATCTGGTCGCCCGAGCGGATGCTGGCATCAAGACGGTGGCGGACCTGAAGGGCAAGCGCGTTTCCCTCGACGAGCCGGGCTCAGGGACCATTGTCGACGCGCGCCTCGTGCTCGGCGCATACGGGCTGACGGAGAAAGATGTGCAGCCCGAATACCTCAAGCCCGGTCCGGCCGGCGAGCGGCTCCAGGATGGCGCCATGGACGCCTATTTCTTCGTCGGCGGCTATCCGACCGGCGCCATCGTCGAACTTGCCAGCACCAACAACATCACCCTGGTTCCAATCACCGGCCCCGAAGCCGACAAGCTCCTGTCCGAGCAGAAGTTCTTCTCCGCCGACACTGTGCCGGAAGGCACCTACAAGAATGTCGGCGAGACCAAGACCATATCCGTCGCCGCGCAATGGGTGACCAGCGCCAAGCAGACCGACGACCTCGTCTACAAGATCGTCAAATCGCTTTACAGCGACGCGACCCAGAAGGCGCTGCAGGCCGGCCATGCCAAGGGCAAGCTGATCACGCTCCAGAACGCGGTCACCAGCGCAGGCATTCCGTTTCATCCCGGTGCGGAGAAATTCTACAAGGAAGTCGGCGCCCTGAAGTAGGAGCTACCAGCGCGTAGGACCGATGGACGACAGCGAGGCGGGAGGCGTGCTTTCCGCCTCTTTTGCCTGGAAACTCAGGACACGGAACCGGCCATGAGCGACGATGACAAAATCACGCTTTCCGCGATGGAGTTCGATGAGGAGAAAGCTCGCGAACTGGAGGAGAAATTCGACTCCGAAATCCGATTCCGGCCATTGACCCAGGCCGCGGGCTGGCTGGTCGGCTTCCTCCTGGTGGCGCTGTCGCTGTTTCACTACTACACCGCCGGCTTCGGATTGCTGCAGGAGATGCTGCACCGAGGCATCCATCTGTCGATGGTGCTGGCGCTGATCTTCCTCGTCTTCCCGCTGGTGAAGAAGGGTTACGACCAGCCCGCGCAATCCAGCTTCCTGCGGCCGCTTGGCATACCGCTTTTCGACTGGCTGCTGGCGCTCGCCGCCGTGGTGGCCGTGCTGCACGTGCCGATGATCCCGCTCGACGATCTTGCCTTCCGCGTCGGCAACCCCACGACGCTCGATGTGGTGTTGGGCGTTATCCTGATCCTGCTTCTCCTGGAAGCGACGCGCCGCTCCGTCGGCATCCCGCTGCCGATCATCGCGTGCATCTTCATGGCCTACGCACTGTTTGGGCGGTACATGCCGAGCATTCTGGTGCACCCCGGCGCGTCCGTTTCCCAGCTTGTCGATCACCTCTATCTGACGACGCAGGGAATCTACGGCATCGCGCTCGGCGTCGTCGCCACCTACGTCTTCCATTTCGTGCTGTTCGGCGTCTTCGCAACCCGCATAGGCCTCGGCCAGCTCTTCCTCGACTGTGCCGCCTGGGTCGCCGGCCGCTACGCCGGCGGTCCCGCGAAGGTATCGATCTTCGGCTCGGCATTGTTCGGCATGATCTCCGGCTCGTCGGTCGCCAACACCGTCACCGTCGGCTCGCTGACCATCCCGGCGATGATCAAGCTCGGCTACAAGAAACATTTCGCCGCGGCGGTGGAGGCGGCGTCCTCGACCGGCGGTCAGGTCACGCCGCCGATCATGGGCGCGGCCGCCTTCCTGATGATCGAATTCCTCGAACTGCCCTACACGACCATCATTCTGGCCGCCATCGTGCCTGCCTTCATGCATTTCTTCGGCGTGTTCATGCAGGTGCATTTCGAGGCCAAGCGCACCGGCCTCAGGGGGCTCAGGCCGGACGAGATGCCCGACGTCGTCGAGGCGCTGAAGCGGGACTGGCCGACGATCATCCCGCTCGTCGTCCTCATCGGCGTCCTGCTCTCGGGCTACACGCCCTACATGGCCGCCTTCTGGGGCATCACGCTCTGCATCGCCGTCGGCTTGCTCAATCCGCGCCGTCGCATGTCGGTTGCCGACATCGCAGTATGCCTGCGCGACGGCGCCAAATATGCGCTCGCCGTCGGTGCCGCGGCCGCCACCGTCGGCATCGTCGTCGGCGTCGTCACCCTGACCGGCGTCGGCTTCAAGCTATCCTACATCGTCACCTCGACGGCAGGCCAGTTGTCGCTCCTGTTCGGCACCTTCATCCCCGAGTCGATCTTCTCGGCCCAGGGCCTGACGCTGCTGTTCACTCTGCTCATGACCGGCGTGGTCTGCATCCTGATGGGCTGCGGCATCCCGACGACGGCCAACTACATCATCATGGTGACCATCGCGGCACCCGCGCTGGTCATGCTGGGCACCGAACCGATCGTCGCCCACTTCTTCGTCTTCTATTACGGCCTGCTGGCCGACATCACGCCACCGGTGGCGCTGGCCGCCTATGCGGCGGCCGGCATGGCGGGGGCGGACCCGTTCAAGACAGGCAACACCGCCTTCCGGTTAGGGTTGGGCAAGGCGCTGGTTCCTTTCGTGTTCGTCTTCTCGCCGTCCCTGCTGCTGGTGACAAAGGACTTCACCTGGCCGAATTTCTTCCTGGCCTTCGGCGGCTGCGTGCTCGGCATCACCTGCCTGGGGGCCGCCCTGTCGCGCTACCTGCTGGTGCGCACGCGCCCATGGGAGAACGTGCTCCTGGTATTTGCCGCCCTGCTGCTGGTGGCGCCCGAGCTCTATTCCTCGCTGCTCGGCCTGGCGCTTGTCGTTCCCGTCGTGCTGCGCCATTGGAGCGCACGCCATACCGACGAGGCGCAACCAGTCTGACCGGCGCCGCGCCCGCGCGATCGACGCTTTAAATAAGCCTGCATCACCTTCACAAGCTGGGAGGTGACGGGACTCGGCGGTCGGTGGAAAAACACGCTGCGAAGGCGCTGTCGACGACGGCCAGCTTGGCGGCCTGGACGATCATGTATTCCTCGTAGAATCCGTGCGACACCCACATCACCGAATTGCCGCGCTGACCAAGCCAGCCAATGCTGCCGAGTTCCTCCGCCGTGCGCAGTTTACGGCTGAGATGGGTCCGCGACAGCTTGAGCCATTTGGCGAAGTCGCCGATCGAAACCACGCCGGTCGGAATTCGCTCCAGCTCGGCATGGTCGGGGTTGATGCCGGACATCAGCCAGTCCATGACGATGCCGCCATTGTTGAGCCAGATGAACAGGGAAAAGGTCTGGTTGGGTTCGCGCACCGGCTTTGAGGCTAGCAAGCCGTCAGCCACCAGGGGCTGCAGCGTGGCAAGCATGTCTGGCCGCTCCAGGAACCTGGCCAGCCGGTTGCCGCCATCGATATGGTCGAGCGTGCGCAGATGGGCTGTTACCCAGCCGGTGAATCGCTCAATCGTCGCCGCCGTCGGTTGCAGGGGATGCGTGCGGCCGTCCCCACCCGCCACATACTCGGCGATGTTGTAGTGCAGCATCTCC
This sequence comes from Mesorhizobium sp. CO1-1-11, assembly GCF_020164995.1. NCBI lineage: Bacteria > Pseudomonadati > Pseudomonadota > Alphaproteobacteria > Hyphomicrobiales > Phyllobacteriaceae > Mesorhizobium > Mesorhizobium sp. CO1-1-11. The sequence continues at coordinate 232,384 of NZ_JAIUHE010000003.1, forward strand.
TTGATGAAGGCGTCCGCCGTGTTGCGACTGGCAACCGCGTTCTTGTGCACGACCTCGATGAAGCGCGATACGGTCAGGTCCTTGCGGCGGTCGTTGGGGTCGCGCCTGAAGTGCATGGCAAGGCCGACATGGCCCAATAGCCAGCGCTGCTGCGTGGCAAAGACGGAAGCCAGCCGCGGGCTTTCCTCATAGATGCGGATCAGGGACTGCGACTGTTCCTGAACGTAGCGGTGCAAGGCTGGATGGCCGGCTATGTCTTGCGGATTCAGCGATGATCTCCCGATGCCTTGAATCAACTCGCATGGCGAGATTGCGTTCCCCATTTTCCAGTCTTCGGCATCTGTGTCCAGACGTACCAACTACGAAGAACAGGGCCAGCCGAGACACAGATCCACGGCAACGGTCATGCGTCTCGTTTGCCATGGCTTGAGAACCCCTTCCCGAATCGTTAGCCGAACGGCGAGATCCAGCCGCAGCGTGGCGCAACGGTCGTCAAGGGCGTTTCCAGTTTCTGGTCCATGGCGGCATCTTTCACCTCCATCAACCAAATGAGTCCCAGCCAAGTCGAATTAACCGTTGGACAGGTTGAAGCCCTTGCGGGTTCCGCCGATTTCGCAAGGCCGTGCCACTTTGCCAGGTGGGACGGACGCCTTCACTCGGCCGCCTGAACCCGACGGGCCTGGATGATCGTGCGGATTTCCGACCGGCAGGAACCGCAATTGGTACCTGCCTTCAGCGTGGCGCCGATGGCTTCGACACTGTTGCAGCCGGCCGCCACCGCCGCGGTAATCTGGTTCACCCCGATGTTGAAACAGGAACAGACGGTCGCGCCGGCATCGGGCCGCTCGGCACCGGCACGGCCGGCGACGATCCTGAAGCGCTGACGCTGGCTGGCGTGGACCTCGCCGAGCTGCTCGGCGGCCCAGCCGCGCGACACCGCGACCGGACCGGGTGCGATGAACAAGGCACCCGCCAGATGCTCGCCTTGGAAGGCGGCGATGCGGTGCTGGCCGGCCTCGCGGTCGTGATAGGCGAGCATTTCGGCATCCGCGGCATCGAAGAGCGAGCCGGCGAAGGCCGTCCAGTCGATATCGTCATTGGCAAAGGCCAGCTCGACCCGCCAGCCGCCTCGGCATCTGGCGATCGCCCAGTAGTCGGCGGCCATCGTCACGGGCCTTTTGCGTGTCACGGCAAAGCCAAAGGCCCCAGCGGTGAATTTCTCGATGCGAGCGGCGACATGCTTTAGCGCCGGCTGCCCCGACACGGGATCGGTAAGCGATGCCGTGAGCGTGTCGAGCCGGCCCCTGGCGGCGAACTGGTCGGTCCAGTGCATCGGCGCGAACAGGCTGCCCGGGCGCTGGCGCGTGGTCACCAGCACGCGGACCAGCACATCGCCGCGCGGAGTAGAGACGCGCGCGATGTCGGCGTCGCCAATGCCGTAACGCTGCGCATCCTCGGGATTGATTTCGACGAAGGGCTCGGCGATGTGCTGGGACAGGCGCGGGCTTTTGCCGGTACGCGTCATGGTGTGCCAATGGTCGCGGATCCGGCCGGTGTTGAGGACGAGTGGGAAGGCGGCGGTGATGCGGGTTTCGACGGTCGGGCGCAGAGCGATGAAGCGGGCCTTGCGATCGGGCGTGTAGAAGTTGCCGTCGGCGAAGAAACGGGTTGGTTGGCGTTCAATCGAAGTGGCCCCCTCTGGCCGAGTTCCAGCCTGAGCACCCCCTTCTGATTGAAGCTGAGCTTGAGCACCCCCCTCTGGCCTGCCGGCAGGCCAGAGGGGGGTGCCTGGGCTCGGCGCCGGCCAATGGAACGGAGCCAATCCTTCGTAATCCTCAACATCGATCGCAGCATAAGCGCTGATGTCGAAATCCCGCTCGCCATCATTTTCGAACCCCGACAGCGCGGCATGCTCGGCAAAGATCTCCACTGGGCTCTCATGCGCGAACGCCTCGCCAAAGCCCATCCGCCTTGCCACTTCCGCAATGATCCACCAGTCGGGCCGCGCCTCGCCGGGGGCGGCCAAAAACGGCCGCTGGCGCGAGATGCGGCGCTCGGAATTGGTGACGGTGCCGTCCTTCTCGCCCCAGGCCGTGGCCGGCAATCGGACATGGGCGTGGCGGACCGTGTCGGTCTCGGCCAGCACGTCCGACACCACGACGAACGGGCAGGCCTTGATCGCCGCCTCGACTGCCCCTGCATCCGGCATGGAATCGACCGGGTTGGTGGCCATGATCCACAACGCCTTGATGCGCCCATCGGCCACCGCCTTGAACATCTCGACCGCCTTGAGACCGGGCTCCCCGGCAATCGCCGGCGCCTTCCAGAAGCGCTGCACGCGTTCGCGATGCCCGGGGTTTTCGATATCCATGTGGGCGGCGAGCATGTTGGCCATGCCGCCGACCTCGCGGCCGCCCATGGCGTTGGGCTGGCCGGTGACCGAGAAAGGGCCGGCGCCCGCTTTTCCGATGCGGCCGGTGGCGAGATGGCAGTTGATGATGGCGTTGACCTTGTCGGTGCCCTGGGACGACTGGTTGACGCCCTGGCTGTAGACGGTGACGGTCTTTTCCGTCCTGGCGAACAGGCTGTAGAAACGGCTAAGTTGGTCTTCGCTGAGGCCCGTGGCGGCAGCGACGCCGGCAAGGTCGAGCGTCGAGGCGGCGAACAGGGCTTGTCCGAATCCGGACGTATGCGCCGTGATATAGGCACGGTCGAGCGCATTGTGCTGGCCGAGCCAGGCGAGCAGGCCGGTGAACAGGGCGACGTCGCCATCCGGCGCGATCGCCAGATGCATGTCTGCGATGTCTGATGTCATGGTACGGCGCGGATCGACCAGCACGATCTTCATCTCGGGCCGCTTTTCCCGGGCAGCCGCGATGCGCTGATAGAGCACGGGATGGCACCAGGCGAGATTGGAGCCGACCAGCACGATCAGGTCGGCCAGCTCCAGATCCTCGTAGGTTCCCGGCACAGTGTCCGAACCAAACGCGCGGCGATGGCCGGCAACCGACGAAGCCATGCAGAGCCGCGAATTGGTGTCGATGTTGGCCGAGCCAATGAACCCCTTCATCAGCTTGTTGGCGAGATAATAATCCTCGGTCAGCAACTGGCCGGAGACGTAGAAGGCGACCGCGTCGGGGCCATGTTCGGCGATGGTGTGCTGGAAGGTCGAGGCGACGACGTCGAGCGCCTCGTTCCAGCCGGCGGGGCGGTCGTGGATTTGTGGATGGAGCAGCCGGCCGTCGAGGTCGATCGTCTCGGCCAGTGCGGAGCCCTTGGAACAGAGCCGGCCGAAATTCGCGGGATGATCGGGATCGCCGCGGACAGATACCTGCCCGTCCGCGGTGATCTTCGCCAGCACGCCGCAGCCGACCCCGCAATAGGGGCAGGTGGTCCTCACCTCGCGCGCTGCGTCAATCTCCATGGTTCAGGCCGCGCGGCTGGCCAGCGCTTCCAGCGCGACGAACAGGTGCTCGCCCTCCCGCTTCACGGGAATCGTGCGCACGGCGCCTTCGTCGGCGCCAAGCGCCTTACCCGTCTCCAGCGAGATCACCCAATTGTGCAGAGGGCAGGTCACGGCCGCGCCATGGACAATGCCCTGGCTCAGCGGTCCGCCCCTGTGCGGGCAATGGTCGTCAATAGCGAAAACCTGATCCTCCGCGGTGCGGAAGACGGCGATCTTGCCTTGCGGGGTGGCCACACAGCGCGCGCCGCGGCGCGGGATGTCGGAGATGGTGCCGATGGCGATCCAGGTCATAGGTGTGCCTTTGCTTGATATGAATGTGCCAAGGCACCCCCCTCTGTCCTGCCGGACCCGGCCCTTCGCTGTCGCTCCTGGCGTTCGTCGTTCGAAAAGCCAAGCAATTGGCTTTCCGTCCGCTTCGCGGACCACGCCTCACCCCCCGCAAGGGGGGAGATTGGCAGCTTGAGCGCAGGCGCATTTTCTTCAGCGCTGGAAATTGGCGAAAGCAGATATGACATCCGATTTCCCCCCTTGCGGGGGAGATGGCCGGCAGGCCAGAGGGGGGTGCCTCGCGCTGACATCGCCATCACTCCGCCGCCTGCGCAAACCCGACCGACGCCATCGGCCGGAATTCGTGCTTGTCCTTGCCGGACACGCGCTCGGACCATGGATCGACCTGGGCGAACTTCTGCGAAAAGATGAAGCGGTCGTAATAGGCCTTGCGCTTCTCGTCCATGATCTGGCGCTTGATCTCGGCGATGCCGATGCGCTTGGCCCATTTGTAGATGCGTTCGAGATAGCGGCCCTGCTCGCGATACATCTGTGTCAGCGCCACGATATGCTCCAACGCCTCGTCCTCGGTCCTGACCAGGCCGAGCACTTCCGTGCCCTTGATGTCGAGCCCGGCGGCGCCGGCGAAATGGATCTCGTAACCGCTATCGACGCAGATGACGCCGACGTCCTTGCAGGTCGCCTCGGCGCAATTCCTCGGGCAGCCCGACACCGCCATCTTGACCTTGGCCGGCGTCCACGAGCCCCACATGAACTTCTCGATGCGGATGCCGAGACCTGTCGAATCCTGCGTGCCGAAGCGGCACCAGTCCGAGCCGACGCAGGTCTTCACCGTGCGCAGGCCCTTGGCATAGGCATGGCCCGAAACGAAGCCGGCCTGGCCGAGATCGGCCCACACCGCCGGCAGGTCCTCCTTGCGGATGCCCAGCATGTCGATGCGCTGGCCGCCGGTGACCTTGACCATCGGAATCTCGAATTTGTCGACGACGTCGGCGATGGCGCGCAGTTCGGCTGCATTGGTGACGCCGCCCCACATGCGCGGCACCACCGAATAGGTGCCGTCCTTCTGGATGTTGGCGTGGACGCGCTCGTTGATGAAGCGCGACTGATAGTCGTCGGCATACTCGTCCGGCCAGTCGCAGACGAGGTAGTAGTTAAGGGCCGGCCGGCATTTGGCGCAGCCGCAGGAGGTCTTCCACTCCAGCTCCTGCATGACCGCCGGAATGGTCTTCAGCCCCTTGGCCTTGATCAGCCTGCGCACGTCGTCATGGCCGAAAACGGTGCAGGAGCACATGGGCTGCACCGCGGCCGGGTTGTAGGTGTCGCCGAGGGTCAGCACCATCAGCTTTTCGACCAGCCCGGTGCAGGAGCCGCAAGACGCCGACGCCTTGGTGTGGGCGCGCACGTCGTCGAGCGAAGTCAGGCCCTTGCCCGTGATCGCGCCCGTGATCTTGCCCTTGCAGACGCCGTTGCAGCCGCAGATTTCCGCATCATCCGGCAAGGCTGCAACGGCCGCCATAGGGTCCAGCGGGGCACCCCCCTGGTAGGACTGGCCGAAGATCAACGTATCGCGCATCTGCGATATGTCGGTCTGTTTCTTCTTCAGGTCGTTGAACCAGGCGCCGTCCGATGTCTCGCCATAGAGCACGGTGCCGATGATGCGGTCATCCCTGAGCACCAGCCGCTTGTAGACGCCGGCCGAGGCGTCGCGCAGCACGATTTCCTGGCGGTCGTCGCCATCGGCGAAGTCGCCGAGCGAGAAGAGGTCGATGCCGGTGACTTTCAGCTTGGTCGGCGTGTCCATGTGGACGAAGGCGGCGGTCTCGTCGCCGGCAAGCTGATGAGCGGCGACACGCGCCATCTCATAGAGCGGCGCCACCAGCCCGTAGACCATGCCGCCCACCTCGGCGCATTCGCCGAGTGCGTAGATATCCGGGTCGTTGCTGCGCATCCCGGCATCGACGACGATGCCGCGGTTGACGGCAATGCCTGCATCCTTGGCAAGAGTGGCGTTCGGCCTGATGCCCACCGCCATGACGACCAGCGTCGCCGGGATGATTGTGCCGTCGGCGAGTTCCACCCGCTCGACCTTGCCATTGCCGGTGATTGCCTGCGTGTGGGCCTTGGTGACGACCTTGATGCCGCGCTGCTCCACCGCGCGCTGCAGGAGGTAGCCGGCGGCCGGATCGAGCTGGCGCTCCATCAGCGTCGGCATGACGTGCAGCACGGTGACATCCATGCCTTGCGCGTTGAGGCCGGCCGCCGCCTCCAATCCGAGCAGGCCGCCGCCGATGACGACGGCCTTGGCGCGCGACTGGGCGGCGAGCATCATCGCCTGAACGTCGTCGAGATCGCGATAGGTCAGCACGCCCGGCAGATTGTGGCCGGGCACCGGGATGATGAACGGCACCGAGCCGGTGGCGATGACAAGCTTGTCGTAAGGCTCGGTGACGCCGTGGTCGGAGGTGACGGTCTTCGCTTGCCGGTCGATGGCCATGATCTTGTGGCCCTTGTAGAGGGTGATGTCATTGGCGATGTACCAGCCGTCGCCATGGATGATGATTTCCTCATAGGCCTTCTCGCCGGAGAGCACCGGCGACAGCATGATGCGGTCGTAATTGACCCTAGGCTCGGCGTTGAAGATGGTGACGGCGTAGCGGCCCGGCGCCTGTTCCAGCAGATGCTCCAGCATGCGCCCGGGCGCCATGCCATTGCCGATGATGACGAGTTTTTCGGTCATTGCGTTACTCCGCGGCTTCGACGAAGCGGTGGCGTTCGTAGAGGAACTTCAGCACCGCCTCGCGGCAACGCAGGAAGGTCCGGTCGGAGGCAAGTTCGATGCGTCGGCGCGGCCGCGCCAGCGGCACGGGCAGCACCTCGCCGACGGTCGCCGCCGGGCCGTTGGTCATCATGACGATGCGGTCGGACAGCAGCACCGCCTCGTCGACGTCATGGGTGATCATGATCGTCGTCGAACCCAGCCTGGAATGGATGTCCATCACAGCGTCCTGCAGATGAGCGCGGGTCAAGGCGTCGAGCGCGCCAAACGGCTCGTCGAGCAGCAGGATCTTGGGTTCCATGGCGAGCGCGCGAGCAATGCCGACGCGCTGCTTCATGCCGCCGGAGATTTCGGCCGGCCGCTTGTCGCTCGCATGCGCCATCTGCACGAGGTCGAGATTGCGCATGATCCAGTCATGCCGCTCGGCCTTGCTCTTCGAACGGCCGAAGACTTTCGACACCGCCAGATTGATGTTCTCGTAGACGGTCAGCCACGGCAGCAGCGAGTGGTTCTGGAACACAACGGCGCGCTCGGGGCCGGGGCTGTCGACCTCCTTGTCCTCCAGCAACACCGCGCCGGCGGAAACCTTGGTCAAGCCGGCGATCAGGTTGAGCAAGGTCGACTTGCCGCAACCGGAATGGCCGATGATGGAGACGAATTCGCCCTTGTCGATGGTCAGCCTGATGTCCCTCAGGACTTCGCTGACCTGGCTGCCACGAGCGAAGGATTTGTCGATATGGTCGAGCTTGAGATAGGCGGTCATGGCGCTCTCCTCACTTTGCCGTCGTGCCGCGGGTGACAAAGGCGCCGACCGCCGCGACCAGGCGGTCGAGGCAGAAGCCGGTGACGCCGATATAGGCGAGCGCGACGATGATGTCGGGCAGCCGTGACGAATTCCACGCGTCCCAGATGAAGAAGCCGATGCCGACGCCGCCGGTCAGCATTTCGGCCGCGACGATGGCGAGCCAGGACAGGCCGATGCCGATGCGCAGGCCGGTGAAGATGTAAGGCGCAGCGGCCGGCACCATGATCTTGATGAAGAACTCGAGCTGGTTCAGCCGCAGGATGCGGGCGACATTGCGATAGTCCTGCGGGATGTTGCGCACGCCGACGGCGGTGTTGATGATGACCGGCCAGATCGAAGTGATGAAGATCACGAACAGAGCCGACGGGTTGGAGTCGCGGAAGGCGGCGAGCGACAGCGGCAACCAGGCGAGCGGCGGCACGGTGCGCAGGATCTGGAACACTGGATCGAGGCCGCGCATCGCCCAGATCGACTGGCCGACCAGCGCGCCGAGCGCCACACCGACGACCGCCGCCATGCCGAAGCCGATGGCGACGCGCTGCAGCGAAATCAGCACGCGCCAGGCAAGACCGATATCCTGTGGGCCGTTGTCGAAGAATGGATGCGCGATCAGGTCATAGGCCTCGTTCCACACCTGGCTCGGCGGCGGCAGGCTTGCCGTCGGTGACGAGCAGGCGACCTGCCAGACGACAAGCAGAAGGGCGATGACGATGGCGGGCGGGATGAGAGCGCTGGCCACCTTGGCGGCGACCGCCACCGGATCGATACGGCGCCGCGCCTTGACGGTGAAGGCGACCACCTCGGCTGGCTTGGCCGGGAATGCTTTCACCTTGGTGTCCTCGACGGCTTGGATGGACATGTCCTGGGGATACTCCGTGGCGTGCTGGTGCGGTACTGAGCGCCAAACGGCGCTGGCGCCGTTTGCGTTGGGGCACAAACGGCCTGACTAAGCCGATGCCTTGATGGTCAGGCTGTCGAGATAGGCCGAGGGGTTGGCCGGATCGAAAGTCTTGCCGTCGAAGAAGGTCTCGACGCCGCGCGAGGACGAGGCCGGGATGTCGCTCGCGGCGACACCGAGTTCCTTGGCCGCCTCGCGCCAGATATCCTCGCGGTTGACCTGGTCGACCAGCGCCTTGATGTCGGTGGTCGGCGCGAACTTGCCCCAGCGGATGTTTTCGGCGAGGAACCAGCTGTCGTGGCTCTTGAACGGGTAGGAGACGCCGCCCTTCCAGAATTTCATGTAGAGGTCGGTGGTGCTGGCGACCCGGCCATTGCCGTAGTTGATGTCGCCCTTGAGGCGGCCGATAATGTCGGCGACGGGCACATTCATCCATTGCCGCTTGCCGATGATGGCGGCCATCTCGTCCTTGTTTTCCTTGGCGTCGCACCATTGCTGTGCCGCCATCACCGCCATGACGATCGCCTTGGTGGCGTTGGGATATTTTTCTATGAAGGCGGCGCGCAGGCCGAGCGCCTTTTCCGGATGGCCCTTCCAGAGTTCGCCGGTCGTGGCGGCGGTGAAGCCGACGCCCTGGTGGACAAGCTGTTCGTTCCACGGCTCGCCGACGCAGAACACGTCCATATTGCCGACCTTCATGTTGGCCACCATCTGCGGCGGCGGCACGACGATGGTCGAGACATCCTTGTCCGGGTTGATGCCGCCGGCGGCCAGCCAGTAGCGCAGCCACAGATCATGGGTGCCGCCCGGGAAGGTCATGGCGGCCTTCACCTCCTTGCCTGCGGCCTTCTTGGCGGCGAAGGCGTCCTTCAGCTTGGCGGCATCGAGGCCAACGCCGGTCGCGGCATATTCCTGTGCGACCGAAATGCCCTGGCAGTCGTAGTTGAGGCGAGCGACGATCGCCATCGGCAGCGGCTGGTTGTTCTGCGTCACCTTGCCGGTGTGCATGAGGTAAGGCATCGGCGTCAGGATGTGGGCGCCGTCGATGCCGTTGGCTTCGCCGCCGAGCATCAGATTGTCCCGCGTCGCGCCCCAGGAGGCCTGCTTGAGCACCTCGACATCAGGCATGCCGAATTTCGCGAACAGGCCCTTCTCCTTGGCGATGATCAGGGGCGCGGCATCGGTCAGCGCAATGAAGCCGAGCTTGGCGCCGGTTACTTCGGGACCTTTCCCTTCGGCATGAGCGCCGGCGGGAAACAATGTCTTTGCGGCGAGGAACAGTCCTGCCGTCAGCGCGCTGCTGGCCAGAAAATCGCGGCGGGTGAAATCCTTGAGGGACGTGCCAGTTCCGATCCGTTTCGTCATCGTCGTCTCCGGTTGGGCGCGTTGGAAGCGCCGTCGATTGCGTGTTCGGCCAAAAACAAAAAAGCCGCCGGCCAGGCTCGCGCATCCTGGGGATTGCGCAGTGACCTGAGCGGCAGCTTTGCCTGTGGCGCCCGCCATTGGACGCCTGTTCCATTGCCCGTGAAGGCTCGTTTATTTCAATGCAGGAACCGTGCCAGTTTACCTCTGGCCGAAAAATCCAAATAGAATCAATAGGATGGGAGCTTTATGCGGCGACCCGATCCGTCGCGACTGAGGTCAAACATTGGTCAGCTCACCTTTCGAGCGCATAATTTTTGTGCAATGCACAAGCATGGCGCTAAAATGATCAGGCTTCCCCGATGGCTGATTTTTGCCTCTCGATATACGCGTCGATCTCGTCTGGATCGAAGATCTGGCCATCGAAGAAACCGTCCGGTCCGAGCATGAGGCCGGCTCCCGTCGCGCCTACCGCGGTCGCGGCCTTGAGCGCGCCTTCGACCTTGGCATTGGCGCCGGGCAGCGCCACCCCGAGTGGCTTCAGTGCCGAGCGGTAGAGATCTGGGCGGTAGCAGTCGCGGGCGATGGCGAGATTGTCGGGCGTGTGCGCGACGTGGCCCCAGCGGACCATCTGCGTGTAGAACCACAGCGAATGGCTTTTCCAGGGAAAGTTGGCGGCCTTGTCGAACGGCACGAAGAAGTCGTCGATGTCCAGCTCCGCCCCGCCGCCCAGCCGGAGATGGCCGGTCAGGATCGGCATCTGGACCGCCGGCGGCAGGCCAAGGAAGCCACGCTGCGCCATCACCGCGGCCAATTCGTCACGGTTCGCCGGATCCTGGCACCAGCGCGCCGAGTGATGCAATGCGCGCAAGAGGGCCGCCAACGCCTCTGGGACCTGCTCGGCCCAGGCCTTGCGCACACCAATCACCTTCTCCGGGCTGTTGCGCCATATCCGTGCCTTGACGGTGACGATATGGCCGGTGCCGGCCGCCACCGCGGCGCTGTTCCAGGGCTCGCCGACGCAATAGCCGTCGATGCGGCCGGCGGCCAGCGCGTCGGCCATGAAGGGCGGCGGCACGATGACGATCTCGATCTCGCGCGATGGATCGACGCCGCAGGCGGCAAGCCAGTAACGCAGTTCGTAATTGTGCCCGGAATGCGGATGCACGACGGCGAAACGCAGCGGGTCCCGGCCGGCGTCGGCCCGCTCGCGGATGAAGGCGCCAAGTGCCGCGCCGGCACGGGCCGGATCGAGATCGGGTGCCGCACCGTGCGCCGCCATGCCGGCCCAGACGGCGTTGGAGATGGTGACGCAGTTGCCGCCGAGCCCCAGCGAAAAGGGCACGATGGTCTCGGAGGCGAGCGGAGTGAGGCCCAGATTGCAGGCGAGCGGCATCGGTCCGAGCATGTGCGCGAGGTCGAAATGGCCGATGGCGATGCGGTCGCGGATGTTGGCCCAGGAGGTCTCGCGGTGCAGGGTGAGATCGATGCCTTCGCGCGCGGCAAAGCCCAGTTCGCCGGCCGCGACCAGCACGGCGCTATCGAAAAGCGGCATGAAGCCGGCGGTGATCTGGTGCTCGGCGCCCATGCTCATTCGTCCTCCGCCGGTCCGAGAAGCCCGGCGGCAGTCACCAGGCTTTGGGCGATGTCGCCGATCTTGCGGTTCTGGTTCATCGCGGTCTTGCGCAGCAGCGTGTAGGCGGCCTCTTCGGTCAGGCCGCGCGACTTCATCAAGATGCCCTTGGCGCGGTCGATCACCTTGCGGCTCTCGAGTTCGCTGCGCGCCTCTTCCAGTTCACGTGCCATGCGCGAGAAAGCGTTGAAGCGGCTCACCGCCATGTCGAGGATCGGCTTGACGCGCTCCTGCCTCAACCCGTCGACGACATAGGCCGAAACGCCGGCATCGACCGCGGCCTCGATCGAGGCCTGATCCGAGCGGTCGACGAACATGGCGATCGGGCGCTTTACGGCCCGCGACAGCTGGAACATGTTTTCCAGCATGTCGCGGTTGGGATTTCCAAGGTCGATGACGATGACGTCGGGTTCGATCTCGGCGATACGGCGCGCAATGCCCGAGACGTCGTGGATGACGGTGACCCGCTGATGACCCGCCTCGCGCAATCCGGCTTCGATTATCGAAGCGCGGATGCGGTTTTCGTCGATCACCAGGACGGCGAGGGAAGTTCGGACCATGCCCGCATTATGAGCAAGGCCGCAAATTTGTGCAATGCAGCATAGCCACCGACCTTGGAAGGTCGGTGGCTATGCCCAGAATGCCTGGCGGCGAAAAGTATCGGCTTGGCAGGAGACGTTGATCAGCCGCAGACGCGAACGTCTTCGACCACCCTGTGGTGGTGGCGCCAATGCACGACCGTCTCGATGTGGCAGCGGTGATGGCGGTGGTGACGCCAGCGGTAGCCGTCATTGTCATACTGGACGCTCTGGTCGCCATCATACTCGTTGTCGTAGCGGCGCTCATGATGACGGCGCACGACGATTCCCGAATCTTCGTCCGAGGAATACTGGTTGCCGTCGTCGGACTGGATAGTCACGCTGGCAGCCTGCGTGGGCGCAATCGCCGCAGCTGTCGCGGCAAACGCCAGCACCGAAGCCAAAATCAACTTTTTCATTCCGTCCTCCTGCATGTTCAACACACATAAACTCGCGGAACAACCGGGTGTTCCGCTCAAATCCACACGCTTTGCGACGCTGGCGACACCAAGCCGTTATCGGCCGCATATTACAAGTGGACGAAGGCGGTCAGCGGCAGATGGTCGGAGGCCACGCGCGACAACGGTGTGTCATGCGCTTCGATGGTCCCGATCATGCCGTGCCGGTTGGCCATGATCCGGTCGAGCGCCAGCAGCGGCAGATTGGACGGGAAGGTGGGGACGGCAGGGGGCTGCGGGCCGAAGCTCGCGTGCAGCGTGTTCAGCGCGGAGCGGTTGCCGAGCCGCCATTCGTTCAGGTCGCCGAGCAGGAGCGTTGGCTTCTCGTCGGGACTGTTCATGATATCCAGCACGACCTGGGCCTGCTGCGAGCGGGAGCGGCGCAGCAGGCCCAGATGGGCCGCGATGATGCGCAAGGACTGATTTCCGTCGAGATCGATTTCCGCGACCACCGCGCCGCGCGGTTCGAGACCCGGGAGCCTGATCTGATGCACGTCACGAACGACGCCCCTTTTGAACAGCAGGACATTGCCGTGCCAGCCATGGCCTTTGCCCGTTGCTGAAATGGGCACCGGCACGAGGCCGGTTTCGAGTTCTAGACGGTGCAGGTCGAGAAGCCCGTCACGGTCGCCGAAACGATTGTCGGCCTCCTGCAGGGCGATGACGTCGGGGGCGATCTCCCGGATGACGCGGCTGGTGCGGTCGGGATCGAACTTGCGGTCGACGCCGATGCATTTGTGGACGTTGTAGGAGGCGACCAGCGTCCCGGTGACGCCGTCCTTCTTCGCCGAGAAGGCGTTGGCCTTGCGCATCCGCCGGTCGCGAATGGACAGGAGCATATTGGCCGGCAGGCTGCGCCCGTTCATTCGCATCGCGCGCCGATCGTCCTTGCTGTTCTCACCATGCACCTAGAAATAGAGTCTTTCAGCCGATGTTCCATGGTTGGCGACACCCTATCCGGTAAACACGTCGTTTTCTTAAAGACAGGTTTTTTCCCAGAGATAGTTTTCTAGAGATAGGGAGATCCCAGCCAGAGCATGCGATCGAACAGCCGGATGATGAACGGACGCGCCCGCAAGGAGGCCAGCGTGACTGGGACGGCCGTTTCGATCGCCGATCCGATCCGGGTCTCGATCTCGGTGGCAAAAGCCGCATCGAGGACCTCAAGGTCGATCTCGAAGTTGAGCCGCAGCGAGCGGGCATCGAGGTTGGAGGACCCGACATAGGCCCAGACGCCGTCGATCGAAAGCAGCTTGGAATGGTCGAAGGGCCCTTCCGTGCGCCATATGCGGCAATAATTCTTCAGGATCTGGTCGAATTGCGCGGTCATGGCGCGATCGACAAGGAAGAGGTTGTTCACCGCCGGCACCACGACATCAATCTCGACGCCGCGCCTGGCCGCGGTGATCAAGGCACTGATCAATTCCCGGTCCGGCAGGAAATAGGGCGACATCAGCCGTATCGACTTGCGCGCGACCGAGAAGGCGCCGATCAGCAGTTTGTGGTTGGTTTCGTTGCTTGCATCCGGTCCGGATGCGACCGCACGCACCAGCATCGGCTGGCCGGCGGGTGGCGAAACCGGTGTGATCCGCCAGGCATCGCCCTTCAGCGCCTCCTTGGTGGCAAAGCGCCAGTCCTCGGCGGCGACGGAGAAGAGATCGGCGACAACGGGGCCGGTGACCTGGAAATGCGTATCCCTGGCGCTTTTCGACCCGGCGAACTCCGCCGAAAAACCCTTGCGGATGTTCATGCCGCCGGTAAAGGCAACCGTGCCGTCGACCACCAGGATCTTGCGGTGGGTCCGCAGGTTGGCATAGGGCAGGCGCAGGCCCATGACGATGTTGCCGTTGAAGACATCCGCCGTGATGTTGGCGCGGCGCAGATGCCCCAGGATGCTGGGGACGGAGTATCGTGCGCCGACGGCATCGATCAGCACACGGACGGTGACGCCGCGCTGGACGGCGCCGGCCAGCGCTTCGACGAAAAGCAGGCCGACGGCGTCGTTGTCGAAAATATAGGTCTCGAGCAGGACGCTGCGCTCGGCCCCGTCGATCGCCGCGCACATGGCCGGGTAGGCCTCGTCGCCGCTTTCCAGCACCTCGATTGCATTTCCCGGGTTGAGCGTTCGCCGCGCCACCCTGTCGCCCAGCGTCCTGAGGCCGGTGAACCGCTGTCCATAGCGTTCGATGATCAACGCCTCTTCGAGGGCGACGTCGCGTTCATGCTTGGCCGACACCAGGCCATCGGCGAGCGGGCGCTGGGCGCTGATCGTGGCGCGGCGGATGCGATTGATGCCGGCCACGGCATAGATCAGCACGCCGAGGATCGGCGACAGCACCATGATGCCGACCCAGCCGGTGGCGGCGCGGACGTCCTCCTTGGTCATGACAGCATGGGCAATGCCGATGGTCGCCATCACCACCGAGATGATCGCCAGTATTTGGGGCCAGTGAATCGCCAGGGTCTCGAACATTGCCGGGACTATCCAGCGAGCGCCCGCAGAAGGCAATGCAGCCGGCCGTATCCACGTCTCTGCATGTGCGAGAACGGCCGGCGCACGGTTATTTGAGCAGGCCAACCAGGACGCTGAAAGCGGCGTCGATATCGGCGCGGACCGCGGCGTTGACGGTCTCGCCGTCGCGAGCACGGTAGGCCGCCGCTGGTCGCGAGAGCCTCGGCCGCCAAGCGTGGCTCTCCTGCTGGTGGGAACGTTCGTTTGAGGATTGAGCAGTTGGCTCGATCAACCTGCGATAAATTCCACCTGAGAGAGCCCAGCCTCACCGCGTGGGAAAGCATAGAGCCGGTGCGATCCGGCGTCATCCCGCGCTGCTTTGGTCATCGAGGGCTTCCTGTACTTTGGTACCGCATCCGTTGTATATCAGAGGGAATGAAATTAGCGATGTAACACTTCGGTTGATGGCGAAGGGGGCGCCGAATGATGACGTTCAACTTCGAGGGGCCACCAGTGGGCGACGGCGATGCGCCGGCCGATTGCCAGGACCAGTTGCTGCCTCTCGTCAATGAGATCGTGCAGGCCGCGGTGGCGGCCGGCTGGAAGCGGGACGATGTTCTTCTGGCTTTCGTGGAACTCGCCTGGGATCTGTACGAGAACCGGCGCGGTGATCTGTAGCAGCGGACTGCCAATCACCGGCTCCGAACGGCGGCTCCCATGCTCGACCTCGCGGGCAAGCCATCAATCAGCGCAGGCTGCGCCAGGCACCTGCCGTCAGCGGTTGACGAGAACACAGAATCGCGCGACCGGGCGTGTCAGCACCGATTGGCGAACTCCTGGATGGCGAAGACCTCGCGCCGAGCGAAAATGAAACGCTCGGCAACTCCCATTCGCCGCCATTCTTTGTTTCTTTTCTCGAATAAAGATTTTTCTTTGCACGTGGGAGTTCTTCCCAAGCGAAGATGGCTGCGTTACGCTGTCTTCGGGGCCGGGAAGGGGATGTGAGGCGTCGTCGAAACGGCTGAGGCAGTGCCAATGAAAAATGCGGACGAGGCACGGGAAAGCGGCATTTCCCGAGGCATCGACCGGGAGCGAGCAGCTCGATACGTCCTGGACATCATTCCTGAAAGCGCAGGTCCCCACGGGGCCACAGCGCAAGGAAGCGTAATTTATTCCGTTCGCGGGCCCGGCTCGCAGACATTCCTGGCCAAGGAGTACTCCGCAGGGATCGTGCTTGCGCCCATGCAGCCTGCGCATCGTTCGCCGTCCGGACGGATCGCTCACATGAACGGGCCTCACGGCGACGCCGGCCCGCGTCGAGCAATCACGAATTGTTTTTCGCGGGAACGGCCAGGGAGGCCTCGGGTTGAACTTTATCTGGAACTTATCAGGAGGCCGAAGAATGCCGGGCGATGATGGTTTCCCCGGGTCAGTTTCTCGAATCAATTCGGCGCGGCAGCCGGCGCTCACTGCAAAAGGCGGGCTTTCTCCCCGCGCCGCACGCAAGGTGCAAGACTTCCTGCACGAGAACTTCACCCGCAAGCTGGCGCTTGCCGAGATGGCTGCGGTGTGCGGGTTGTCGCCTTCTCATTTCGTGCGGGCGTTTGCCAGGACGTTCGGCGTGCCGCCGCATCAATATGTTCTCGACCTGCGGCTGGACCTCGCCGAAAGGCTGCTTGCCGACAGCCGCATGACGATCGCCGACATCGCTCATTCCAGTGGATTTTCAAGCCAGAGCCATTTTACCACCGTGATGAAGAAATACCGGCAGGTGACCCCATTGCAGGCGCGGGTAGGGAAGCTTAACGCCAAGATTAGATGAAGCGTCGCCCACACCGTTTCTTGGTTACTTGGTTTTAAAGCAGTTGCTAAGGTAACGAGCTGTTAACCTCCGCCTATATGCTCGGGTCTTTTCTCACAAGACAGCAATTTCGTGAAATACGGCAAGCAGGAATCATGTCTTCCTGCCGTGGACTGGAATTGTCAGACGATTCCATGCCGGCCAGCGGAGAGGGCACCATGACCGACAATCAGATTTCGAGCGGCTCGCCTGTTGTGCAGCGTCGCGCGGCGCATCTCGCCGGCAACTGGATCGCGAATGCCGATCCTCGCTCTCGCTCGGTTCGCCGTCGTTTGATGGCGGTCTTGCGCATGGCTCATCGCGCGCTGGGTATGGGGCGCAAGCGCCTGGGGCTGGGAACGCTGGGCGTCGGCGGGGCGCCGGCCGCGATGCTGGGCGCCTTCGCGATCGGCATGGCTGCAACGCCGGCCCTGGCGCAATATCAGGCGGGCGGCGGGTCCGCGACAGGCGGCAACGCCGTCGCCATCGGTAACGGCGCCACGGCGAATGGCAATAACAGCACGGCGTTGGGCACCTCCAACAGTGCAACGGGCGACGCTACGATCGCCATCGGCTATGCGATGAGTGTCAATGGCCTCAATTCCATAGGCATAGGCGTGTTCGCGGGCGCGACCGGCGTCAACGCCCTCGCTTTGGGCGGGAACGCCCATGCCAACGGGGACGGAGCAAGCTCGATTGGCGTCAACTCGGTTGCAGCCGCAGGCGCGGCCGCCTTTGGCCTGAACGCGCGTGCCGACGGATTGAACTCGACGGCGATCGGCTACGTTACCCGGGCGACCGGGCTGCGCGCCACCGCGCTCGGGTTTGGGGCAACAGCGTCCGGGCTGGATTCGCTTGCCCAAGGTAATAGCGCCGTCGCAAGCAATCAGAACGCCATCGCCATCGGCTTCCAGGCGACCGCGACCGCGATCAATGCCGTCAATCTTGGCAACCGAACTGTTGCGGGAGGGGGTGCCCTTCAGGAAAGCGCCATCGCCATTGGCACGGACGTACTGGCGTCTCAGGTTGATTCCACTGCGATCGGGCGTCAAAGCAAGGCAACGGGCACGTCCGCCATAGCGATGGGCGTCACAGCCGCGGCATCGGCAACTAACTCGGTCGCCGTCGGCGCCAGCACGGTTGCATCGGGAGCCTTCGGGGTCGCCATGGGTAACCAAGCGCAGGCGCTTGCAGCCGGTGGTGCTGTTGCGATAGGCTCGGGCGCAATCGTTGCCAGCACCGCGACCTCGGGCCTTGCGCTCGGCAACAATGCAAATTCCGGTGGTATTTTATCGGTTGCCGTAGGCGCCGGTACCAACGCCAGCGGCGACAATTCCACAGCCACCGGACGCCAGGCTGTTGCGAGTGGCACAAACGCCTCCTCGTACGGGACAGGATCCAAGGCTACGGGAGACAATTCCCTCGCTGCCGGCGTCAGTTCCAACGCCAGCGGGGTTGCCAGCACCGCACTTGGCATCGGCGCCGCGGCGTCGGCTACGAGCGCCATCGCCATCGGCAACAATGCCGCGGCCAGTTCCACCAACGCGGTTGCCATGGGCACCAACGCCGTGGCGACCGGCGGCCAAGCCGTCTCCATCGGTGCGAACAACACCGCCTTTGGCGACGGCGCGGTCGCCATCGGCGATCCGAGCTTCGCCAGCGGCACCGGCGCCTTCACCGGCGGCGCCAACAACATCGCCAACAGCGACGGCACGGCGACCGCGACCGGAGCCAATATGGCCAATGGCGCCGTCGCCATCGGCAACAACAACAAGGCGATCGGGCAAGGCTCCGTCGCGCTGGGCAACGGCTCCACCGCGGGCGCCGCCGGTTTCGTCGGCAATGTCGCGCTGGGCAACGGCGCCTCGGCGGCGGCAAGCTCGGGCGACGTGGCGCTGGGCTCGGGCTCGGTGACCGCCGTGGCGGTCGGCACCGCCAGTGGGGTGGTCAACGGCACGACCTATGCCTTCCAGGGCACCAACCCGACCTCGACGGTCAGCATCGGCGCGCCGGGCGCGGAACGCACCATCACCAACCTGGCTGCGGGGCGGATCAGCGCGCTCTCGACTGACGCGATCAACGGCTCGCAGCTCGCCGCCACCAACCAGGCGGTCGACGCCATCGGCGCCGTCGTCAACAACATCAATGTCGGCGGCGGCATCAAGTATTTCCACGCCAACTCGACGCTGGCGGATTCGCAGGCGCTGGGAGCCGATTCCGTCGCTGTCGGCCCGAACGCGGTGGCCAACAATGCCGGCGACGTCGCGATCGGCCTGAATTCGACGTCGGGCGCCACGACCAATGTCGGCGGCACGACGATCGGCGGCGTCAACTACACCTTCGCCGGCGGCACGCCGGCGGGCGCCTTCTCGGTCGGCTCGGCCGGCGCCGAGCGCCAGATCCAGAACGTCGCGGCCGGACAGTTGAACGGCGGTTCGACCGATGCCGTCAACGGCTCGCAGCTCTTCGCCACCAACCAGCAGGTGACGCAGAACACGACCGACATCGCCAATATCGGCGGCAACATCACCAATCTCGGCAACACGATCAACAACATCGCCGGCGACACCTCGGCGATCTACACCAACGCCAATGGCGAGGGCATCCGCTATGCCCGCACCAACGAGACCGGCCTGGCGCAGACCGATTCCTTCGCGCAAGGCGTCGGTTCCACCGCAGTCGGCTACCAGGCGACCGCGACCGGCGTCAGCGCGCTTGCGCTCGGCCGCGACAGCGCGGCCAGCATCGACGGCAGCGTGGCGCTCGGTCAAGGTTCGGTCTCTGACCGCGCGATCGCTCCGGCTTCCGGGCAGATCGCGGCTGGCCCGTCCAACTTCATCCAGTACAACACGACCGACAAGACGCTGCTCGGCGCCGTGTCGGTTGGTACCGCCACGGCCTACCGGCAGATCACCAACGTGGCCGACGGCACGCAGGACCAGGACGCCGTGACGGTGCGCCAGCTGGCGGGAGCGATCGCAGCGGTCTCCGCCACCTCGACGAAATATTTCCATGCCAATTCGACAGCCGGCGACTCGCTGGCGGTCGGAGCGGAATCGGTCGCGGTTGGCCCGACCACGGTCGTCAATGGCGACAATGGCGTCGGCATCGGCAATGGAGCCGTCGTCGACCAGACGGCACCCGGCGGCACCGCCATCGGGCAGAACGCCCATGTCATGCTGGCCGACGGCATCGCGCTCGGCACCGACTCCACCGCCGCTGGCGTGCAATCCATCGCACTGGGCGCCGGCGCCCAAAGCACCTTCGCCAACAGCGTGGCGCTGGGCGCGTCATCCATCACCACGGTCGGCGCGCAGGCCGGCTACACAGCCTTTGCCCTCGGCGCCGCGCAGACATCGGCCGGCGAAGTGTCCTTCGGTGCCGCCGGGGCGGAGCGCAAGCTCACCAATGTCGCGGCGGGTTCGGCCGATACGGACGGCGTCAACGTCTCGCAGTTGCGCGGTGTCTCACAAAACGTTTCCAACCTGTTCGGCGGCGGCACCACGGTCAATCCCGACGGCTCGATCACCGGGCCGACCTACAACATCCAGGGCAACAACTACTCGACGGTCTATGACGGCTTCACCGCCGTCAACAATGCGCTCACCACCATCAACAATGGCGGCGGCATCAAGTATTTCCATGCCAATTCGACGCTGGCCGACAGCCTTGCCGGCGGCACCGACGCGGTGGCGATCGGGCCGGAGAGCGTGGCGAGCGGCACCGACAGCCTGGCCGCGGGCCATGGTTCGACGGCCACCGGGCAGGGCGCCGTGGCGCTCGGCCAGGGCGCGCAGGCCAACAATGCCAGCGATGTGGCGCTCGGCTCCGGCTCGGTGTCGCAGACCGCCGTCGGCACGTCCAACACGGTCATCAACGGCAAGACCTACGCCTTTGCCGGCACGACCCCGGACGGCACCGTCAGCGTCGGCGATGCCGGCGCGGAGAGGACGATCACCAATGTCGCCGCCGGACGCGTTTCTTCCGACAGCACCGATGCGATCAACGGCTCGCAGCTCTACGCCACCAACACAGCGATCGAAGACCTGACCAAAACGATCGGCGGCATCGGCGGCACCGTCCAAAACACCGTGCAGTACGACACCGTCACCAATCCGGACGGATCGACGACCAAAATCAACAAGATCACGCTGCAGGGCGGCGATCCGAATGCGCCTGTCGTCATCTCCAATGTCGGCCCCGGCGTTGCCGGCACCGACGCGGTCAACGTCAACCAGCTGAACCTGAACCTGGCTCAGAGCAAGACCTATACCGACCAGGTGGCTGTCACGACGTTGCAACAAGCCAACACTTATACCGACCAGAAGTTCAGCCAGCTCAATTCCGACATCAGCGGCATCCGGGACGAAGCACGGCAGGCGGCGGCAATCGGTCTGGCGGCAGCCTCGCTTCGCTACGACGACCGTCCCGGCAAGCTGAGCGTGGCGGCGGGCGGTGGCTTCTGGCGGGACTCGAGCGCCTTTGCCTTCGGCGCGGGCTACACCAGCGAGGACGGCCGCATCCGTGGCAATGTGTCCGGCACGGCGGCGGGTGGAAATGTCGGTGTCGGCGCCGGGCTGAGCTTCACCTTGAACTGAGGCGGGACCTGGGGCGGGAATGAACAGGCGAACCGGCCATGACAGGCCAGGCCCGAATCCGGGAAACCCGTTTGGTTTTCCCGGACTAGCCATGGCATTCCTGACCTGCCTGGCGCTTGCCGGCGGACTGGCGCCGGCTGCCGCGCAGGCGGCTTCGCCCTATAGGGTCAAGCCCTCCGACGTGGTCGTGCCGCCGGACGTGAAGCTCGGACAATACCAGCGCACCATCCGCCCCTTCGAGAACTGGACGCTGATCTGCGACGAGAACCTCAAGGCGCGCAAGAAGGTCTGCAACGTCTCGCAGGTGATCGAGGACGGGGCGGGCAAGATGGCGTTCAGCTGGTCGCTCGCCGCCACCCAGGACGGCAAACCCTACATGATCCTGCGCACCGCGCCGAACGCCAGGAGCGATGGGCTGGTATCGCTGAAGTTCGAGGGGCGCGCCGAATCCATCGACGTGCATTTGAACGGCTGCAACGAAATGGTCTGTGTCGGCATGCTGCCGGTGGGACCTCTGATGCGCCAGGAGATAGCGCAGAAGGCGACGCCGGCGATTTCCTACCCGACCGTCGATGGCCAGACCGTCACCGTCACCGCAACGCTCAAGGGGCTGTCCGAGGCCCTTGCGCCAGTCAAATAACCGAGGCAGCACCGTGAGCCACCAAGACCCGTTCATCTCCGCGACGCGCAGCAACCCGACCGTCGAGTCGGATCGCAAAAGGACCGTCGAGCCGGACCGCAAGAGGACCGTCGAGCCGCCGCGGCGTTGGCCGCGCGTCATCGGTTTGTGTGCGCTGGGGCTGGCCATGATGGGCATCGGCTTCGCCGCAGCGAACTATGCCGCGATCGCCGGTCTCGTCGGCACGCCGACGGCCGCTCAGGCCGGCACGGCGCCGCCCGCGCTGCCGGACTCGCCCTTCCTCCAACACGTCAAGCAATCCGGCGTGCAGGCCTGCTCGACCGTCTATCCGGTGCTCGGACAGCTCTTGACGACCGGCTCGAAATACAGCGTCAAGTCGCTGTGGAGCGACCAGGCCGCCGACAAGCACGCCGTGCAGGCGCTTGTCGGCCTGGACTATGCGACCGAGCACTACAGCGGGCCGGCCGCCGGCATCGTTTTTGCTTCGCCCACCGCCACGGGTTGCGAAGGCACCATGGTGCGGGTGGCGCCGTTCGCCAGCCCCTGCGCCGACGTCACGTCCGCGCTTCCGCAAGGCAGCAAGATCACGGATCATCTCGGACAGGTCGAAGTCTACGAGCTTGGCGGCAACACGGGCGAAGCCCTTCTGCTGCCGACCGGCAACACGTGCGTGGTGATTTCCATCGCATCGGCGGCCAAGTGAGAATGTCAGGCGAATGGGCGAGGCGCCCTGGAAAGGATTGCGGACCATGAAATCGCGACGTTTGACAGTCTTGTGCATGGCCTTGCTGTGGAGCGGGCAGGTCGTCTCGGCCGATCTGGTGGAGCCGTCCGAGCCACCGCAGGAGGAGAAAGGCATCTGGGCGGCAATCGCCTACTCCCAGACCGATACCAAATACGGCTTCTTCTGGGGCGCCGACAAGCGGCAGGAAGCGAAGGACATAGCGCAGAAATATTGCGAGAATGCCGGTGGAAAGGCCTGCAACGTCGTTACCGTGTTCCGCAATCACCGTCATTGGACGGACGATGATAAGACCGGATTTCCCTACAAGCATTGCGGCGCGCTCGCCGTGGCAGACAAAGTGGAGCACCGGTTCACCCCGTGGGGCGTGAACTCCGCCGAGACCCGCCGGGAAGCGGAGGATCTCGCCCTGCAAGCCTGCGAGGCAGGGGGGACCCAATGCAAGATCCGTGAATGGGTCTGTACGTGACGATAAACACGGGTCCTCGAACCGCTACTTCGGGCATTTGCCCGGCACCCAAGAGAAGGCAGTATTCATTGGTTCGTAGACAGCTTTTCCTGAAGGCAGCCGTCATCTGCGCGGCTGCCTTCGCCGCTTCGGTGCCGGCCGTTTTCGCGCAACAGCAGCAGGCTTCGCTTCCCAATGGCGCATCGTCGCTCCAGGAAACCTATCAGGACTGGCAGCTGGCCTGCGGGATGCAGGACAATGCCCGGGTCTGCACGGTCACGCAGGACCAGACGCAGAAAAACGGCCAGAGGCTTCTGGCCGTTGAACTGCGCGTGGGGCAGAAGGGCGGGCTGATCGGAACCTTGCTGCTGCCCTTCGGCATCCTGTTCGAGCCCGGCGTGACGCCCCAGATCGACGACCAGCCGCCCGTCGGGCCGTTGAAGTTCAGGACCTGCCTGCCGAACGGCTGCGTGGCGCTGTTTCCGATCGACCGGGCGCTGATGCAGAAGCTCAAGGCGGGGACCGAGCTGAAACTCGACGTCACCACCGCGGCCGACACCAAGCTGAGTTTTCCGGTGTCGCTGAAAGGCCTTGGCGCCGCCCTCGATCGCATGGTCGCGCTGAGCGCACGTTGACGAGTAGATGCCAAGCGGCCATCACCAACGAGGGTGCCCTACGCGACTGCCGGCGGATGCCAAGGTCCTCGTCCCCTGCGGGCGCTCAGCGTCATACCGGAGCCTGACCCGGTCGGTCATTTCAAAAGGCCCATTGCAGCGCGAGGCCGATAACCGACAATCCCATCGCAGTCGTCGCGAGCCAGCCGAGAAAGCGCAGCCAGCCCTCGACGGGGAATTCGCCCATGATTTCGGAACGCCCGGTCATCAGCATCATGACGACCATTACGGGGACCGCGCATATGCCGTTGATGACGGCGCTCCAGTAAAGCGCCTTGATGGGATCGATCGGCGTCAGCATGATCCCCATTCCCAGCACCACGGCGGCGGCCAAGGTCGCATAGAATGCCAACGCTTGCTTCGGCTTGCGCTCCAGCCCCACTGGCCAGCGGCGCGCCTCGCCCACGGCGAAAGCGGCCGAGCCGGCGAGAACCGGCACGGCGAGAAGGCCAGTGCCGATAATCCCCATCGCAAAAATCACAAAGGCGAATTTGCCCGCGACCGGCTCCAGTGCCTTGGCTGCGTCGGTGGAGGAATTGATGTCGGTCACCCCCGCCTTGTGCAGGGTGGCGGCCGTGGTGACAATGATTGCAATGGCGATCAGGTTCGAAAAAGCCATGCCCACCAAGGTGTCGGCGCGAATGCGCTGGAACGCGCGCGGCGCCTGCCATGGTGCCCATTTCAGCGGCTTGGCCTTCGGGTCGATCTTCTCCTCTTCGACCTCTTGCGATGCTTGCCAGAAGAACAGGTAGGGAGAAATCGTGGTGCCGAGTATGGCCAGAAGCGTCGTGAAGAACGCCCGGCTCCATTCGACATGCGGAACAACGATTCCCTTGAGCGCCTCGCCCCATGGGATATCAGCCAGAAACGCGGCCACCACGTAGGCAAAGAGGCTCAGCGTTGTCCATTTCAGGACCGTGACGTAGCGGCTGTAGTCGAGGAAGACGATCGCCAAAACGCATGCCACGCCGAACGCAACGACGTAAAGCGAGCTTGGGCCGCCCACCAGCAACCACAATGCATCAGCCATCGCGCTCAGGTCCGCCCCGATGTTGATCACGTTGGCGGCGAACAAAAGCAAGGCTACAAAATACATCAGCGGAGACGGGTAGTGCCGTGCGAGGTTGCCGGAAATACCTCGACCTGTCGTCCGGCCTATTCGCGCTGCTATCTCCTGGATCGCGACCATGAGCGGAAAGGTGAAGACCATCGTCCAGCCGACATTGAACCCCAACTGGGCGCCCGCCTGGCTGTAGGTGCCGATGCCCGAAGGATCGTCGTCCGAAGCGCCTGTGATGAAACCAGGCCCGATTGTGCGCAGCAGCCGCTGGAATGGCCCTTTTGCCCGAAGATTGCTCTGTTTCTCAGAGACTTCGGCGCTTATGTTGCTCATGCAGGTGCTCCAAATACGGGGTCCCTTCCGTAATCCGCCTGAAGCAAAATTCGGCGATCGCCATTCGGTTCCGTTAGCTATCGCTGAAACGCCGTTGGTGCCGTGTCGCCCGGTCGTGCTTGCTTTGCCGGCGATATGCTATTTCTCAGGCGCGAGATCGAGCGAAGGTCTCGGCGATCGCGAGAACCGCGGCGTGTATAGGTCCCGCGGTGAGACTGGGCATGATCGACGCGTCGACGACAAAAAGATTGTCGAGCGCCTTGAGCCGCAGATCCGCATCGACGACGGCGTCCGGATCCTTGCCCATCCTGCAAGTGCCACAGGGATGATGATGCGTGATGACCGACTGCGCGATGAAGTCGTCCATGTCAGCCGCGCTGTTCAGGCTGCCTGGCAGGAGTTCGCGCTCGCGCCAGCCGGCGAGTTCATCCCGATGTCCGATCGTCCGGGCTGCCTCGAGCGCCTGGCGAAACAGCGCACGGTCCCGGCCGCTTTGCAAATATGCGGGGTCGATGATCAACCGATCATCGAGCTCCGGCCCGCTTATGCGCACGCTGCCGCGGCTCATCGGATGGGTGATCCCGAACAGCAGCGAATATGCGGTGCCGGCGGAAGGCGCCTGAAAGCGTTCGGACACGATGGGCGCGATGCCGCAACCAACGACAATTTCGGGCTGACCGGTACCGGTGAACCCGTCGGCGCGCATATAGGCCATCGATTCCGAGTGCTGGAGGCGCGATGGAGGAACGGGCCTGCGAGCCGCATAAAGGTTGCCGGCGCCAAGCAGGTGATCCTGAAGGTTTCGACCGACTTCCGGCATATCGATCAGGCAGCCAACGCCGGCGGTATCGAGCATGTCGTGCGGACCGATGCCCGAGCGCATCAGCAAAGCCGGACTTTCCAGCGCGCCGGCGCAAAGGACAATTTGATCCGCGAGGATTTCGACCGGACCCTGTCGCCCTGCGATTTCGAGGCCGCGGACCCGATTGCTCGCCAGGTTAAGCCGCCGCACTCGCGATCCCGTGAGGATGGTCAGGTTCTCGCGGCCTCGAACAGCCGGCGTGAGCCAGGCGTCCGCCACCGTAACCCGCCGCCCATCGCGAATGTTCAAGGAGTTCGGGGTGACGCCGATCATCTCCCCGCTGTTGTGCCCTTCAAGACGCGGCAGGCCGAGCGAAGCGCCGGCTTCGATAAACGCGCGCGCGACCGGACTGACCTCGTCGGCCGGCAAATGGACGGGCATCGGCCCGCCCTTGCCGTAAAGGCCGTTGCAGCCGAGCGGGTGATCCTCGATAGCCCGAAACGCGGGCAGCAATTCATCCCAGCTCCATCTGTTATCGCCGGTCGCGTCGACCCATGCCTGGAAGTCCCGGGGATGACCACGCATGTAACCCATCGCGTGCAGGCAACTCGAGCCGCCGACCACCCGCCCGCGCGCCCAGCGATGCACCCGGCCAGCGGTCCCGGCTTGCGGCTCCGTGCGATGGTCCCAATCGTAGCCACGGCCCTGAAGTGCCGGCCATGCGGCGGGGTTCCAGATGTCGGGATCCGCCGCTTCTTCGCCTGCCTCGATCAGCAGAACGCGGCTGTCCGGCTTTTCACTCAGTCGCGCCGCAAGCAATGCGCCAGCCGACCCGCCGCCGACGATGACGATATCGGCATCCCGTTCGCGCTCAAAATTCGCCCAGCTCATCATCACTCCATCTGACGCTTGCGTATTTGGTCGGCAAGTTTGGCGCCGGCACGAGGTGGCCTACGCATCGACCGTTCGCGGACAGTCGATCCGCGACATCCTCAAAGGCTTCGGGTTTCAGGCGGAGCAACTGTCTTTCGAAAAACTCAAATCGCGCTGTCCATGGACATTTTCGCTGCCGCTTTGGCCTTCAACAGGTGATTTTTGGAGGCCTTGCGGGCGGCCTTCTCGTCGCCGGCGGCGATGGATTCGTATATCTCCTTCATCTCCGCCAGGCTGCTCTGTGCCCTGCCATCCAAGGACATCGATCGTCCGCGAAAGAAGCTGATCCTGGCCACAAGGCCACGATGGACCTCCTCAAGGATCGGGTTGCCGCAATTGGCCAGTATGATCGAATAGAAGTCCGCGGCGGTCATGACCTGTGCCAGGCTGTCATTGCTGGACGCCGCCGCTTCGAACGCGGAAAGAGATTTCTCGAGTTCAAGCAACTGCTCCGGGGAAATTCTCGACGCGCAGCGTCCCGCGGCCTCGACTTCCAGCAGCTCTCGAACCTCGTAGATGGCGGTTGCCACCTCCCACGTAAGCGACGGTATCGACGGCCCGCGGTTGGGGACGATCTCGATCAGGCGCTCGGCCTCGAGACTGCGCAAAGCCTCCCTTAGCGAAGGGCGGCTGATGCCGAGCTGTGTGCACAGCTGACTTTCGATGAGGCGGCTTCCCGGCTGGAACAATCCGGAGAAGATGGCGAGCCGTAACTTGTCGACGGTCTCGCGTTGAACTGTTCGTGGGGAAATTCGCAAATTCAAATCTGGAGGCATCTCTAACGTCTCATCGGTTTGAGTCGCAATCTCCTAACCAGCATACGTCACGCCGTGGAAAATAGCCAGATTGTCAAATCTGAAGATTGCAAGAATGTCAGACAATCTGCTTGACGTCCTTCTGGCTGTATGATCCTTTTGACCGAGACGGGCAGTGACGGTGAGGATCATGAACATTGCGGCAGGGATAGCTTCCGACCAATTTGGCTCGCGACGCATCGACACCGGCCGCATCACCTTGAATGCGCGCGAGGCGGGCAACGGCCCGTTGATGCTGTTTTTCCATGGCATTACCTCCAATTCCGCGGTCTTCACGCCGTTGATGGCTCGGCTCTCGGATCGCTTCACGGCCGTGGCCGTCGACCAGAGAGGGCACGGCCACAGCGACAAGCCGGAAGGCGGTTACGATGCGCATGACTATGCCGACGACATTGCCGGCTTGATCCGCACCCTCGACCGGGGTCCTGCCATCCTCGTCGGACATTCGCTTGGCGCGAGAAACTCCGTCACGGCAGCCGTGCGACATCCGGAACTGGTGCGGTCGGTCATCGCAATCGACTTCACGCCCTATATCGAGACCGAAGCGTTGGATGCGCTGGAAGCCCGGGTAAACGCGGGAAGCCAGCTTTTCGAGGATATCAAGGCCGTCGAAGCCTATCTTGCTGGCCGCTATCCGAACATTCCCGCCGACGCCATCAGGATCCGGGCCGAGAGCGGCTATCAGCGGGTCGACGGCGGGCTGCGACCATTGGCGTCGCCCGCGGCCATGGCCCAGACGGCCAAGGGCCTGCGATCGGACCTGGTGCCCGCCTATCGGGATGTGGCGAAGCCCGTCCTTATCGTTCGGGGCGAGGCGAGCAAATTGGTTTCGGCCGCGGCGCTGGCAAAAACAAGCCGGCTGCGGCCCGATCTGCCCGTGGTCGTCGTTCCGGGCGCCGACCACTACGTCAACGAGGTATCTCCCGAGATCACGCTGAAAGCGATCACGAATTTCATCGACGCCTGACGGCCCAGCACGCCGTCTTCTTGTACGCAGCATCAGGATAGAAAATGGCCAATGTAAACAAAACCCAAGGTAAGGCGCGCCGTGCCGAGGTCGCTGGCGGCGGCTTTGCCGGTCTGACCGCCGCCATCGCTCTGAGGCAGAACGGTTGGGATGTCAGGCTGCACGAAAAGAGCTCGGAGCTGCGGGCATTCGGCGCGGGCATCTATCTCTGGCACAATGGCCTTCGCGTGCTCGAAGGACTGGGCGCCCTGGATGATGTTCTCCAAGGTTCGCATACGCCCCCGACCTACGAGACCTGGATGCATAACAAGTCGGTTTCCAAGGAGACGTTCAACGGCCTCCCGTGGCGCATCATGACCCGGAGCCACCTGCATGACGCCCTGGTCAACCGCGCCCGCGCGCTGGGTGTCGACGTATCGGTCAACTCCGAAGCGGTTGCCGCCGATCCGGAAGGTCGCCTGACGCTTCAGACGGGAGAGGTTCTCGAAGCCGACCTGATCGTCGGCGCCGACGGCGTTGGCTCCAAGGTCAGGGACTCCATTGGCTTCAAGCAGGACCGATGGGTCTCCAAGGACGGTCTCATCCGGCTGATCGTGCCTCGCAAGAAGAAGGAACTCGGTCACGGCGAGTGGGACAACACCATAGACATGTGGAACTTCTGGCCGCGCGTTCAGCGGATACTCTACTCGCCCTGCAACGAGAATGAGCTTTATCTCGGCCTCATGGCTCCAGCCGCCGATCCGCGGGGATCGCAGGTGCCGATCGACCTCGAGGTCTGGGTCGAGATGTTCCCTTTCCTGGAGCCGTGCCTGATCGAGGCGGCGAAGCTGAAAACAGCCAGGTACGACAAGTACGAAACGACCAAGCTCGACAGCTGGACAAGAGGCAAGGTGGCCCTGGTGGGAGATGCCGCGCATGCGATGTGTCCGGCTCTTGCCCAGGGTGCCGGTTGCGCGATGGTCAATGCCTTCAGCCTGTCGCAAGATTTGGAGACTGGCTCTTCGGTCGAGGACGCGCTCGTCGCGTGGGAAAAGCGCATTCGCCCGATCACCGATCGCTGCCAGGCGCTGTCCGGCGACTATGCGGCGAACCGCTCGCTCTCGAAGGGAAACATGTTCACGCCGGCGGCATTGGAAGCAGCCCGCTACGACCCGTTGCGCGGCGTCTTCTCATGGCCGCAGTAGCATCGGACGAGCCGCTCAACGCATTAATCGGCGCGCGCGCAAGCTGCGCTCCCTTCAGGAGATAAAGATGAACTATTCCAGTGAAGTCGAACGGGATTACGATGTCAGGGGGTGGTACGCCTCGGTCCAGGAAAGCCGGCATGATGGCGGCCAGCCTGGCGAGACCCTCGTCAAAGTCGCGACTGGCGTGGTCATCCGCAATCCGTTCGCCGGAAAGTTCGTCGCCGAACTGTCCGACCTGACCAATCCCAGTTCAGCCATCGGTCATGCGCTCGGCGAGCGGGCCGTGGCGCTGCTCGGCAACAGGCCGGTCGAAAGCTATGGCAAAGGCGGTATCGCGGGCACATCCGGCGAGCAGGAACATGTCGTCGCCTGCATCACCACGGTGTTCGGAGATCCGCTGCGCCAGCAAGTGGGCGGCGGCAAGGCCTGGATCTCGTCGGTCAGCAAGGTCGCCGCGGCCGGCACATCCATCGATATCCCGCTTGCCCACAAGGACGAGCTCTACATCCGTTCCCACTATGATGCCGTCACATTTTCGGTGCCGGATGGCCCGCGCCCCGATGAGCTTTTGATCTGCGTGGCCGTCGCATCGGGTCCGCGCGTTCATCAGCGCGTCGGGGGCAAATCCGTCGCCGACCTCAAGGCCGGTGTCTAGTTCGATCGAAATTGGCGAAGGACGAATTCCATGCCCCTGAACATCAAGGACCTCAAGATTACGTCGGCGGATTTCAAGCCGCTCGGGAAGTTGCGCGACGAGCATGCCGGCGACAAAGGCAATGTGTTGCCCAGGCTTACGGTCAGCGGCGTCCCCGCGGGCACGAAGGAACTCGCGGTCATCTGCCATGATCCCGACGCGCCCTTGCCCAACGGCTTCACCCATTGGGTCGTCTACGGCATCGATCCGTCGACCACCGATCTTTCGGACGCGCAGGAAAAGTTTCGCGTCGGGCCAAACGGCGCCGGCGGCAAGCAGTATTACGGGCCCCAGCCGCCCGCAGGCCATGGAGAACATCACTATTACTTCTGGGTCTATGCCCTGGACACCAAGGTCGAAGGGACGCCTACCAGGGAGGAGTTCCTGCAGAAATACGCCGGGAACATCATCGAGCAAAACCGGATCGTTGGCCTCTACGAAAACAAGTGAAATCCGCGACGCCGGCGACCGATAACTAAGAATAAAAATGGTCGCCAGCTCCGCGAAATGGGAGAATTTGGAAATGAAAGACAACAGCCCAGCGCACCAGACGGTCTTCGAAGAGCTGGTCACGGCGACGAAGATCCTTCTGAACGAAGGCATCATGGATACGTTCGGGCACATCAGTGCCCGTGACCCCCAGGATCCCCAAAGCTTCTTCCTGGCGCAGAAGCTTGCTCCGAGCCTGATAACCGTCGACGACATCCAGCGTTTCAATCTCGACGGCGAGACGTCGGACAATCGCCCGTCCTATCTTGAGCGCTACATCCACAGCGAGATCTACAAGGCGCGGCCCGACGTCCAATGTGTGCTCCACACCCATTCTCCGGCTGTCCTGCCGTACTGCTTCGTCGACACGCCGCTTCGGCCGGTCACCCACATGGGAGCTTTCATCGGCGAGAAAGTCCCGGTCTACGAGATTCGCGACAAGAATGGCGACGAGACGGATCTCTTCGGCGGCAGCCCCGGGATCTGCGCTGATATCGCCGAAAGTCTCGGCAACCAGACAGTGGTGCTCATGGCGCGGCATGGCGTCGTCAATGTCGGCAACTCCGTGCGTGAGGTCGTCTTCCGGGCCTTCTATCTCGAGCAGGAAGCGGCAGCGCTCACGGCCGGCCTGCGGATCGGCAACATCAAATATCTGTCGCCGGGCGAGATAAGGACGGCAGGAAAACTCGTCGGCGCCCAGATCGATCGAGGATGGAATCACTGGTCGCAGCGTCTGAGAGAGGCCGGCCTGGCCTAGTGCCGGCCGCCTAGAGGAATACCTAGTCCATCCGGCCCTGGCCGGGACGGTCCAGGCTCGGTTTCAATAGTTCCCTGGCGCAGGAGCGCCGGACCAAGGCAATGAAACGCACCATGCCGCACGCGGAAAGTTACGACTACATCATCGTTGGGGCCGGATCGGCCGGTTGCGTGCTCGCCAACCGGCTGAGCGCCGATCCCGGATGTTCGGTGCTGCTGCTCGAGGCCGGCGGCTGGGATCGTGACCCCATGATCCACATCCCGCTTGGCTGGGGCAAGATCCTGACCGAGCGACGTCACGACTGGATGTATTTCTGCGAACCGGAAGACAATGTCGGCGGACGCAGGGTCGAGTGCGCCCGCGGCAAGGTGATCGGCGGGTCGTCGTCGACCAACGCCATGGCCTATGTGCGGGGAAATCGCGGCGATTACGACCGTTGGGCGGCCAGCGGGCTCCATGACTGGTCGTACGACAAGGTGCTGCCCTATTTCCGCAAGCAGGAAAGCTGGGAAGGAGGCGCGAACCATTTTCGCGGCGGCAATGGCCCGGTCAGCACCCAGTTCTGCCGTTACAAGGACCCGCTGATCGACGCGTTTGCGCAGGCCAGCGTGCAGGCGGGATATCCACAGACGGACGATTACAATGGTGAGCGGCAGGAAGGTTTCGGCCGGCTCCAGATGACGATCTCGAACGGTCGGCGCAGTTCGACCGCGTCCGCCTATCTGCGGCCGGCCCTGAAGCGACCCAATTTGACCGTGCTGACCGGAGCGACGGCGACGAAGATCACGCTGGAGGGCACACGCGCCACCGGCGTGGTTGTGAACCATGGCGGCGGCCAACGGTCGGTCGTCGCCCGCAGGGAAGTCCTGCTCTCGGGCGGCGTCATCAACACGCCGCAACTTCTGATGCTGTCCGGCATAGGGGCGCCAGAGGAACTGGCGACGCACGGTATCCAGACGCGGGTCAACCTGCCGGCGGTCGGCAAGAACCTGCAGGATCACGTCTCGGTCATTCTCATGTACCGGCGCCGGGCTCCGGGCGGCCCTTTCCTTCGCAACATGCGTGCCGACCGGATTGGGTTCGATTTCGCCAAGACCTACTTCACGGGACGTGGTTTCTCGGGAGATGTGCCCGGCGGGGTCGTCGCGTTCCTGAAAAGCGGCCCGGAGCGTCCGTTGCCGGATGTGCAACTGCTGTTCACGGCCGCCCCGCTCGCCGCGTGGCCGTATTTCGAGCCGTTCAAGGCGCCATTTCCGGACGGGTTCGCCACACGGATCGTGGCGACGCAGCCTGAAAGCCGGGGCGCGGTGAAATTGGCCTCGGCCGATCCTCTCGCGGCGCCACTGATCCACCAGAATTTCCTCGCCTCGCCGAAGGACTGGCAGTCGCTTCGGGCCGGCTTCCGAGTGGCGAGGGACCTCGCGTCGCAGCCCTCCATGCAGCCCTTCATCGAGGCGGAGTTTTTCCCTGGCCCGAAATGCCAGAGCGACGACGAGATCGATGAGCATATCCGCAAGACGTCCATCACCGTGCATCACCCGGCGGGAACCTGCCGGATGGGCGCCGACGCGGCCTCGGTCGTCGACCCGCACTTGCGGCTTCGTGGCGTCGACGGCCTGAGGGTGGTGGACGCTTCCGTCATGCCCGACCTGGTCTGCGGAAACATCAACGCGGCGGTGATCATGATTGCCGAGAAAGCCGCCGATCTCATCGCGGCATCAAAAGCGGCAACGCAAAGCAGGGCAGCATAATGATCCAGCGTATCGCCATCATCGGTCTGGGTACGATGGGGCCTGGCATGGCCGCCCGGCTCGCCAGGGGCGGCCTGCAGGTCGTCGCCTACGACGTTGCCCCGGCTGCGATCGAGCGCGCGGGGTCCATGCTGGGCGTGGCCGAGAGCGTTCTCGACGCCCTGGGTATCGCGGCGCCACCGGCCGGCGCCGGAACGGTCCGCTTCACGGATGACATCGCAGACGCGGTATCGGGCGCCGACCTCGTCATCGAGAACGTTCCTGAAAACATTTCGATCAAGGCCGATGTCTATCGCACGATCGACAGCCTGATCGCATCGGACACAATCGTGGCGTCCGACACGTCGGGCATCCCGATCACCAAGCTGCAGGCGCACATCTCCCATCCCGAGCGGATGGTGGGCATGCACTGGTCGAACCCGCCGCATATCATCCCGATGATCGAGGTGATCGCAGGCGAAAAGACCGCGCCGCGTATCGTGACGACGATTCGCGACCTGATCCGCTCGATCGGCCTCTTGCCGGTGGTGGTGAAGAAGGATGTTCCGGGCTTCGTCGAAAACCGCGTGCTCTATGCGTTGCTGCGCGAGGCGGTCGACCTTGTCGAGCGCGGTGTCATCGAGCCGGAAGATCTCGACACCTGCGTGTCCTGGGGCATCGGCTACAAGATCGCGGTGATCGGGCCGATGGCGCTGCTCGATATGGCGGGCCTCGATATCTACAAGTCCGTCTCGTCCTTCCTCAACGCCGATCTCTCCAATCGCGACGATGTCGCGCCGATGGTGCTGGAAAAGACGAACGCGTCGAAGCTCGGCATCAAGTCGGGGGAGGGCATGTTCTCCTACACGCCCGAGCAGACAAAGGCGCTGCAAGGCGAACGGGCGCGCAAGCTCGTCGCGGTGCGGCGGATCCTGGAGGGCCGGGAGTAGCCATGACACATCGTGCTCACAAGCCCGGTCGGGTTGGGGTACCGCATGGAGGGCCAAGCCATGCGTGTTGAAACCATCCGGGCAGCCGGTGGCCGGCCGGCCCATATACGTCACGACGACCTGATCTCCGCCAAGGGCGTTTCGGTGGTCATGGCCAAGCAATTGGTTCTGCAGAACATCGATCTTTCGGTACCGAAGGGATCGTTTGTTTCTCTCATTGGTCCTTCCGGCTGCGGCAAGAGCACCTTGCTGAAGGTTCTGGCCGGACTTGTAAATCCGACAAGCGGCAGCGTTTCGATCGCCGGGCTTTCGCCGGTCGAGGCGGCGCGCAAACGCATGATCGGCCTCGTCTTCCAGGACGCCAACCTTTTGCCGTGGAAGAACGCCGTCGACAACGCTTCCATGCTGCTAGGTATCGCCGACAAGTCGCTTTCGCGCGCGCAACTACGGACGCGCGGACAGGAGATGCTTGAGCTGGTGGGCCTGGGCGACAGCGCCCACAAGCGTCCGAACGAATTGTCAGGCGGCATGCGCCAGCGCGTCGCTATCGCGCGGGCGCTGGCGCTCGATCCGGCGGTGCTGCTGATGGACGAGCCGTTCGGCGCGCTCGACGCCATTACCCGCGACCAGATGGGTCAGTCGCTGCTGGAGATCTGGCAGCGCACCGGCAAGACCATCGTTCTTGTCACCCACTCCATCGACGAGGCCATTCATTTGTCTCGCCATGTTCATGTGCTGGGGATCAAGCCGGGCCGGATCACCGAAAGCCTCGATATTGGCCTGCCCTATCCGCGCGATCTGTCGGTGACGGAAGATCCGGAGTTCGTCAGGCTGGTGGTTCAACTGCGCACCATGCTGCGCGCCAGCCACCAACCGGGAGGCGTGTCATGAGCGATCAACCCATCACCAATCCCTCCGACTCGCGGTTTGCCTCGAGTTGGGTGGCCGCGACCGGCAGCTGGCTGCCGGCGGTCATACTTTTGCTGGCGACGATCGTCGTATGGGAAGCCGTGGTGCGGATTTTCGCCATCTCCGCCTTCATCATTCCCGCTCCGTCCGAAATCGCGCAATCGCTGGTCGCGCAATGGGCAACGCTGATGCAGGCGACGCTGGTGACGGCAGGCGAGATCCTGTTCGGGTTCCTTGTCTCCGTCGTGGTCGGCGTCGCCATTGCGCTGGTCATCGTGCGCTTCGACTGGCTGGGGCGAGCGCTTTATCCGCTGGTGGTGTTGTTCCAGAACGTGCCGAAGGTGGCGCTGGCGCCGATCTTCATTCTCTGGTTCGGCTATGGGCTCGCGCCCAAGATCGGCCTGATCCTGGTCATCGCCTTCTTCCCGGTGACATTGTCGATGCTGGCCGGCATGCAGTCGGTCGATCGCTCGCTGCTGTCGCTGATGAACTCGGTCGGCGCCAGCCCGACGCAGATCCTGTTCAGGATCCGCGTTCCGCATTCGCTGCCGAACCTGATGGCGGGAACCAAGATCGCGGCCACGCTGAGCGTGATCGGCGCCATCGTCGGCGAATTCGCCGGTGCCTCGGACGGCTTAGGCTACGTCATCCAGTTCGCCTCGACCCAGCTCGACACGGCGCTGGTCTTCGCGGCGCTGCTGCTCGTCTCCGTGCTCGGCATCGCCTTCTACTACGCCGCCGAAATCCTCGAACGCATCGTGGTGCCATGGGCACCGAAATTCAGCCAGGCCTAGGCCTCTCGATCAACCACCGTCAATAAAAGGGAACAAAAATGCTGAGCTCACTTATCAAGGTAGCCACGCTTGCGGCCTTTGCCGGCGCGCTTGGCTTCTCGAACGCGACGCTGGCGGCTGACAAGATCACCGTCCAACTCGATTGGGTGGTGCGCGGCAACCATGCCATGTTCTTCGTCGGCAAGGAAAAAGGCTTCTTCGCCAAGAACGACATCGACGTTGCCGAAATCCGCAAGGGTTCGGGTTCGCCGGATGCCATGCGGCTGGTGGGCAACGGGAACGCGGATTTCGGTTTCGGCGATCTTCCCACGCTCGCCGTGGCCCGCTCGCAGAGCGTTCCGGTGGTGGCGGTGGCAGCCGTCAACCAGCACTCGCCGCTGGCAATCATGTCGCTCGCCAAGACGGTGAAGCTCACCAAGCCGGCCGATCTCAAGGGCCTGACCATCGGCATTCATCCAGCGGGCTCGACCTACATCTTTTTCAAGGGCTTCCTGGCGGCCAACGGCCTGACCGAAAAGGACATGACGCTGAACAGCGTCTCGCCGCCCTATGAAAGCTATCTGCTTCTCGGCCGGGTCCAGACGGTGGTCGGCTATGTCGACGCCGAGGTTCCCGAACTGGAGGCCAAGGCGGGCGGTCCCGGTTCGCTCAGCATCATGATGGGCGCCGACCATGGCTGGAAGGCTTATGGCTCCGGCCTGTTCACCTCGGAGACAATGATCAAGGACAAGCCGGACGTCGTCGCCCGTTTCGTCAAGGCCTACAGGGAAGCCTTCGACTATGTTGTCGCCCATCCGGAAGAAGCCGGCGAGATCACTGCCAAGGCTGCTCCAGGCTATGCCGACAAGAAGGATGTGCTGCTGGCGCAGATCAACGCCGACATCGCCTCCACCTTCACCAGCCCCGACACCAAGGACCACGGCCTCGGCTGGATGACGAAGACGCAGTGGGAGGAAACGCTGAAGACGCTCACCGACCAGGGCGTGCTCAAAGCCGCGCTATCGGCCGACGACGTCTTCACCGACAAGTTCCTGGCGAAGGAATAGGGCACGATGGCCCGGACGGACCGATCAATGAGCGCCTACCGGCATGCCAGGCTGTCCTGCTCCATGCCGCAGGACACCTCGCGCTCGCCTTTGGCGGCGTCGGTTCGGTCGAGCGCGATCTGCCCGCGCGTGGCATATGCGCGACCCGCGAGGCCACACCACAGGCGCTCGACCGGCAGGTTTTCGCGCTTGTCGTTGAGGATGGTGAAGGTGCCGGTCTTGGGATCGAACCAGAGTTCGACACGAGCGCTCATGCCCGGCTCTATCGTCGCTATCCCTTCTGAATACCAGTGGGCGAAGTCGGCGTTGCAGGACACACCTTCCTTGCCGGCATTCGAAATCGTCAACGGCACCATATCGAGCCCGTCGGTGCCCTTGCGGACGATCACATGGTGCAACTCAACCGCGTTGGCAAGCGATGTGAACGCCAACATCACGGGGAGGACATAACGGATTTTCACTTTGCCTGAGCTCCATGGATAGCTTTCTCAGGCAGTCTATCTCGCTTGTGCGCAATAACAATAAAAATATTGATTGGAAATCAAACAGAGAGGGTAACATGTTAAAGATCCTGAAGGGTAGCGTAAGTGCATTAATACTGTCTGGTATCTTGACGGGCGGCGCGCTTGCCGGCGAAGTCAAGTCGATCGCCATCCTCACGCCTGAAGAAGGCACGGACTATGGCTGGAACCAGCAAGGCATCGACGCCGCCAAGGCAGCCGGCAAGGCAGCCGGCGTCGAGGTGGTCGTGGCGCAGGGCCTCGGCTATGGCGATGTCCGTCCGACGCTGCGCGAGCTCGCGTCCGACGGCGCCAGCCTGCTGATCGCGCATGCCAGCGGCTACAACACCTCGGCACCCGAGATCGCCAAGGAACTGAAGGTTCCGGTAGCGATCGTCGATACGCCGAACGGGCTGGAGAAAGGCCTCGTCGCCGACTACACGCTGAGCGGCCACCAGGGCGCCTATCTGGCCGGCCGTCTCGCCGCCAAGATGTCGCGCTCGAAGTCGGTCGGCATCGTCGTCTCCGGTGAACCGCCATCGTGGAACTCGCAATCGGCGGCGTTCGCGCAAGGGGTGAAGGCGGAGAACCCGGACGTCAAGATCACCTATGCGGTGATCGGGCCGGCCGCCTACAGTGACGCTGCCGGCGGCAAGCGCGTCACCGAAAGCGTCATCGCCTCGGGCGCCGACATCATTTTCGGCCAGGGCAACGGCTCCAGCTTCGGTATGCTGCAGGCAGTCGAGACGACAAAGGCCGCCGATGGCGGCAAGGTCTATTTCATCGACGTCATCGGCGACAAGTCGCCAATCGACAAGGGCTTCCTGCTGTCGTCGGTGGTGTGGAACATCGAACCGGTCTACGCGGCGATGATCGCCGACCTGAAGGCCGACACGTTTGGTACCAAGCATTATTCGATCGGCCTCAAGGACGATTCCGTGCAGTTGCTGAAGACCGCCGCCATCCCCGACAACGTCTGGAGCGAAATCCAGGCGCTGCGCGAGGACGTCATTTCCGGCAAGATCAAGGTCGAGCCAGTCTATGACGCGGCCGCCGTCAGGGCACTGATGACAAGCGTCGCCCAGTAAGGCGATCAGAAGTCGGCTGCCGGAGGGGCGATCGGTTCGCCCCTCCGGATATTTCCCGTTTTCCAGTGCTGGGCTTTCATGAGCAGTCTTTCTTCATCGCCCGTCGATAGCCGCGACATCGTCGCGCTCGAAGCCGTGACCAAACGCTTTCCCGGCATCGTCGCCAACGACAGCGTCGACCTGTCGATCCATCCTGGCGAGGTGCATGTACTGCTCGGCGAGAACGGCGCGGGAAAATCCACCTTGATCGGCATGCTGTCGGGCCTGCAGCAGCCGGACGAGGGGCGCATACTTGTCGACGGCAAGCCGACGCCGATCACGTCGCCGCGCCATGCGCTGGCGCTTGGCATCGGAACGGTGTTCCAACACATGATGCTGGTGCCCACCCTGACGGTCGCCGAGAACCTGCTTCTTGGCGGGCCCTGGTGGCAGCGTCCGAGGACCGAAGAGCTTGCGGCCCGCGTGGCCGAGATCACTGGCAGCCTCGGCATCACAGTAAAACTGCATGCCAAGGTTTCGGAACTCTCGCTCGGTGAGCAGCAGCAAGTCGAAATCCTGCGCGCCATGGTGCGCAACAGCCGGGTGCTGATCCTCGACGAATCCACCTCGATGCTGACGCCGAAGGGCATCGAGGAACTTGGCGCGCTGATGCGGCGCCTCGTCGAACAGGGATTGGCGATCGTCTTCATCACCCACAAGCTCAAGGAGGCGGCCGCCTTCGGCGACCGCATCTCGGTTCTCAAGCTCGGCCGCAAGGTGGGCGAGATCCCGCCCGAGCGGTTTCGCGCACTCGGCGAGCAGGAGATTATTTCCGAGATCGTGGAGCTGATGTTCGGCAAGCAGAAGGACGATCCCGAAGCGGTCGAACGTTCGGCCCGCGCGGTCGATGCCAGTGCCGCGCCCCTGCTTCAGGTCGCGGATCTCACGGTCGCGCCGACCGACAATGTACCCGGCCTGTCGTCGATCTCCTTCGACATCCGCCCGGGCGAGATACTCGGCATCGCTGGTATCGATGGCAACGGCCAGAAACAGCTGGCGGAGGCCTTGGCCGGTCAACGGGTGGCGACCAGCGGCTCGGTCCGGCTGGAGGGCACCGCCATCGAGGCCCTGAGCGTCGGCGAACGCCGCCAGCGCGGCCTTCGCTATTTGACTGACGACCGGCTGGGCGAGGGCACCGTCGGCACGTTCCCGGTCTCCATCAACTTCTTCCTCAAGCAAGTCGGGGCGGCGCCCTTCTGGCGCAGCGGCGTCGAGCAGCGCGCCGAGATCGACAGGCGTGCCGCCGAGCTGGTGCGCGAATACGATGTGCGTACGCCAAGCTTGAAGACGCCCGTTGCCCGGCTCTCCGGCGGCAACATCCAGAAGGTGCTGCTGGCGCGGGAACTGGCCGAAGGCGCCAAGGTGGTGATCTTCAACAAGCCGACCTATGGGCTCGATCTCGCCAACACGCTGGCCTCGCGCCAGCGCATCCGCGACACGGCGGCACGCGGCCTCGCCGTGCTCCTGATCTCCACCGACCTCGAGGAACTGCTCAGCATGTGCGACCGTATCGCCGTCATTGCCAATGGTGCGCTGGTCGGCACCGTCGCCAATGTCGACGACGCCCGTACCAGGGTTGGTCGCCTGATGATCGGACTTGCCGCATGAGCATCGACACCGCACCCGCCGCCGGCGCCACCGCACTCGATGCCACGAGCGCCGCCGCCACGCGGCGCGACATAGTGCACCGGCTGCTGATGACACTTGGGCCGATTCTTGCCGCCCTCGTCATCGCCGGCTGTATCCTGCTTGCCGTCGGCGTCGACCCGCTCGCTTACTATGGCTATGTGCTGGAGAAGGGCCTCTTCTCGCCGCTCGGCATCCAGCAGACGCTGACGCGCATGGCGCCACTGCTGTTTCTCGCCGCCGGCCTGATCGTTGCCTTTCGCGCCGGCATGTGGAACCTCGGCGGCGACGGTCAGTTCCTGCTCGGCGCCGTCACGGCGGCGGCCAGCGCTCCCGTGCTGGTGCAGGTCATGCCAGCCTGGCTGGCGTTGTTCTGCGCGTTCCTGATTGCCATGCTGGTGGCCATGATCTGGTCGCTGGTGCCGGCGCTGCTGCGCGCCTATCAGGGTGTCAACGAGATCATCACCACGCTGATGATGACGTTCCTCGGCACGTCGCTCGCCAATGTGCTGGTCAAGCTGGTGTTTCGCGATCCCGGCACGACCGTGCCGCAGACCCGCACGCTGCCGGTGGAAGACCGGCTGCCGCGCCTGTTCGAAACCACCATCACCAGTGGCCTGCTGCTCGGCCTGGCGGTAATCATCATCGTGCATCTGGTGATGACGCGTACGGCATTCGGGCTGAAACTGAGGATCGTCGGCGCCAATCCGCGCGCCGCGGTTCATGCGGGGCTGGGCGTGCCCGGCCTGACGATTGCCGTCTTTGCCATTTCCGCCGGGCTCGCCGGCCTTGCCGGCGCTGTCGACATCATCGGCGTGCAAGGCAATGTTCGCGCCGACTGGAATCCAGCCTATGGGCTGGCGGTCATTCCGGCCGTGTTTCTCGCCCGCATGAACGGCTTTGCCGCGATCGGCTTCGTGTTCCTGCTCTCCGTATTGTCGATCGGCGGCGAGAGCGCGGCGCGGCGGCTTGGCGTGCCCAATCACTTCACGCTGGTGCTGGTCTCCATCGTGCTGATCGTGCTCGCCTTGGCCGAATATGTCGACCACCGCTATCATCAGTCGAGAAAGGCGTAGGGCATGACCGGGCTCTTCAGCGAAGTCTTTCTCAGCGCATTGCTGTTTGGCGCCGTCACCGCCGCCATTCCGCTGCTGCTTGCCGGGCTCGGCGAGCAGATGTCGGAAAAGGCCGGCGTGCTCAACATCGGCATCGAGGGCATGATGCTGGCCGGCGCTTATCTCGGCTTCGTCGGCGCATTCTATTCGGGATCGCTGTGGCTAGGCTTCCTCACCGGCGCTGCGGGCGGCGTCGCGGTAGCGCTGATCATGGCGCTGCTTTGCGTGCGCATCGGGCTGAACCAGATCGTCATCGGCATCGCACTGACGCTTGGTCTCGAAGGCCTGACGGCGCTGCTCCATCATTTCCAGTTCTCGCGCAGCTATCCCCGCCTGCCGGCGGCGGACGCAACCGTCATTCCGCTGCTGTCGGACATTCCGGTGATCGGCCCGGCCTTCTTCAGGCATCACTTGATCGTCTATCTGGCGGTCGCCCTGGTGTTCGCCATGAGCCACCTCTACCGCCGCACGCAGCTCGGCCTCAACCTGCAGGCAGCGGGCGACAAGCCGGCCGCGCTCGATGTCGCCGGCATCGATGTCATCAGGACCCGTACCATCGCGGTGCTGACGACCGGCGCGCTGGCTGGGCTTGGGGGTGCCTATCTCGCCAATGTCGGAGCGGGCCTGTTCATTCCGTTCATCACCAATGGCGCCGGCTTTCTCGGCATCGTGCTGGCCATGCTGGCGCGGGGACGGCCGATCTGGGTGCTGTTCGGCGCTCTTCTGTTCGGCGTGTGCCTGTCGCTGACGACGGCCATGCAGGTGGCGGGCATCAACATACCGACCGATGTCATCCAGATGCTGCCGTTCCTGGCGGTGATGATCATGCTGGTGCTGTTCGGGCGGCGGGCCAGCCTGCCGGCGGCACTGGGCATTCCATACGAGCGCGGGGCGCGCTGAGAAAAACCAGACGCGCGGATGGAACCCGCGCCGGAAAAGGAGGCAACAATGTCGGATACCAAGGTCTACCTGCTCGACGGCGGCTCACTTGTCCTCGACGGCTATCATGTGTTCTGGAACCGTGGCCCAGGCGGCGAAGTGCGCTTCCCCGTCTATTCGATCCTGATCGAGCATGCCGAGGGCCGCTTCCTCATCGATACCGGCTATGACTACGACCACGTCATGAAGGTGCTGCCCTTCGAGAAGCCGATCCAGGAAAAGCACCAGACCATTCCCGGCGCGCTGGCGCTGCTCGGGCTGGAGCCGAAGGATATCGACGTCGTCGTCAATTCGCACTTCCATTTCGACCATTGCGGCGGCAACAAGTATTTCCCGCACGCCAAGAAGATCTGTCACCGTTCGGAGGTGCCGCAGGCGTGCAATCCGCAGCCTTTCGAACATCTCGGTTATTCCGATCTGAGCTTCTCGGCGGAAGCGGCGGAGGCACGTGGCGCGACCGCGCAATTGCTGGCAGGCACGACACGGGCCAACTCGACTTTCGAGGGCATCGACGGCGACATCGAGCTGGCCAAGGGCGTCAAGCTGATCTCAACCCCCGGCCACTCGATCGGCCATTACAGCCTTCTGGTCGAGTTTCCCAAGCGCAAGCCGATCATGTTCACGATCGACGCCGCCTACACGCAGAAGAGCCTGGAAACGCTTTGCCAGGCGGCCTTCCATATCGACCCGGTCGCGGGCGTCAATTCAATGCGCAGGGTGAAGAAACTTGCCGAGGATCACGGCGCCGAGCTGATGTACTCGCACGACATGGACAACTTCAAGACCTACAAAACCGGCACACAGTTCTACGGCTGATCGCCGCCAATCCGGAGACCAAGACCATGCGCTATCCAGATCACGCGGATCCGGTCCTCACGCTGACGGCGGGGCCAGTCAATGCCTATGCCGAGGTGCTGCGGGGCCTCGGCCGCACCGTGCTCTACGACTATGACCCGGCCTTCCAGCTCTTCTACGAGAAGGTCGTCGACAAGGCTCAAAAAGCGATGCGGCTTTCCAACAAGCCAGTCATCCTGCACGGAGAGCCGGTGCTGGGTCTCGAGGCGGCGGCGGCGTCGTTGATCACATCGGACGACATCGTGCTCAACCTTGCCTCGGGCGTCTACGGCAAGGGGTTCGGCTATTGGGCGAAGCGCTATACACCGCATCTCCTCGAAATCGAAGTGCCCTACAATGAGGTGATCGACCCGCAGGCGGTTGCCGCCATGCTGAAGTCGCATCCGGAAATCACTGTCGTCTCCGTCTGCCATCACGACACGCCGTCCGGCACGATCAACCCGATCGATGCCATCGGCGCGCTGGTGTCGGCGCATGGCGGCTACCTGATCGTCGATGCCGTCTCGTCTTTCGGTGGCATGAAGACGCATCCGGAGGACTGCAAGGCCGACATCTATGTGACCGGCCCGGGCAAATGTCTTGGCGCGCCGCCAGCGCTGACGATCATGGGGGTCAGCGACCGCGCCTGGGCCAAGATGAAGGCCAACAAGGCGGCGCCCCGGGCCTCGATGCTGAGCATCGTCGACTGGGAGAACGCCTGGTCGCGCGACAAGCCATTCCCCTTCACGCCCTCGGTGGCCGAAGTGAACGGCCTCGATGTGGCGCTCGATCTCTATCTCAACGAGGGACCGGAAGCGGTTTGGGCGCGCCATGCACTGACGGCCAAGGCCATGCGGGCCGGCGTCGTCGCCATGGGCCTGTCGATCTGGGCCGCCAGCGATGCAATCGCCTCGCCGAGCACCACGGCTGTTCGCACACCCGACGGTGTCGACGAGAAAGCGCTTCGCCAGGCAGCACGCGCCCGCTACGGCGTGGTGTTTTCGTCGGGTCGCGGCGAAACTTTGGGGAAGCTTACACGCATCGGCCATATGGGCCCGACGGCACAGCCGATCTATGCGATCGCGGCGCTGACGGCGCTTGGCGGCGCCATGAACGCGGCAGGCCAGAAGCTTGCGGTCGGCAAGGGCATCGACGCGGCGCTGGCGGTGATCGACGCCGACGCCTGAACAGACATCAACAGACTGCGCATTGAGGGAGAAATTTCATGACGGAACGGCTTGCGGGAAAGACGGCGCTGGTGACGGGGGCGGCACAGGGCATCGGCAAGGCGATCGCGGCGCGGCTGGCGGCCGACGGCGCGACCGTCATCGTCAGCGACATCAATGCCGAGGGCGCCAAGGCCGCGGCCGCCGAAATCGGCGGCAACGCGAAGGCGATTGCAGCCGATATTGCCGATCCGGCTTCGGTGAAAGCGCTGTTTGGCGAGATACAGGCGCTCGCCGGCGGCGTCGACGTCCTGGTCAACAATGCCAGCATCGTGCCGTTCGTCGCCTGGGACGATGTCGACCTCGACCATTGGCGCAAGATCATCGACGTCAACCTGACGGGAACCTTCATCGTCACCCGCGCGGCGACCGACCAGATGCGGGCGGCGG
Source organism: Mesorhizobium sp. CO1-1-11 (assembly GCF_020164995.1). Classification (NCBI taxonomy): domain Bacteria; kingdom Pseudomonadati; phylum Pseudomonadota; class Alphaproteobacteria; order Hyphomicrobiales; family Phyllobacteriaceae; genus Mesorhizobium; species Mesorhizobium sp. CO1-1-11. The sequence goes on from NZ_JAIUHE010000003.1 coordinate 277,268, forward strand.
GCAAGGCCGGACGCGTGATCAGCATCGCCTCCAACACCTTCTTTGCCGGCACGCCGAACATGGCGGCCTATGTCGCGGCCAAGGGCGGCGTCATTGGCTTCACCCGGGCGCTGGCCACCGAGCTTGGCAAGTATAACATCACGGCCAATGCGGTGACGCCCGGCCTGATCGAGAGCGATGGCGTCAAGGCAAGCCCGCACAACGAGGCGTTCGGCTTCGTCGAGATGCTCCAGGCGATGAAGGGCAAGGGCCAGCCCGAACATATTGCCGATGTCGTGTCGTTCCTGGCCAGCGACGACGCCCGCTGGATCACCGGCCAGACGCTGAATGTCGACGCCGGGATGATCAGGCACTAAGGGCAATCGTCAAGTCCGGCGCCCTGCCGGCCCGATCGCCGGCCATCGAAACGTCTGGCTTTTCGCTGGCCTCCAGCCTCCCGGCTAGGTCAGCGTGTTCGCAAAGCCTGGCGTCTACCGGCGGCATTATCGGGGTGCACCTCGATAACGCCGCCGGGACTTATTAGCGGCTCGCGGTTGCGAGCGACGCATCCGGCAGCTATGCCGGGCCGGGATTTCTTGACGAGAAGGCAGAGCTGATGAAAGTCGTTTCCACGTCCAAGTCGCATGGCGGCGTGCAAGGTGTTTATTCACACGCTTCCGAAGCCTGCGCCTGCGACATGACCTTTGCCGTCTTCGTGCCGCCGCAGGCCAAGGATGGGCCACTGCCGGTGCTCTGGTATCTGTCGGGCCTCACCTGCACTCATGCCAATGTCATGGACAAGGGCGAATACCGGCGTCTGGCGGCCGAGCTCGGCCTGATCGTGGTCTGCCCCGACACAAGCCCACGCGGCGAGGGTGTGGCCGACGAAAAGGATAATTGGCAGTTCGGCTCGGGCGCCGGCTTCTATCTCGACGCGACGCAGCAGCCCTTCGCCAGGAACTACCGGATGCACTCCTATATCGTCGACGAGCTGCCGGCCCTGATCGCCAGCCAGTTCCCCGCCGATATGGAGCGCCAGTCGATTTTTGGCCACTCCATGGGCGGGCATGGCGCGCTGACCATCGCGCTGAAGAACTCCGAGCACTTCAGAAGTTGCTCGGCGTTCGCACCGATCGTTCAGCCGATGACGGCAGACTGGTCGCGGCCGGCTCTGGAAAAATATCTCGGCAAGGACGAGAAATCCTGGCGCGCCTACGACGCAACAGCGCTGATCGAAGACGGGCACCGCTTCGGCGAATTCCTGGTCGATCAGGGCACCGCCGATGGCTTCCTCAAGGACGGCCTGCGGCCATGGCTTCTCGAAGATGCCTGCAAGAAGTCCGGCATCGCGCTCACCTTGCGCATGCAGGAAGGCTACGATCATTCCTATAATTTCATCTCGACCTTCATGGACGACCATTTGAAGTGGCACGCCGCGCGCCTGGCCAAGTAGGAGCACGCCAGGGACCACTCACTCCGTCAGGATCGAGTTCGAGTTCGGCAAGGCCATCCCATAGGCGGTGTCGGCCGCGCCTTCGGCTATGTCGCTGGCGCAGGATCCGCAGGGCAAGAGCCTGAGCACACTGATGCTGACGCGGCGGCGCGGAAATCGGCCGCGAACTCGATCGTTACGCGCTCAAACGGGTATGGCTGCGTGGATAGCAAACCGAGCCAAGGTTCTCGGGCGCCGGAGCCCATTGGTATCTGAAATTATTCTAGAAATTGGTAGCGGGAGAGGGACTTGAACCCCCGACCCCAGGATTATGATTCCCGTGCTCTAACCAACTGAGCTACCCCGCCAGGGCGGCGACAGGCCCGAAATCCGCCTTAAATCGAAAGGCATTTCGAGGCGTTCGCCAAGGTCGCGCGGATATAAGGTTGGGAGGGCGAGCCTGTCAAGCTTCGATGCATTCGATATCAGGGCTATTCTCGATGGGGAAAAGCTTTGCCGCACGAACAGCTGGTTGGTGCCGCCGGGGTTGAGTTCGACGGGGCACGTCGCTATGTCTCGGCCACGAGTTTTTAGAGTTTGAAACAGATGAAGCCGCGCATTGCAGTCCTCGGTTGCGGATACTGGGGCTCCAACCACATCCGCACCCTCAAGGCGCTCGGCGCATTGCACGCGGTTTCCGACACCAATCGGGCTCGCGCCGAAGGTTTCGCCAGCGAACAGGACTGCCTGGCGATCGAGCCGGACCAACTGTTCGTCCGCGATGACATCGACGCCATCATCATGGCCTTGCCGCCGCAGTTCCATGCCGATCTTGCTGTGCGCGCCGTCGAGAACGGCAAGGACGTGCTGGTGGAAAAGCCGATCGCGCTGACGGTGGCCGATGCCGAGCGCTCGGTGCAGGCGGCCAAGGACAATAGCCGCGTGTTCATGGTCGGCCATGTCCTGCGTTTCCATCCCGCCTTCGAGACGTTGAAAGGGCTGATCGACAAGGGCGAGCTCGGCGAGGTCCGCTACATCCATTCGCACCGGCTGGGGCTCGGCAAGTTCCATACCGAGAACGATGCGCTATGGGACCTGGCGCCGCACGATCTGTCGATGATCCTGGCCATCACCGGCACCGAGCCGATCGAGGTGCGCGGCGAGGGAGCGGCACTCCTCGACAATCTCAGCGATTTCGCGCATCTGCACATGCGCTTTCCCAACGGACTGCGCAGCCATCTTTTCACATCGCGGCTCAACCCCTATCGCGAGCGGCGGCTGACCGTGGTCGGAACCAAGGCGATGGCGGTGTTCGACGATGTCGAGCCATGGGAGCGCAAGCTTGCGGTCTACCGCCACGCCGTGTGGCAGGACAGCGGCCAGTGGGCATTCACCACCAATGAGCCGTCCTATGTCGCGGTTGCCCAGGGCATGCCGCTGACGCGCGAACTGGAGCACTTCATCCACTGCATCGAAACGCGCGCCGAACCGCGCACCAGCGGCGAGGAAGCGATCAGGGTGCTGCGCATCCTGACGGCCGGCACCGTCACCCACACCAAATCCACGGCCTGAGGGAAGGCTACGTCGCACTCCTGGTACGATGGGCAGGGGAGAGCTACTCGGCGGGAACTTGCGCCGGCTTCGCGGCCAGTCGGCTCAGCATCGCTTCGGCTTCGGCGCCGCGCTCGGAGCGCACGATGAAGCCGCCGCCGAAGACACGGGCCTCGTTGCCGTCGTCGGAATAGAGCACGCAGGCCTGTCCAGGCGCGATGCCGGATTCACCGTCGGCCAGTTCGACCGAGGCCACACCCGCCTCGTGACGCAGCACGGCCGGCCGTGGCGGCCTGGTCGAGCGCACCTTGGCGAACAGCTCGATGCCGCCGGCGGGCACATCGGCGAGGCCTCCGTCTCCCAGCCAGTTCATGTTGCGCAGATAGATCTTGTGCGTCTCCAACGCCTCGCGCGGGCCGACCACGACACGGGCGCGCTCGGCGTCGAGATGGACGACATAGAGCGGCTCGCCGGACGCGATGCCGATGCCACGGCGCTGGCCGATCGTGTAGCGCAGAATGCCCTCGTGGCGACCGAGCACACGGCCGTCGATATGAACGATGTCGCCTGGGTTGGCGGCAGTAGGCTTCAGCTTGGCGATGATGTCGGAATATTTGCCTTGCGGCACGAAGCAGATGTCCTGGCTGTCCTGCTTGGCGGCCACCGTCAGCCCCATCTCCTCGGCGATGGCGCGAACCTGGGGCTTCGACAGGCCGCCGAGCGGAAAGCGCAGGTAGTCGATCTGCGCCTGCGTGGTGGCGAACAGGAAGTAGCTCTGGTCGCGGTCGGCATCGACCGGCCGGTAAAGCGCCCGGTGGGCGCCATTGGCGCCGGAGCGGATGTAGTGGCCGGTGGCCAGCGCGTCGGCGCCGAGATCCTTGGCCGTGGCCAGGAGATCGGCGAACTTGACCGTCTGGTTGCAGGAAACGCAAGGAATGGGGGTTTCGCCGGCGACGTAGCTCTCGGCGAACGGATCGATGACCGCCTTGCGGAACCGCTCCTCGTAATCGAGCACATAATGGGGAATACCCAGCGTCTCGGAAACGCGACGGGCATCGTCGATGTCCTGGCCGGCGCAGCATGAGCCCGCCCGATGCGTTGCCGCACCATGATCATAGAGCTGCAAGGTGACGCCGACGACATCGTAGCCCTCGCGCTTCAACAAGCCGGCGACCACTGATGAATCGACGCCGCCCGACATGGCGACGACGACGCGGGTCTCTTCGGGGCGTCTGGGGAGGTCGAGACTGTTCATGGTGCTTTCATTTCGCGGCAGCTCAATGCCAATGTCGAGAATATAGGTCAAGCTTTCATGCGGCGCCAGCTTGCAGGCCGACCCCGGCGTGGCGGACGCTGCGAACGGGCACATTTCTCCCGGCTAAAACGGGGCTTCCGGCCGTATATTTCAAATGCCCGCTAAAAGGCTAACGCGGCGTTCACGATCCTTACCTAGTCATTAGGGTCTGCTTAGGCAATTTTTAAAGCTGTGGCGGTAACGTGGCGGGGATTGGGTCTTTGAGTTTTTTGTAGAGAGTACGATGACCGATCTGGTTAGACCTAGAGTCAAATATGTTATCGGGCCTGACGGCAGCCCTCTCACGATTGCCGATCTGCCGCCGACGAACACGCGTCGCTGGGTTATCCGGCGCAAGGCGGAGGTGGTTGCAGCAGTGCGCGGCGGGCTTCTGAGCCTTGAAGAGGCATGCCAGCGCTACAAGCTGACCACGGAGGAATTCCTGTCCTGGCAAGCGTCGATCGACGAATATGGCCTTGCCGGGCTGCGCACCACGCGTATCCAGCAATACCGGCACTAGGCCGGTCTCACCACGAGCAAAGGGCGCGGCATGCCGCGCCCTTTGCTTTCAGTGTCGCCGCTCAGACCGTCAGCGCTACCTTGCCGATCGGCTTGGTTGTGAGAAAGGCGTCGGCGGCTCCCGCCTGGTCGAGTGGAAAAGTCCTGGCGACATGGACGGCAGGCTTTTGCGCGTCGATCAACCCGGCAAGCCCTCGCGGTCGGGCACCACCGACATGCGCTCGACCCTGATATCGCGCGAACTGGCGTCGGCGCGCGCGGCGTCGTTGACGTTCAGCAGTGACGCCAGCACGCCGCCGGCCTGCGGCGTGGGATCGGGCAATTCAGCGGTGACAAGAACGTCGGGTCCGCCAACTGAATTTTGGGGTAATGGCACCCATTAAATCTCTCCTGCTTGGAGAGTAACGGTCTATTGGCCAGCAAATGGCTCGGTCTGGTGGTCTGCGCGCTGCGCAAAGGCCGGCTGCACAATGGCGCGCTTGCCACGCGTCGAATATGAACTAACCGAACTCGCCCACGACCTGGCCTGATATTAGGGATGCCCGGGCGAGGGCCAGCGCCAAAAAGGAGGATTGGGCGGCGTAGGTCTTGCGTGCCAGCAGCGCTTCCGCGGCGGCTTGCTGTTGCCGGTTCGAGCTGTCGCCTGACAGGGCGCGCGCTTGTGCGCCAAATAGCGCCAATGTCTGCCGACTCAGCCGATCATGGCGCTGCGGCCGCCAGTTTCGGTCTCGCGAACCTTGGTATCGCGCGATTCCAGCATCTCAGCCTTGGAAAGCTCCGCTTCAGCTTCGCCGAGTAATGATTCGGCGGCGCTTCGCTGCTGGGCGAGGTCGCCTTGCGAGTTCCTGAGATTGTCGCGGCGCAGGCGCGCCGCCTTGGCGAAGGTCGGATAGGCGAAATGATTGATATCTGTGATGCCGGCTTTCTTTTCCTCGGCGGTGATCTGAAGCTCCAATTCGACGGCCATGCGCTCGAACTCGGCGATCATCATGTCGAGCTGCAGCAGCTGGCGCCGCTTCTCATTCACCTGAAATTGCTTCAGCCGAACGAGGTTTTCACGTGACTTCATGATTCGGTACTCCCGGAAACGCACACCCGCACATATCGTCCAAACCACCTGGAAAGGTCCAAGCGTTGCCCGTATCCACCGGCTTTCCCCGCACTATGGGAAACAAAACCCTAAAGTTTTTTGCCGACGGTAACCATTCGTTTACGGGCATTGTTAATCATACGGGTCAGGGCTTAAGGCCGGGTAAAAATTCCGGCCGCCGAAGCGAAGCCGCGTCGATGAGTCCCTGGAGTCACTTAGTCCGGGTTATTAATGTGCTGCATTAGGAATTTTGGTCTGTGATTCGTTATTAGATTCAAGAGGGTGTAGAAAGGGGTTAAAAAATCTGATACCGTATTGGACGGGAAATTAGGTTTTGTTAACCATTCGATGGCAGCCTCTGCACAAGGCAACCACTGCTCCGGGACAGGACGGGTCGTGAAATGGTCCGGCGGCAGAAAAGGGGAATGAAATGCGTGTTCTGCTGATAGAAGATGACAGTGCAACCGCACAAAGCATCGAGCTGATGCTGAAATCAGAAAGTTTCAACGTCTATACGACAGACCTCGGCGAAGAGGGTGTCGATCTGGGCAAGCTCTACGACTACGACATCATCCTTCTCGATCTCAACCTACCGGACATGTCCGGCTACGAGGTCTTGAGAACGCTTCGCCTCTCCAAGGTAAAGACGCCCATCCTCATCCTCTCCGGCATGGCCGGCATCGAGGACAAGGTACGCGGCCTCGGCTTCGGCGCCGACGACTACATGACCAAGCCGTTCCACAAGGACGAGCTGGTGGCGCGCATCCACGCCATCGTGCGCCGCTCGAAGGGACACGCCCAGTCGGTCATCACCACCGGTGACCTGGTGGTCAACCTCGACGCCAAGACCGTCGAAGTCGGCGGCCAGCGCGTGCACCTCACCGGCAAGGAATACCAGATGCTGGAGCTGCTCTCGCTGCGCAAGGGCACCACGCTCACCAAGGAAATGTTCCTCAACCACCTCTATGGCGGCATGGACGAGCCGGAATTGAAGATCATCGACGTCTTCATCTGCAAGCTGCGCAAGAAGCTCGACGCCGCGTCCGGGGGCCAGAACTACATCGAGACTGTCTGGGGCCGCGGCTATGTGCTGCGCGAACCGGAAGATATCCGCGTCAGCGCCTGAGCGCAGCCGGCAAGGCACTTCTAAAAAACCCGGCTTGGCCGGGTTTTTTGCATTGTGGAGCAATTATTTGTTTTTGTGCGACACGACAGACCACCGCGCGGTTTGCCTGGAACAGCTTCCGTTCAGGCAGCGATTTTCAAGGCGCGAAAACGTTCGAGCAGTTGCGGGCGATTGAAGGGCTTCAACAGATAGCCCTGGGCGCCGGCGCGCTTGGCTCGCATGATCGACGCGATATCGAGTTCGACCAGCGAGATCAGGATCTGCGGCCGGATCGGGCTTTCCATGGCGCGCACGCGCCGGATGAGGTCGACCGCCTGCATATCCGGCAAGGCGCCGTCGATGACGATGATGTCGGGCATGTCGGCGGCGCACATCTCCAGTGCGTCAAGCCCGCTGGCCGCCTCGATGACCATCATGTCGGAACCGCCCAGGATGCGTTTTGCAACCTTCCTGATGACGCTTGAATCGTCGACAAACATGCAGCGTTTCATTTCCGCGTCCTCTTTGCCCTTGGGCGATCCAGTCGTGCGGGGCATCTACGGTGCAGCCTAGACCGATCTGGTAAAGAAGCCGAAAAGCCGTTAGGTAAAATTTTTGCAAAGAAACCGTTCGGCGGGTTTTTCCTTGCGGATGCTTCGGTGTCGACGAGCGGGCAAAGATCATCGCGCCGCGATTGTGGCGTCAATGAAATATTTCAGACTGAAATACTTCGTTTGGTCGCGCTGCCGGCGCCGACTTTCAGGCCACTGAAAGAACGATTTCTTCAGGCGTCGCGTGGATCGAAATCGTCATGTTGGCCTCGCGGGCCAACAGCAGCGTGTAATAAGGTTGCACCGAATGCGCGTCGATCGGCTCTTCCGGCTTGTGGCCGGAATGCAGTTCGAGGAATTTCGGCGGCACACGCAGCATCGGCCCGCTTGCCGAAAGCGAAAAACGCGGCTCGGTTTCGAGATTCTCGAGCGTCACGACCAGCTTGCCGCCGCGCGGAATGGCGGCGTTGGCGACCAGCAGCAGGTTGAGCAGCAGCTTGACCTTGTTCTTGGGCAGCAGCGCACGGGTTCCATTCCAGACCAATTCCGGCTTTTCGTTCTTGAGGAAGGCGATGGCGACGGCCTCGGCATCTCCGGTGTCGATCATCATGCCCGCCGAGCCGGCCGCGCCAAAGGCGATGCGGGCGAACTGCAAACGCGCCGAAGCGTTTTTTGCACTCTGACGGATGAGCCGCATGGCGTCTTCGTCGGCGCCGCCCTCGTCGAGCAGTTCAAGCCCGTTGTTGATCGCGCCGACCGGCGAGATGATGTCGTGGCAGACGCGGCTGCATAAAAGTGCCGCCAGGTCGGGAGCGGTAAGGGTGAACAGATCGGCCATCGGCGAAATCCCTGCAAAATCTTCCATTTGACGGCCGAGCGATCGATCTTCGCGCCTGCCCACACGAATCACGCTTCAACCCAAGGCTTTCTGAATACACAGCGCCCGTGCGTGCAGCAACAAATCCAAAATTGCCGTCATGGCATATGGCGCGTTCACGCAGGCTGCGTGTCCCCTTTGAGCGGCCAAGAGCCTTCGAACCGCCATCTTCATGTGGGAGTTTAATGGTTGAAAAAGGATTACGGCATAGTTTGCCCCTAACAGTCATCCTTAACGGCCGCCTAAAGAGCCGTACGGATGCGAGGCGTCGGCGAAAGTGCTTCATGACGGAGATTGGAAGCATGTTTTCCCGAATCTATGACCGGAGTTTTCTCCGTGTCCTCTCAATGGCGATCGCGCTCATAGGCGTTCTCGTCTTCTCGACATCGCCCCTGCGGGCGCAGGAGTACACCGCTCAGGAGATTGTCGATTCCGGCCACAAGTTCTTCGGCGCGACGTCGGGCGGGTTGGCCACCGTCGTGGAGAAGATTTTCGCCTCCTACGGTCTGCCCAATGGCTACCTGCTTGGGGAGGAGGGATCCGGTGCGCTGATCGGCGGCCTGACCTATGGCGAAGGCACGCTCTACACCAAGAATGCCGGCGATCACAAAGTGTTCTGGCAAGGCCCGTCGCTGGGCTGGGATTTCGGCGGCGAGGGGTCACGCGTGATGATGCTGGTCTACAATCTCGACGATGTCGGCAACCTCTACAATCGCTATGGCGGCGTCGCTGGTTCGGCCTATGTGGTGGCGGGTGTCGGCTTCAACGTGCTGAAGAACAACAATGTGCTGCTGGTGCCGATCCGTACCGGCGTCGGCGCCCGGCTCGGCGTCAATCTGGGCTACCTGAAACTGACCGAGCGGGCGACCTGGAATCCGTTCTGATCCGGCCGATATGAGCGAATCACGGACGGTTCGACCGGATTCCTCAACCGACGACCCGAATGGGCCGCGGCAAGCCCTTGCCGCGGTGCCGGATTTCCGCCATGCCAAGATGGCACGGTCCAGCCTTCCAAGTTGTCGTCGATAACGGGTAGTCCTTTGGTTCAGTCGGTCCTGTTCTTTGCCCTCGGCTTTCTCTGTGCCGGCTTTCTGGCGCTGATGGTGGCTCCCGCCGTCTGGCGGCGTGCCGTCGCACTGACCCGCAGGCGCATCGAGGCCTCCATTCCGCTGACGCAAGCCGAGATCCAGGCCGACAAGGACCGGATCCGGGCCGAATACGCCATGACGACGCGGCGCCTCGAAATCAACGTCAAGACGCTGCGCGAGAAGGCGGCCGAACAACTCGTCGAGATCAATCGCGGCCGCGAGGCGCTGAAGGCGCTGGCGGTCGAGCGCACGGACAAGGACCACGCGCTCGCCGAACTCGGCGCCAAGAACGAAGCGCTTCGACAGCGCGAAGAGGAACTGCATCAGCTTTCGGAGCGGCTCAAGGAAACCGAACGAAAGCTGGAAAGGCGGGCGCTCGATCTCGAGAAGCTGGAGCACATGTATGACGACGCCAGTTTTGCCTCCAGCAGCCGCCAGATCGAACTCGTGGCCCGCGAATCCGAATTGCAGAAGCTTGCCAGCGATATCGTGCTGCTGCGCGGCCAGCGCAAGGAAGCGGATCGGCGCAGCCAGGAGATCGTGGCCGAAAGCAAGGCCGCGCGCGATGCCCTGAAGGCCGAGAAGAAAAGGGCCGCTGAACTCGACAAGAAGGTCCAGCGGCTGCTCGCAACGCTCGCCGACCGTGAGGACAAGCTTGATCGGCGGGAAAAGGAATTGGCGCGGTTGCGGGAAAAATCGAAAACCGAGGACGGCGCACCGGCCCTGCGGCTGGTCGGCAAGCCAGATGAGCCGGCCCGGCACGAGGAGGCCGGCAAGCGCGACGATTTGGACCGGGCGATTGCCAAGCTTGACGGCGACCGCGAACGGCTGGAGGCCAGGCTGACGGCGCTGGCGCGCGAGAACAAGCGCCTCAAGGCGGATCTCGGCGCCGCGGCATCGTCGGGTTTGACGAACGGCAATGGTGCCGCGCTGCGCGAGCAGATGAATGAGCTGGCGGCGGAGGTGGTCCACCTGACGGCCAAGCTCGAAGGCCCCGATTCACCAATCGCCAAGGCGCTCGCCGCGCCGCAGGACAATCGCTCTGCCGGCAACGACCGCAGCCTCGCCGATCGCGTGCGCGCCTTGCAGAAAGCAGAAGCCAACTGACGCCGTGCAGGCTGACGCTTTCGCCGTGTCCTGGCTCACATGATCGTCAGCGCGAGAAATGATGCAGGGCAATGGCCGAGGCGGCAGCGACGTTCAAGCTGTCGAAGCCCTTCGACATGGTGATCCGCACGGTTTGCAGGCGGGCAAGCAGGCTTTCGGGCAGGCCTTCGCCCTCGGTGCCGAGATAGAGTGCCAGCCGCTCGCCGCGCCGTGCATCGCGTATGTCGATCCGGCCGCGCGGTGACAATGCGAACTGGTCATAGCCCCGGCGGTCGAGCTCCGCGGTGAAGCCCGCGGTGTCGGTGAAGGACGCAAAAGGGATCTTGAGCGCGGCGCCGACCGAAACCCGGATCGCCTTGCGGTACAGCGGATCACAGCATGTCCCGTCCATCAGCACCGCATTGGCGCCGAAAGCGGCGGCGTTGCGGAAGATCGAACCCATATTGTCGTGGTTGGCGATGCCGACAGGCACGACGATCAGGGCTTGAGCGGGCAAGGCATCCAGCAATGACCCGGCCGGCTGCGGCGTCTCCTTGCGGCCGATGGCCAGGATGCCGCGGTGCATGTGGAATCCGGCAATCGCGTCCATCACCCCGCTGGCGACGACGTAGACCGGCAGGTCCGCTTGCGCCTTGCGCAGCACCTCCTCCAGGCCGCCAAGCCGGTTTTCCAGGATCAGGATGGATTCGGCGGTGAAGCGGCTCGACGACAAAAGCAGGTCGAGCACCACTTTGCCCTCGGCGACGAAGCGGCCTTGCCGGCCCGCCAGATCGCGCTCGCGAATATCGAGATAGGCTGCGACGCGCGGATCGCGTGGATCGTCGATGCGAATTGGGTCCATGTCCCGCTCAACAATGGAAAGCGCGGTCCGTGCGCCGGGAAAGACACACCAACCACGCTCCGGAAATCGTCAGCGAGGTAAACGACCGCGGCAGCGTCCGGTCAAGTCCCGGCGCGGCGCAACCTCTGCGCCATTTGGGACAGATCCTCCTTGCCGCCGCCGAAAATGCCTTCCAGCATGGCGAGCAGTTCGCGCACGGCATCGGATTTGCAGGAATAGTAGATCATCTGGCGATCGCGGCGGGTGTCCACGAGGTCCAGCGCCCGCAGCTTGGCCAAATGCTGCGAGAGGGCGGATTGGCTAAGCATCACCTTTTCGGCGATGGCGCCGACCGACATTTCGCCGTCGATCAGATAGCTCATGATCAACAGCCGTTTTTCGTTGCCCATCAGCATCAGAAATTCGGCAGCTGATTCGGCGTTGGCGATTAGCTTTGTCGAGACCATTGATGCCCCATGCTGTTTGCTCATCGAGGCGCCATGGGGGCAATGGCGCCTGAATCCATAAATTCACGTGTGAAGGTGCCGACGAGTCAGCACCACACCTAAAGCCTAGAACATTTCTTTCAAATCTCAAGCGTTGCTTTTGATCAAATGCAATTTAATCTCGCTTTGCGCCTAGGATGCCGCCTTGGCGGCCCTCGCCATTTCAACCAGAACGGGACGCAATTCCTGCGAATTTGCCAGTGGTTGTGGGAAGAATACCCGGCAAACATCGTCCCCGGACACCAGATCCATGCCATCGGCGTCCAGCCCGGCGATGCTCCAGCCAGCACCTGGCGCCTTGGCAAAATGATGGGCGTAGTTGGCGATCGCGTCGAGATGGTCCGCATTCATGTGCTCGACGGCTGACTGTTCGCTCGCCGCGAGCTCTTCGACAATCGGCCCGGCGGTGACCAGATCGGCCCGGTCGAGCAGATAGGCCTTGCCGAAGCCGCCGTTGAGACTGGCGCGCTGCGGCTCAAGGCGAAAGATTGAGAAGTCGCCGAGCCCGGCATAGAGGCTCGCCTTGGGATTGCGGTTGAGATAGCGGCGCGCGGCGCGAGCTTGGGCCTGCGAGCCGCGCTCCAGCCGCGAGGCCTGGCAGGCCAGCGTCAGCCGCGGATGCGCCAGCGGATCGCCTTTGCCGGGCTCCCCGAGCAGAAGGGAACAGCGGGGATCGGCAAGCAGGGCCGACGTGTGCGCCGCGAGCATCGACACCAGGATGAGCGGTGCGCCGTCAATGTCGGTGGCGACGCCGACCCGGCTCGCCAGCGGCGCCCCGGTCCCCGGTTCCAGCACCGCCAGGGCGCCGAAACGGGCACTGCGCAGAAGCGTTTTCGCCAGGCGGATCGCCTCGGCGTCGGTCTCGCGGATGACATCCTTCTTTCGATCGTCCAAGGTTTCTCGCCCTGCCAAGTTGATTTCCTATTCCACTTGTCAGCCGATGATGCCGGACTTGGCAAGGGGAGGTGCCCGCGCAAACCGCTTCGCAGCTTGGGGCGACACGCCTTACTTCGGCGCCATGCGGATGGCGCCGTCGAGGCGGATGGTCTCGCCGTTCAGCATCTGGTTTTCGACGATGTGCAGGGCAAGCGCGGCATATTCGGATGGTTCGCCGAGGCGCGACGGGAAAGGCACGGCGGCGCCCAGCGAATCCTGCACCTCCTGCGGCATGCCGGCCATCATCGGCGTCTTGAAGATGCCGGGCGCGATGGTGCAGACCCGAATGCCGGATCGGGCGAGATCGCGCGCCACCGGCAGCGTCATGCCGACGACGCCGCCCTTCGAAGCCGAATAGGCGGCCTGGCCGATCTGGCCGTCATAGGCGGCGACCGAAGCGGTGTTGACGATGACGCCGCGCTCGCCGCCCCGCAGCGGCTCGAGTTTCGCGGCGCGGTCGGCGACCAGGCGGATCATGTTGAACGTGCCGATCAGATTGACCTCGATCACCCTGCGGTACTGGTCGAGCGGATGCGGTCCATCCTTGCCGATCGTCTTCACGCCGATGGCGATGCCGGCGCAATTGACCAGGATGCGCGGCTCGCCCAGCTTGGCGGCAGCCTCGGCCAGGGCGGCGACGGCACTGTCGGCACTCGCGACGTCGCACTGGACGGCGATGCCGCCGATCTCGGCCGCGACCTTGGCCGCGCGCTCGATGCCGACATCGAAGATGGCAACGTTGGCTCCCTTGGCGGCAAGCGCACGAGCGGTTGCCTCGCCAAGGCCGGAGCCGCCGCCGGTCACGATTGCTATCTGGCCGCTGGGATTCATGGCGTCATCCTTCCCGTGAGAATGGGCTTGCTATCAAACAGGGACGGATCAGGCCCGGATTGAAAGGCCGGGTCAAGCCATCGCCTAGACGTGCTCGGCGGCCCTGGCCTGGCTGGCGTGACCGACCTCGCCGGAAAGCCTGGCAACCGCGCCGGGCGTGATCTCGTGCGACAAAAGGCGGTCGAGGTCGACAGGCCTAGGCATCGAAATCTGACCACGGGGGATGCGCTTGAAGCCGAGCGGCCCGTAATAAGGTTCGTCGCCAACCAGGATGACGGCCGGCGCGCCAGCCTTGGCGGCCGCCTCCAGCGCGATCGCTACCAGCCGGCGGCCGATGCCGAGGTTCTTGAAGGCCGGCCGTACCGCGAGTGGCCCAAGCATCAGCGCCCGGCCGGCCCCCGCCGCTATGCGGGTCATGCGCACCGAGGCGACGACGAGGTCGCCGTCGACCGCGACAAAGGACAGGGCGCGCTCGTGGCCGCCGGCCTCGCGGATCTTGTAGGCGGCCAGCACGAAACGGCCGGGGCCGAAGGCCTCGTCGTTAATGGCTTCGATTTGAGGGTCATGCGCCGGAGTTTCCGGCAGGTATTTCACGTCGGCAAGGCTCATGGTCTTTGCGTTCCGGTAGAGGAGGAAAGGTTGCTGCAAACGGCAGCATTCGCCAGTCAGCGCTTCATCAAGCGCGGGCGCCCTTTCGTCGTCGGTCAAACCGGATCAAAGCAAAGTCGAACATGCGGAGTGTCCGCTAGCATCAATTTTGCGCCGCCGCAATCGACCCGTTCGCTGGCACTACCGATTGACGATCTGTTCAGCCCTGGATGCTTTCCGCCTTGCCGCATCGCGCCCTACATGACGGGAAACCCGAAAGGACAATTCATGGGATTGCTCGTCGACGGCAAATGGCAGGATCGCTGGTACGACACGAAGAACAGTGGCGGCAAGTTCGTGCGGGCGCAGTCGCAATGGCGCGACTGGATCACGCACGACGGCAAACCCGCCGAAGGCCGCAGTCGCGGCTTCAAGGCGGAGCCCGGCCGCTATCACCTTTACATCTCACTCGCCTGTCCCTGGGCGCACCGGACGCTGATTTTTCGCACGCTGAAGAGGCTGGAAGGCATCATCTCCGTCTCGGTGGTTCACCATTTCATGGGCGCGGACGGTTGGACGTTTCTCGCCGAGGACGGCGCCACCGGCGACACGCTCTATGGTCTCGACTTCCTGCACCAGATCTACACCAAGGCCGATCCTGCCTATTCAGGCCGGGTGACGGTGCCGGTGCTGTGGGACAAGAAGGAACAGACGATCGTCTCCAACGAATCCTCCGAGATCATCCGGATGCTCAATTCGGCCTTCGACGAATGGGGCGACGCCAGCTTCGACTTCTACCCCGAGGCCTTGCGCGGCGAGATCGACGCGATCAACGGGCTGGTCTATCCCGCCGTCAACAATGGCGTCTATCGAGCCGGTTTCGCCACCACGCAAGCGGCCTATGAGGAGGCGTTCGGCGCGCTGTTTTCGGCGCTCGATACTCTGGAACATCGCCTTTCCAGGCAGCGCTACCTAGTGGGTGATCGCATCACGGAGGCCGACTGGCGGCTGTTCACCACCCTGGTGCGCTTTGACCCGGTCTATGTCGGACACTTCAAGTGCAACCTGCGCCGCATCGCCGACTATTCGAACCTGTCGAACTATCTGCGCGACCTCTATAGCGTGCCTGGCGTCGCCGGGACCGTGAACCTGCGCCACATCAAGGCGCATTATTACGGCAGCCACGAGACCATCAACCCGACCCGGATCGTGCCGGTCGGGCCGACGCTCGACTATGGCGCGCCGCATGATCGGGCGCGGTTCGGAAGGGCTGCTGCCTGACTACCAATAGGGCGATGCTGGCACGTTGGCGAAAATTTCGGCGATCCGCCGCAGCGTTGCCGGCGTCGTGCCCTCCGGCAGGCGATCGAGCGGGAAAAAGCCGGCCTCGGCGATTTCATGGTCTGGCAGTTTCGGTGCGGTGCGGCTGAAATGCTCGACGAGGTAGAAGCCGACATGGTCGCGCCGGCTGGCACGGCGGTTGAAATGCATCGATTTGAGAATCGGCGCGTCCGTGATCTGGATGTTGCCTTCCTCGTAAAGTTCGCGCGCCAGCGCTTCGGCCATCGTCTCGCCGACCTCGACGCCGCCGCCGGGAAGCTGCCAACCGGGCACATAGGTATGGCGGATGAGGAAGACGGAATTGGTGGCGGCATCGTGGATCAGGCCGCGCACACCGAGCGTCATTGGCCGCCGCAGCACGAAATAGAGATGGAACAGCCGGGCCCTCAAACCCGCCCAGCCGGTCTGGCGGAACGGAGCCTCCTCGTCGCTCGCCATCAGTAGCGAAACCGTGGGTGGAAAGGGGCGCGCACGTCGCCTATGAAGGAGGGATGTTCAGGCTCGCGCATATTTCCGATGTCCATCTGGGGCCGCTGCCCGATGTATCCTATCGCGATCTCGCCTCCAAGCGCGTGCTCGGTTACGTCAACTGGCAGCGCAACCGCCGCCGCCACATGCACGACGCCGTCATCGACGCCATCGTCGCCGATATCAAGGCGCAAAACCCGGACCATCTCGCCGTCACCGGCGACCTCGTGAACCTGGCGCTCGACGGTGAGATCGAGATGGCCAAACACTGGCTGGAGACGTTGGGGCCACCGCGTGACGTTTCGGTGGTGCCGGGAAACCATGATGCCTATGTGCCCGGCGCCTTCGACAAGGTCTGCCGGTCGTGGGCGGCGTGGATGAGCGGCGACGGTGTCAACACGCCGGTCGACCGCAATGCCTTCCCCTATCTGCGCGTGCGCGGCAATGTCGCGCTGATCGGGGTCTCGACGGCGCGCGCCACGGCGCCCTTCATGGCCAATGGTTTCTTCATGGAGGGGCAGGCGGCTCGGCTCGGCAAGATACTCGAGAGCACGGCGAAGCAAGGGCTGTTCCGCGCGATCATGATCCATCATCCGCCCCTGCGGGGCGCCGTCTCCCAGCACAAGCGGCTGTTCGGCATCGCCCGCTTCCACAAAATCGTCCGTCGCCATGGCGCGGAGCTTGTGCTGCACGGCCATTCGCATCTGCCGTCGCTGTTCCAGATTGGGCTTCGCGGTGCAAAGATCCCGGTCGTCGGCGTCGCCGCCGCCGGCCAGGCGCCTGGCGGCAATCACCCGGCAGCACAGTACAATCTGTTCGATATCGACGGCGAAAAGGGTAACTGGCGTATCCACCTGACGCGGCGCGGTCTGACCGGACCGTCAATGCCGCCTTCCGACCTGCAGAGCCTGGAACTCGGGGTCGAGCCCGGCGAGGCTATGGCCGCCAGTTGAGAACCATGGCCGAGATGCGGTCCCACAGCAGCGCGGCCGACACCGCCAGACCAACCAGCGCGCCGGCGGCGACCAGCCCAAGCCCGGACAGGAAGGCCGACCAGCCCTTGCCTTGCGTCGATGCTCGCAGCGGTGGCTCGGCTTCCGCGACCTGGGCGCGTTTCATGCCGGCGACCGCCGGCTCGACGCCACCTTCCATCATCCTCTGGCGCTCGACGATGCGCTCGGCCACATAACGCGTCACGGAATCGGCGACCAGCTTCATCTCGGTCGACTCGGCAAGCACGACCCGGCCAATGCGTGTATCCTTGAGGAAGCGGTAGGTGCGACGGTCGCGTCCCATCGCGACATGGCTGACGGCGTCGATCCACAGGCGCGGCTGCAGCCCCGAGGAGACGACAAAGTCGAAATTGTCCATGTCGGCTGGAACGTCGGCGAAGATGGGCGCGAGGTCCGCGGCCAACAGGTCCAGGCGCATGCGGTGCGCCTCGCGCATGTCGACGACGACATCGTCGCGGTCAGCGAAGGCATTCTTCACATCACGGATGGCATCGGACAGTTTCTTTGACGGATCGATCTTCTCGCCTGCGTCCTTCATCGGCGTGGCCTCGCGGGTTTGGTTAACAGGCAGTTAACACAGCCGAAGGCAAAATGCACTCGCGAGATCAAGACGGCAAGGCGCCCGCTTGGTGCCGCGCGGGACGTCTCAGCCGGTCGCAGCGAGTTTCGGGCGCAAGGGCCTGGCGCGGCGGTTCGTGTTGCGCTGGATGATCGCGGCGACCAGATCGGGCGCCTCCTCGATCAGCATATGGCCAGCCTCCAGCACGTGGTGCACGTGAAATCGCGCGGGCAGACCATCCATTTGGGTAACGGGTAGCATCGGGTCATTGCTCCCCCATACCACCATCACCGGCATGGTCAGTGTGTCCAACCGGTCGTGCGGGATGACGCCCTGCCGGTCGTCGCTGGTCATGGCGGCAGCAATCTCGATGAGTTTCTCCACCTGGCCGGGTCGCTCGCGCATGTCGCGAAGGGTATCCACGGTGCGGTCGACGGCGCGCGTCAGCGGTCCCGACATCGCGCTTAGGCACGCCCGGATGTCGGAGGGATCCCATGAGGCGGCAAAGCGGCGCAACAGCGGGCCGTTGATCTCGGGGCCGAAGCCGCCCGGCGCCAGAAGTGTCAGCGAGGCCACCCTCTCGGGTTCGGCCAGTGCCATCAGCGTCGCCACCGCGCCGCCCATCGAGTGGCCCACCAGATGAACGCGCTTCACCGATCGCGCGGCAAGATCGGTCAGGACGGCCCTTGCCGCCACCTTGGCCGGGCCGGCGCCGGGGAAATCGAGCGACAGCCCGTGCCCCGGCAAGTCATAAGCGAGTGTGCGCACCGCAGGCGACAGCGACGGGATCACTTCGTGCCAGACACCGTGGCAGCCGCCAAAACCATGCAGCAGGGCGATGGCCTTCGAGCCAGCACCCTGTTCGGTGGCGTGAAGCGATGCGATCATTGAAATGTGAAAGCTTATTACGGGACGGGAAGATTACGGGACGGGAAGATGGGAATGCGGCTGGATTGCTCCTTGTCCAGCACGATGGCCAGTAAAATTTTCGCGACGACTGGCGTTTGCGCTCTCTCGACCTTGCGAAGTCGCCTGACAAAGCCGACAAATCCGTCGTATCGGGGGTTTGCCACCTACTTTCGGCGCCAACAATTCGGTTGGTCCAAACAACCCGTTGGTGGGACGTCAGCTCGCGTTGCCGAGGCCCGCCGCGCGCAGGGCCCCAACCAGCCGCTCGGTCAGATCGGGCGGATATTTCCGGTCGATGAAGGTCGCGCGCGGATCGGCGGTGAATTTCGGAAATTTGGCGGTTAGCTCGTCGAGCAGCTTGCGCGCCAGATTGTCCTGGCCGGCGATCTTGGCACCGATCAGCCGGGCTGCAAGATAGTGCGATTTGGTTGCGGTTGTTCTCAAAGAGGAACTGGCGATGGCGGCCTTGTTCGTGTCGCCAAGCATGAGTTCGCCGGCGAAAAGTCCGAAATCCCACCATGTCGGATGACCGCTGGAGGCGTCCACCGCCTGGGCCAGGATCGGCGTCCCCTCGGCATACCTGCCAGCGAAAATCAACCCATAGCCGTAAGCTGCGGCCATGGCGAGATCGTAGGGATTGAGGTCATAGGCCTTGCGCATCCAGCGCAGCGCCTCGTCAGCGTTGCCAAGACGCGAATTGATGTAGCCGTAGGAGCGATGCGCATAAGGACTGGTCGGTCCCATCTGCACGGCGCGATGGGCAAATGTCATCGCCTTCTCGATCGTGGCATCCGGCGGATAGGCGTAGTGGTCGTTCACGGCCTCCAGGTGCAGCGAAGCGAGTTCCGAGTAGACCAGCGGTGACTTGGCGCCGCGTTCGGCGAGGGTTTCGAGGCAGCGATAGGCGGCCTCGTGGGTCCGGGCGTTCTGGTCGAGATAATATTTGTCGTTGAGCGTCAGGCATTGCGTGAGGACGGTCTGAATGCCGCTCTGTTCGATATAGCTGTAGATCGTGCCGGAAGCGGGAAGAGCGGACGTCAAAATGCCGGCTATACGGTTCTCGACGGCGGTCGGTGCGCTGTCGGCGGCGGTCAGGTTGCGCGACAAAAGCACCCGTCCGGTCGCCACGCTCTGCAGTTCAATCGTGATTTCGCCCGTATCCGGCCCAGGCAGAATATCGAAGATGAAGCTTGTGGCATTGGTGGCCGGATCGGTCGTGGCGACCGCGTCGCGACCGATGAAGTCGATCGTATCGAAACCGCTCAGGCCGGCGCGCAGCGATGCGGCGACACGGCTGGCATCCGTGCCACTGGCCTTGACGGCGATGTAGACGAGCGGCAAGGCCTCGCTGGCGGGAGACGGCTCGATGCTGCCGGTGAGGCCTGCGGTCTCGAGCGTGGCCGCAAGGTCGCCGCCTGCCAGCAGCGCACCGCTGCCCTGACGCAGGATCAGAACACCAAGCATGGCGATGACGACGGCGATCGCCATCCAGAAGAATCTGAGGTGACGTGCCACCGACGGCGCCGGCGCAACCATCGGTGCCAGTAAGGCAGGGGCCGCAATGGCACTCTCGGCAGTGCCGCGTTGCGCCGATGGAGCCGCCGCCGCTCCCGTCTGGATGGCGAGTTCGGCCGTCTCAGGCAAGCGGATCGCATTGAGCTCGTAGGCCGGGACATAGCCGCCGCGCGGAATGGCTATGCGGACAGGCTCGGCAACACCTTCATTGGCGAAATATTGCTGCAGCAAGTCGCGCAGCCGGCCGGCCTGAACCCGCACCACCGCATCGGTCGAAGGATCGAAATCGCCGTCCTTGCCGAAGACATCCATGGCGATGGAAAAGCCCTTGAGCCTGTCGGCTTCGCCTGCCTGTTCGCGCTCGACAAGATAACGCAACAGCTTGCGTGCCCGTTCGGATCTTCCGAACGTTTCGCTGGCAAGCAGTCGCTCCAATGTTTCGCGCACTGCGGGGGCGGCAGGCGTGGCATGCTGCAAGTGTCGATCCTCTCGAAGTCGGCACAGGTTAAGGCACGGATCATATAATGCCCGCACCGCCATACAAGTATACACCCATTATGCGATCGCGTACCCCACCGGATATTTTGCCGGTGGTTAATGAGCCGCGCGCGCGAGACGGCCAGGACGCCGGAGCAATCCTATCGAATCCCATGGATGCCAAGACCTTGTTGAGGCCCGAAGAATGGCGGGGGGGGGGGGG